>JAKUUM010000009.1 GCA_022447065.1 SAR86 cluster bacterium | reverse complement strand
GGCGGAGAACTTAATGCGTTAGCTGCGCCACTGAAGAGTTAATTCTCCCCAACGGCTAGTTCTCATCGTTTACGGCGTGGACTACCAGGGTATCTAATCCTGTTTGCTACCCACGCTTTCGCACCTTAGCGTCAGTGACGAGCCAGAGAGCTGCCTTCGCCATTGGTATTCCTTCTGATATCTACGCATTTCACCGCTACACCAGAAATTCTACTTTCCTCTCTCGCACTCTAGCCAAGCAGTTTTGAATGCAATTCCCAGGTTGAGCCCGGGGCTTTCACATCCAACTTACTTAGCCGCCTACGCGCGCTTTACGCCCAGTAATTCCGATTAACGCTTGTACCCTCCGTATTACCGCGGCTGCTGGCACGGAGTTAGCCGGTACTTATTCTGCAATTAACGTCAAAAAAATAAGGTATTAATTTACTTTTCTTCTTCATTGCTTAAAGTGCTTTACAACCCTAAAGCCTTCTTCACACACGCGGTATGGCTGGATCAGGGTTTCCCCCATTGTCCAATATTCTCTACTGCTGCCGTCCGTAGACGTCTGGGCCGTGTCTCAGTCCCAATGTGGCTGATCGTCCTCTCAGACCAGCTAAAGATCGTTGCCTTGGTAGGCCATTACCCTACCAACAAGCTAATCTTACGCAGGCTCATCCAATAGTGAAAGCATCAAAGATGCCTCCTTTCCCCCTCAGGGCGTATGCGGTATTAATCCGAGTTTCCTCGGGCTATCCCCCGCTACTGGGCAGATTCCTACGCGTTACTCACCCGTTCGCCGCTCGTCAGCACTAGATTCAGCAAGCTGAATCAAAATGTCTGTTACCGCTCGACTTGCATGTATAAAACCTACCGCCAGCGTTCAATCTGAGCCATGATCAAACTCTTCAATTAAATTGAAGATTGTGTCTAAAAGACACAATATAACCAGGAAATAAAAACTTAAACTAGTTAAGAAATATTAACTGGTTGGTAAGTGCGCCTAAAACAGGCGCCCACACGAATTACTTGCTTTATTAATTTTAAAAAACTCCCCTCCAGTTACCTGAAGGGAGCCGAAGTATACATCAAAAGAAGCTTATTTAAAGCTATTTTTTGGGAATTTTGATCTTAGAAAATTTCCTTTTACCAATTTGGTATAAAAGGGAAGAATTTGGACTTATTTTATGTTTTGAATCAATTATTTTTTCTCCTTCAACCTTAACTGCACCTTGTTTTATTAGGCGTAATGCCTCAGAAGTACTTGCAACCAACCCTGCTTCCTTTAGGACTCTAGGTAAGGTTATATCTTGTTCTTTTAGCTGGATTTCTATTTCTACTACATTAGAAGGATTTTTTCCTCTCTGAAATATCGACTTAAATTCTTCTCTTGCTTTTCTGCCTGACCCCTCCCCATGAAACCTATCAACTATTTCTTCTGCTAACATAAATTTAATATCTCTGGGGTTTTCACCATTTGTTTGAGCTCTCTTTAATTTATTAATCTCTTTATCAGATTTAAAGCTAAGTAGCTCAAAGTATCTCCACATTAATTCATCAGAAACAGACATTACCTTGCCGAACATGTCATTTTCTTCATCTTCAATAGCAATATAATTTTCTAAAGACTTAGACATTTTTTTTATCCCGTCCAGACCTTCCAATAAAGGTAAAGTGAATGCTATTTGAGGTTCCATACCATAGAATTTCTGCACTTCTCTACCTAAAAGTAAATTAAATTTCTGGTCAGTACCTCCAAGCTCAACATCAGCATTCAAAGCAACAGAATCATATCCTTGAAGAAGGGGGTAAAGAAACTCATGTATTGAAATTGGCTTTTGAGAACTGTATCTTTTATGAAAATCATCTCTTTCAAGCATTCTTGCTACTGTCTGAGCAGAAGAAAGTTTAATAAATTCTTTAGGGGAGAAATTGTCCATCCATTCAGAATTAAATCTTATCTCAGTTTTTTTCTTATCCAGAATCTTGAACACTTGTCTTTCATAAGTCTTGGCATTTTTCTTAATTTCTTCTTCAGATAAAACTGGTCTTGTTTCATCAACTCCAGACGGATCTCCAACCATCCCAGTGAAATCCCCTATTAAGAAAATTACTTCATGACCTAGGTCTTGGAATAGCTTAAGTTTATTTAAGATAACAGTATGTCCAAGATGAAGATCAGGGGCTGTTGGATCAAAACCCAGTTTTATCCTTAAAGGTCTATTTTTGTTAAGTTTTTTATGAAACTCCTTTTTTGGGATAATTTCTTCTACCCCTCTTAATAATAGCTCTAATTCAGTATCTTTCATCTATGATGTATATTATAAGGGTAGTTTAAGAAATTAATCTTGGACGAATGCATCTGATAATAGGTACTATTCTGTGTTTTTTTGCTTAAGCCTATGCTAAGAAAGATCTTAAAACAGATAAAACTTACTTTCTCTAACTATCCTAAGAGGCATTTTTACTACCTGACTGTTGGTATATTATTCATAGTCTTCTTAAGTCTTTTCTCTAATCAAGAATTAGATTCTACTGTGTCTAAAGAAGATCTATTAACTGAGATATCTATAGACAAGCTACTGCCAAAAGATGAAAATTTCATAGAAAGAAATTTTACTCAAGTTAAGCAATCTGAAATAAAACGTAATGATTCTCTCTTTTCGATCTTAAAAAGACTGGGCGTAGAAGAAGAGAACATAGTTAGTTTGGTTAACTCAAACAATAGTAATTTATTAGCCCAAATTAAGATTGGAAAGAAATTAGAAGTTGAAATAAATGAATTAAATGAAGTTGTCTCTCTCAACTATATCAAAGATTTCAAATCTGGAGTTAGGGCTAAAAAGCAAGTAGATGGCTATAAAATAGAAGAGTACGAGCTTCAAACAGAGAAATTTAAAGTCTTTAAGAAAATAACCATAACTAATTCTTTGTATATAGATGGACTCAAACGAGGATTACCAGATAGTGTGATAATGGATCTGGTTTATATTTTTGGTTGGGACATAGATTTTGTTCATGATATTAGGCCGGGTGATTCATACAGTCTTATTTACGAAGAAGTATTTGTTAATGGAGAAAAAAAATTGAATGGCGATATTCTTATAGCTGAATTTATAAATCAACAAACAGAATATGTTGCTATCAGATATAAATTAAAAAATGGGATTTCTGAATACTTTTCTCCTGAAGGCAGGAATGTTAAAAAAACATTTCTTAGATCTCCCGTGAAATTTAGTTATATCAGTTCAAAATATAATCTTAATAGACGGCATCCCATATTGCACCAAATAAGAGCCCATACGGGAGTGGATTATGTGGCTTCTAAAGGAACTCCGGTCAGAGCTACTGGAGATGGCACCGTAGTCTATGCAGATAAAAAAGGTGGTTATGGAAATTTAATTGAAATAAAACATACTGAAGATTATTCAACTAGATATGCTCATTTAGATAGATTTCATCCAAAAACTAAAATTGGCAAAAAAATAAAACAGTCAGACACAATTGGCTTCGTTGGCAAAACTGGAACTGCTACTGGAGACCACCTCCATTACGAATTTAGAGTAAATGGAAAACATGCAAATCCCCTAACGGTTAGACTCCCTAATGCAAGACCGATTAATGCTTCTGATAAAAAAAGCTATGATCTACATGCCAAGAAAATCCTTTCTGATTTAAAGAATTATCAACATCTTAGCTTTAATATATAACTAACTTATGGAAGGGCTCTTTGTTGGATTAATGTCCGGAACAAGTGTTGATTCTATTGACGCGGTAATAGTAAATTTATCCAAAGACAGATTTGAACTTGTAGAAGAGGAATCTACTCCTATTCAAAACGATTTAAAAAACAGAATATTTGAAGCTGTCAATGATAGCCATACATCTAAAAATAATATTAATGATTTAGATATTGAACTGGGAAAAGTATTTGGAAAAGCAACTTTACATTTACTAGATAAAGCTTCAATAGATAAGTCTAATATTGTAGCCATTGGTAGTCATGGCCAAACCATCAAACATGAACCTAATCTGCCCAATCCTTATTCCCTTCAAATTGGAAATCCGAAAGAAATTATTAGAATTACAAACATAAGAACTGTTGCTGATTTTAGAAAAGCTGATATACAGGCTGGAGGTCAAGGAGCTCCTCTTTCACCTCTTTTTCATCAATTCATTTTTAAAATTAGTTCTATTTCTGAGGGAACAGTAATAAATATTGGAGGAATTAGTAACCTAACAAGTTTAAAAAACTCTTCTGAAGAAATAATTGCATATGACAGCGGTCCAGGAAATTGCCTTATAGATGTTTGGAATAAGAATCATAAAAAAGGGGATTTTGATGAAGATGGTTCTTGGGCTTCTTCAGGTAAATGTATACCTCAACTATTACAAACAATGATTAATGATCCTTTCTTTAAAAGCAGCCCTCCAAAGAGTACGGGAGCTGACTACTTTAATCTAAGGTGGATTGAAAAAAATCTTCTTTTATTTAAAGAAGAATTCCTCCCCCAAGATGTGCAAGCAACGTTAGCCGAACTTACTGTAAAAACTATCTATGCAGAACTTAAAAGGTTAAATGTCATAGAAAAGAATGTATATATTTGTGGAGGTGGGATTTACAACACTTTTTTAATTAAGAGATTAGAAAAAATGATAAAAAATAAAACTTTCTCAACTTTATCTTTAGGTATAGATCCAGATTATGTAGAAGCTAGTTGTTTTGCATGGTTGGCAAAAGAACGTCTAAATAAAAGAAGCTTTGATCTATCAAAAATTACAGGAAGTAATAAAAAAGTTTTACTAGGAAAGGTCTGGAAAACAGCTTAGATAGAAAAGGATTCGCCACAACCGCAAGTAGTTATGGCATTAGGGTTTTTTACAATAAACTTTGAACCTGCAAGGTCTTCTGTGTAATCAATAGTAGATCCTGCAAGGTATTGAAGGCTGAGAGGGTCAACAATCAAGGTGGCGCCATCCTTAGAAACACGTGTATCCTCTTCATCAATCTCTTGATCAAAAGAAAAACCATACTGGAATCCAGAACAACCGCCTCCCGTAACATAGACTCTTAAATTAATCTCTCTATCAAGTTTGGTATCTGAAAGAGAATGAATTTTCCTTACTGCACCTTCGGTAAGATTTAGCGTTGTTGGATTAAAAGAATCTAGCATGATCAAATTTTAGTGCAATCCTATGTTTTGTTCAAAAATAAACATCAAATTAAAACATTCTTGGCCTGAACAGAAGCTCCAATAATTCCTACTCTTATTTTGTTCCTTTCTTTAATCAACTTCTTTCCTACACAAGTATAAATAGGGTCGCGCATTATAAAACTATGAATCGCCTTTACTCAATATATTTATATGTCTCCTAATTTTCCGGTAGTTTTAACAATTGGAGGGCATGATCCTTCTGGAGGTGCCGGTATTACTGCAGATGTAGAAACTATCAGCTCCTTAAGTTGCCTTGCAATCAGTCTTATAAGTTGTTTAACCATTCAAAATACCTTGGGTCGCTATAGGGGGAATAAATTTAAGTAATTTTCTGGAAGTAAGAAATTCAGGTGCAGATATGTTCGCCCTTTCTTCCGGAATATTCTTTGAAGAAAATACTTCTAAAATGATTCGTGTATTAAATAGATAACTAGAAAGATTTTCTAGTTCTCTTCTGAGTAGATTTTTAAGAGTAAAAGCTCCCATGCAGAAGCATCTTTATTAAATAAACCTCTGGAAGCAAATGCAGAAGCTTCCTTATCTAAACCTTGTTCTATCCTTAAATGAGCCAATCTAAGATATAAAGCGCTCTCGTCCTTTGCTATTCTAAGCCCTCTCTCTAATACGGAATTAGTCTGATTAAGATTTCCTTTCCTCCAATAATCATCTGCTTCTAATAAGATTCTTTGAATAGATGGCCTTTTAGCATTCACTTTGAGAACTTCGCTCTTTAAAAAATCTAAGTCATTCAAGAGTAATTTAATCTCAGAAGAAAACTTCTGAATCTCAATATCATAAAAACTAGTTTGTTTCTTAGAAACAGAAGCACAACTTACAAAAAAACATACAAATACCAGGAAAATGAAATGCGTCTTAGATATTTTCATTGCCTTTCTTGTACCGCTTCTTTAATTTTCTTAACAACTTTTGAAGCATAAGACTCTTCATTAATTCTACACTTCTTTCTATTATCTGGTAAAAATGTGGGCTCAGTCCCAGATATAAAAGGTATTAAAAGAGATCCTTTACATTTTTCGCCACTTAAGAGTCCATCACCATGGTCCACCCATTCATATTTTATTCTGGAGGGTTTTCTTACTTCTGATGCTTGAGGGTCTAATGTACTCATAAATTTTTTCCAAACCTGTAAAGCTCCAGACCTTCCAGTTAGAAGGGATTTTCTATTATCGTCAAATCCTAACCATACTAACATCAGATAATCACCTGCATAGCCTACAAACCAGCTATCTCTTTGATCATCAGAAGTTCCAGTCTTTCCTCCAGTATTCCACCTTTCAATTACCTTCAACGGAAACCCTCTTGCCGTTCCCCTTAGAAAAGTCTGTTTCAAAATAAATTTTAAAAGGAAAATTGGTTCAGACCTAAATCTCTGTTCGGGTTTAGAGGGATATGAGAAAAAAAGCTTGTTATCACTACTATTAACTTTACGAATAGCCTTTAGCGGAGAATAAAACCCTCCCGAAGCAATCGTTTGATAAGCCTGTATAACTTCAATGGGTGTCATTTCAAAAGCACCCAAGAACACTGAAGGGTATTCAGAAATTTCTTTTTCTATTCCCAATTCTGTAAAAGTTTTTTGTACTGAAGAGTATCCAAGATCTAGACCTAACCTTGTAGTAGCAACATTATAAGATTCAGATAAAGCTACATGTAGGGGTATCATTCCATGGAATTTTTTGTCAAAGTTATTAGGTTCCCACAATTGTCCCCCTGATAAAGGAACAGATAACTTGGAATCATCCAATAGTGAAGAAAGGTTATATTTCCCAAACTGTTGTAAAGCCGATAAATATATAAAAGGTTTAATCAAAGATCCTATAGGCCTCAAAGCATTAATTGATCTATTGAAACCATAAGTTTTAGGATCTGTACTACCAACTACAGCTTTTATCTCACCACTAAATGAATCAATTACTATCGCAGCTCCTTCTAAATCTTGAAGCTTATCTCCGTACTTTTTTTGTAGTACTAGGACGGTTTCCTTAACACTATCTTCCAATAAATTTTGGATAACTGGATCAAGATTTGTGATTATCTTTAACCCTTTGGTTCTTAAGTCTCTATCCTTAAAATTTTTCTTTAGATCCATGGTTACTAAATCATTAAAAGAAGGATATTTAGATAAACTTTTGTAAGTTGGAGAAATAGCTTTTATAGGTTTATTAATAAACTTTACATATTCTTCCTGAGTTAAAAGAAAATCATTCCTCAGTAATGTTAAAACTAGATTTCTTCTTTCTTTAGCCTTTTTAGGATTCTTTACTGGACTGTATAATGAAGGTCCTTTCAACATGCCTACTAATAGAGCCTTTTGGTCTATTTCTAGATTCTTTAAAGTAGTTCCAAAAAAAAATTGAGAAGCTAAACCGAAGCCATGAATAGCTCTTTTACCAGACTGGGCTATAAAAACATCATTTATATAAGCTAAAAGTATCTCTTCCTTGGAGTAATGGATTTCTATCAATATTGCTGCTAAGGCTTCTTTAATTTTTCTTCTAATTGTTTGTTCTGGAGAGAAGAATAAACTTTTAGCTAATTGCTGAGTTATAGTGCTACCACCTTCTTGTATACCCATAGATTTAGTGTTTTTTATGAAAGCCCTAGCTATGGACTTTAAAGAGATGCCTCGATGATCAAAGAAGTCTCTATCTTCTACAACAAGAATCATTTCCTTTAAATCTTCTGGGACCTGGGAAAAATTAAGCAGTATTCTGTCCTGTAGATGTATGGGATACATCCCACCGATTGAAAGTGGTTCAAGCTGTATAAGGTCTATAAGAATCCCATCTTTCCTTTTTATGGATTCAATCTTCCCTTCTTTGAACTTTAAACTAAAGAGACTCGGTTTCTGTTTCTCAAAACCCCTGACATAAATACTGATGCTATTACCTGTAAAAGAATATTCACCTGGAAGTTCTGGACTTTCTTTTGTTTTCTCATAAGAAAGTATATCTAATTCTTTTTTTAGGATATCTAAGTGTATTCTCCCTCCTTCAGCTAACTCTAGAGGCCTTGCATATACTTTTGCTGGAACCGTCCATAAAGCTCCATCCAGTTTATTTGTAACTTTTGAATCAAGTATTGATACATAAGCAGTGCAAATAACTAGTAAAATAAGAAGAGCTAAATAAATAAATATCTTTAAAGAAAATCTCATTTATTTTTTAAAATTGAGTAAATGTAATTTTTTAGGACTATTAACATGAAATTAGACATCTCTTCTCTTGGAAACGCTATAGTTGATGTTCAATTTAGCATAGAAGAGAATTTTGTTTCTAAGTTAGAAAAGATGTCAATTCCAAAGGGCTCTATGACATTAATAGAAGCCGAAGAACAATCGAATCTAATTGGTTTATTAAAAAAAGATTATGGGGAGCCCATACTAAGTTGTGGAGGAGCGGTAACTAATTCCATAGTTGCAGCTTCAAATTTTGGATCAGCATGTCATTTAAGTTGTAAAGTAAGAAACGATGATCTTGGTATTTTTTACTTGGAAAATCTTAGTAAAAATAATGTTCTTCACTCTCAAAAAGCTTCAGAATCTGACTTATCAACTGGACAAAGTGTGATAATGGTTACACCTGATGCCGAAAGAACAATGTGTACCTGCTTAGGCATAAGTAGTTTTTTGAGTAGCAGTGATCTGGATAAATCAGCTATAAGAAATTCTAATTACCTTTTTCTAGAAGGGTATCTAGTAGCTTCAGAATCAGGTTTACAAGCTTGCTTTGAAGCAATTGAGGTGGCCAAAGCAGCCGATACCAAAGTAGCGATATCATTATCTGATGCTACCATTGTGAATGCCTTTAGGGAGCAATTGAATTCTTTAATCAAGCTTGGCTGTGACATGTTGTTTTGCAATGAAAGTGAAGCTTGCGCTTTTTCTCAGCATGATGATCTGCTTGAAGCTGAGGATTTTTTAAGAAGTGTCTCATCTCAAAATCTAATAACATTAGGAAAAAATGGAAGTATGATTTGGGATGGAAGTAAACTTGAAAATATTGAAGGATTTAAGGTTAAAGCAGTTGATACAAATGGTGCTGGAGATATTTTTGCCGGTTCAGTTTTACATAAAATTTGTGAAGGACACGATCTAACTTCTTCAGCAAAGTTTGGCTGCTTCGCAGCTTCCAAAAAAGTGGAAAAGTTTGGACCAAGGCTTTCTCAAGAAGAATACAAAACTATTTATGAAGATTTTTCATAATCTTCTAGAAATCAATACATAAATCTGATAAATTGCGCCGCCTTCTTTGAAGCGTAATACATAATTTAAAGCTAATGGCGGAAAAAAAGAAAAAGACTCCTCGAGTCAATTCTAAGAAAAAAATGATCAACAAAATTGTTAGAAAAGAATCTAGTCCAAAAAAAACAGTTACCAACAGGAAAGCAATTACTAAGAAAGTAATTAAGTCAAAATATCAGGGAGAGGAAGCTTTCTTAGCATCAATTAAACCTTATAAACTTAGCAAAAAAGAGAAATACATGAGTGCCAAGCAAAAGCGTCACTTTAGTAAAATCTTAGAAACATGGAAGCAAATGTTGCAACTCGAACAAGATAGGACTGCAGATAACATTCAAAACAATGGTAATCATTTTGCTGACGAAGCTGATAGAGCTACACACGAAGAAGGTTTTACTTTGGAAATAAGAACAAGAGAAAGGGAGAGGAGGCTATTATCTAAGATAGACCAATCTGTTGAAGACTTAGACAGTGGAGATTATGGGTTTTGCTTAAACCCTCATTGCGGAGTTGAAATAGGAATAAGAAGACTAGAGGCAAGACCAACAGCAAGTCTTTGTATTGATTGCAAGACTCTAGAAGAAATTACAGAAAGGCAACAATACGGTTAACTTTTTTTTCGACCTTGTTAGCTTAAGAAAAATAAGGATTTAATAAAAAACTCAGTAGTATAATCAGCCTTAAGTAAAAAAGTGCTGATATGGGAACAAAAATCTTAGACCTATCTAGATACAAGAAAGTTCCCAAATTTATAGCTGTAGAGGGGCCTATCGGAGTAGGAAAAACAACCTTAGCAGAGCTTTTGGCAGAATCATTTGGTTATCAAACCTTTTTGGAGAAGCCTTCTGAAAATCCCTTCTTAAGTGATTTCTACAGAAACCCTTCTCAATCGGCGTTAGCTACTCAACTCTTTTTCCTCTTTCAGAGGGTAAAACAAATTCAAGAGCTCAAACAGGGAGATATCTTTAGTCCTATCCATGTATCAGATTTTCTTCTAGATAAAGATAAACTCTTCGCTAAAGTTACCCTGTCTGAACATGAGTTATCTCTCTATGAACAAATTTATGATTACCTGTCTTTAGATCTTCCTACCCCTGATTTAGTTATTTATCTTCAAGCAGAAACAAAAACTCTCTTTAGACGTGTGGTGCAAAGAGGAATAGAGATAGAAAAAAATCTTTCTTTTGATTACTTAGACCTTCTAAATGAGTCCTATAAAGAATTCTTTCTTAATTACGAAAGATCCCCAATTTTGATAGTAAATTCAGAATTTTTAGATTTAGCTCATAGTAAAAATGACTATATTCTTCTTTTAGAAAAATTATTAGACTACTTTAATAACCCTCAAGGAAGAATGATGTATTTTAATCCTTCACCCTCCTTGGCTTAAAAAGGAGAAGCATGCCAAAAGAAGTAGTATATGAAGTTCCAGAGTTCGTAAAGCAAGATGCTTTATTAAGCGAACAAGAATATGAAGAACTTTATGAAGAATCTTTAAATAACCCAAAAGAATTTTGGTCCAAACAAGCAAGCTCTTATCTAGAATGGATTTCTCCTTGGGAAACTGTTTATGAGTCTGATTTTAACAAGGGAGAAGTTAGTTGGTTTAAGGGTGGAAAAATTAATGCCGCTGTCAATTGCATTGATAGGCATTTAGAGAATAGAGCCAATCAAATTGCGATCATATGGGAGGGTGACGATCCTTCTTTATCCAAAGAAATAACTTATCAGCAATTACATGAATCTGTTTGCAGATTATCAAATGTACTCAAAGAGAGAGGTGTAAAAAAAGGGGATAGGGTCTGCATTTATATGCCTATGATCCCAGAAGCAGCCTACGCCATGCTTGCTTGTGCAAGGATAGGAGCTATTCATTCAGTGGTATTTGGTGGATTCTCTCCTGAGTCTTTAAAAGATAGAATTCTAGATTCTGATTGCCAGACAGTGATTACCGCTGATGAAGGACTAAGAGGTGCAAAAAAGATTCCACTCAAACAAAATGTTGATCAAGCTTTGCAAGACTGTCCAAATGTTCATACAGTTTTGATTGTTAAAAGAACAGGTGCGGATATAAAGTGGGTCGATGATAGGGATGTTTCTTATGAGCAAATAACCAACTCTGTTTCTTCAGAATGTCCACCAGAAATTATGGATGCTGAAGATCCTCTGTTTATTCTGTATACCTCTGGTTCCACAGGTAAACCCAAAGGGGTATTACATACTACTGGTGGTTATCTTCTACAAGCTGCGATGACTCATAAACTGATTTTTGATTATCACGAAGGAGATATCTTTTGGTGCACGGCTGATGTTGGGTGGGTAACGGGACATTCCTACATCGTGTATGGACCTTTATTAAATGGTGCCACGACCTTAATGTTTGAAGGAATCCCTACATATCCAAACCCTGCAAGGTTCTGGGAAGTAGTTGATAAACATAAGGTAAATATATTTTATACAGCACCTACGGCTTTGAGAGCGCTTATGGCTCAAGGTGATCAACCTTTAGAGTCAACTTCGAGAGAATCTATAAGAGTTCTGGGAACTGTAGGTGAACCTATTAACCCTGAGGCTTGGGAGTGGTACTACCGGGTAGTAGGAAACAAAAGATGCCCTATAGTTGACACTTGGTGGCAAACAGAAACCGGCGCAATCATGATTAGCCCGTTAGCTGGATCTACTCCTCAGAAACCAGGGAGCGCAACGAAACCTTTTTTTGGAATTGAACCCGCCTTATTAGATGAGAATGGAAACGAAATCAAAGGAGAGGGATCAGGCAACTTAGTTATTAAAAGTAGTTGGCCTTCTCAGATAAGAACAGTATTTGGTGATCATCAGAGGTGTCTAGATACTTATTACGCTCCTTATCCTGGATATTACACTACAGGAGATGGTGCTAGGAGAGATAAAGATGGTTATTACTGGATTACAGGAAGAGTTGACGATGTCCTTAATGTCGCTGGGCACAGACTAGGCACAGCAGAAGTAGAAAGTGCTCTTGTACTCCACGAGACAGTCGCTGAAGCAGCTGTTGTGGGTTACGAACATAGCATTAAAGGCCAAGGAATATATTGCTACGTGACTTTGATGACAGGCATAAAACCAAACGAAGAACTTAAAAGCGAACTTATTGGTCTTGTTGCCAAAGAAATTGGTGCCATAGCTAAGCCTGATATCATTCAGTGGGCTCCCAGTCTCCCAAAAACCAGATCAGGTAAAATTATGCGCAGAATTTTAAGAAAGATTGCAGCTAATGAGATCACTGATCTTGGAGATACCTCTACCCTAGCTGAGCCAAGTGTGGTAGAAGAACTTATTGAAAATAGAGAAAATAGATAATGTCCTTGATAGACCTTATAAATAAAAAATCCATTCTCCCTTCTAGTTCCGAGGCCCTGCCGGGTAGAAGTGAAGAGATGGAAGTTCCTGAAGAACATTTTGTAAAAGGCACTCCCTTAAAGGGACCTTTCCCAGAGGGATATGAAGACGCAATTTTTGGAATGGGTTGTTTCTGGGGAGTAGAAAGAAAATTCTGGGAGACAGAAGGCGTTTATACAACCGCAGTGGGTTATTCGGGAGGAATGACAATGAATCCAACCTATCGAGAGGTTTGCACGGGTTTCACTGGTCATAATGAAGCTGTACTAGTTATCTATGATCCAAAGAAGATTTCCTATGACGAATTATTAATAACCTTTTGGGAACAGCATGATCCTACACAAGGAATGAGACAAGGAGGAGATGTGGGAACACAATATAGGTCTGGGATCTACTATTTAACAGAAGAACAAAAGGACTCATCTCTTAAAACCAGAAATTTATATCAGAAAGAACTTAATAAAAACGGATTTGGATCTATCACCACAGAAATAATTGAAGCTGGTAGGTTTTATTACGCGGAACATAATCACCAACAATACTTAGCTAAAAATCCTGATGGCTATTGTGGTGTGGATGGCACCGGTATCAAGTTAAGTTAACTTTCTTTCCAGAAAAACTTATTTCCTTCTTTGTAGATTCTTTCTTCAGTCTCTAATTTAATTAAGTGAGCTTCAAGAGACCATTTTGCTATAGGAAATAAGGAAGCATCTACATCATCATAAACAGCTTTAACCAAAGAATCTGGATTACCTGACCCTGCTTCTTTAATTGCATTTAATACCTTATTTTCTCTTTCCAGTCTATGATCAATAATCCAATCAGCAACTGAATGTGGATTAGGTAATAGTTCTCCATGACCAGGAGCAATATTTTTGAGATCATAGTTTTTTAGTTTTTCTAAAGAATCTAAATAATCTTGCATATTCCCATCAGGTGGAGAAATAACAACTGTTGAACCATTCATAATATGATCACCGGTAAATAAAAGTTTCTCCTCCAGGAGTAAATAACAGAGATGATTAGAAGCGTGTCCCGGGGTATGAATAACCTCCAAACTGTAACCATCTCTCTTAATAACTTCACCATGAGAAAGAATTTTTTCAGGTTTGAAGGAAGGATCTTGGTTCTCAGTTGTTTTAGTTATAAAACCATAAGCGGGAATATCGATTTTATCTTGCAGAAGTTTAACTCCCGGTGAGTGATCTGGATGAGTGTGAGTTACGAGTATTCGAGCTAAGTTTTCCGAAGACTCAGTGATAGCATCAATGTGCTTAGCTAATGCAGGCCCCGGGTCTATTACAGTTACATCTTCTTTATTACCAACCAAATAAGTGTTGGTTCCTGGTCCAGTAAAAACACTTGGGTTTGCTGCGGTGATTCTTCTTACTAGAGGAGTTACTTGTTGTATTACTTCTTGTTGCATTTGAGATTAATGGTCTTCGTAACCCTTCTCTCCAGGCAACAGACCTACATATTTTCCATCCTTCATAAAGAATTTAGGTTCTATAGTGGCAATATCATAAGGATTTATTGAATTCTTATCCTCTAAAAGCTCTTTGCTGTTGTCATATCCACAAATACTTTCTAAATTTTTCATGGTCGGCATGATCATTAATAATTTTCCTTTCTTTTGTTGTTTCAAAGCTTCCTCGGGCTTAATCCAAACACTGTTAACACTTTCTGACCCGTCGTGTATGGCATCCTGACCTGCTGGCGCTTGAGCAACAAAAAACCGAGTGTTGTACCTTCTTTTCTCAACTTTAGGTGTAATCCAATGAGAGAGATAAGCCAACCTATCAGTGGCCAAAAACAATTCTTCCTTTTTACACATCTCTGCTAAAACAGGTTCGCCTTCATTCAACCTATTCCTGTAGCTTACAAATCTTAGATTTTCTTCTTGATCCTCTGGATCAAAGTTTCTGCTGTCACTCCTGTAAGCGAGTAAAATTCCTGCTTCCTCAAAACACTCCCTTATACAAGCCACCCAATAGGACAATCCTCCTTCTTTAATACCCAATGCTGCTGAAGCTTGTTTATCGCTAGTACCTTTACAAATTTCACTTAAATGGCCTGAAGCATCTTCTAGATCAACTTTACCTCCTGGGAAAACGTATGCTCCGCCAAAGTTAGTTTTTGCAGCCCTCTCTATTAGGAAGACCTCTATACCCCTTTCTTCAACATCCCTAACCAATAAAACAGTTGCTGCAGGTTTTGGTACAGCTGGCTCATCGTTTGGATCAGCCAATCGATGATTAATTTGTTTTAAACGATCATTCATAATTTTCATTATGCTTTAAGCGATTGGTATAGACTACCGAATTGAAAAAAATACGATGACTAAAATTTTTGCTAAAGGAGAGCAAATATGGATCATTTAACTGAAAATTTGTTTAAAAAACTAATTTCTGAACCAAAGTCAGAACACACAATAGAAGTTTTAGATGCCAACATTTATTATCAAAAATGGGGAGAATCTACTAACCCAGGAATTGTGTTGGTTCACGGTAGTGGAGCTCATTCTCACTGGTGGGATTTTATAGCTCCCCTTCTAATGGACCAGTTTGAAGTTAGTGCGATTGACCTTTCGGGGATGGGCGATAGCGATCATCGTGAAAATTATAGTCCAGAAGTTTTTGGTAAGGAAATCCTTGCTGTAGCAGAAGATTCAGGTTTTTTTAACCAAAGATCTTCATCGCCTATTGTGTGTGGGCATAGCTTAGGAGGTTATATGAGTATCCATGCAGCTAACCTTTCATCAGGATCAGTAAAAGGAGTAATAATGATCGATTCCCCTCTCCGACCACCAAATTTTGATTATTCCCATCACCAAAGCAGTGGACCCATTAGGAAAAAAAAGACCTATCCTGATATGGACACCATCTTAGAAAGATTTAGGCTAACCCCAGACCAACCTACAACCTTTTCTTTTGTTCTTGATTACATTGCAAATCATTCGGTAGAGAAAGTTAAAGCAGGTTATGAGTGGAAGTTTGATGATACTTTATTCAAGAAGCTAGGTTTTACTACCATGCCCAAAAATCATGCCTTAGATCTCTCTTGTGCTTTAGGATATATATACGGAGAACACAGTCGTCTGGTTACTGAACCCATTCTTGACTACACTAAATCTAAGCTTAAAAAAGACGCTCCAATGATAGAAATTAAGGGAGCTCATCACCATGTTTTATTAGACAAGCCTATTGAATTGGCTCAATCAATAAAGAAAATTATTAAAGGCTGGTAATTCTTAATTCCTTGGAGGCAAACCCTTTACCATTGTTAGGGAAACCAATGGAGCACCCTTTTTTCTAAACTCGGATAACGCTTGATACTCGGGATCGTTATACCAAGTTTTTGCTGCTGTTTCTGAAGGAAATTTAAATATCACCACTCTTCCGCTTAAAGGACTGTCCCCTTCAAGATGCTCAATTGAATCATCGTAAGTAATGAATTCTCCACCGTGTTTTTTTAGGATGGGAAAGAAACCTTGTTCGTATTTTCGATATGCTTCCTTATCAACAATGTTTAAGTTGGCTATGAAAAATACTTCCACCTCTTCCATAAAATTCTCTTTATGAGGCTCTAACTTCTTTTAATCTCCCATCCATAATAGCTTCAGCATCTGAAACCAATCTGGATACCAGTTCCTCGCATGTAGGTACGTCTTTAACTCTTGCCACCGAGATACCCGCCGACCATATACCCGCTTCAAGATCGCCTACCTCAAAAACTCCCCTTCCCCTTTGTCCTGCTACTAAATCTTTAACATCTTCAAAAGTTGAAGTCCCAGTTGATTCTATCTCAACTACCTGGTCAGAAATCGTATTTTTGAAAACCCTTGCAGTATTACGCATGGTCCTAAACATTAAGTTCGTAGAGCGTTCATCCGCTTCCGTCATCTTGTCTTTAACATTCTGATGAATCAAAGATTCCTTAGTAGCCATAAACCTTGTACCCATTGCTATACCTTCTGCTCCCAACGCTAGAGCAGCAACCAGACTTTTTGCATCACTAAAACCTCCGCAGCCAACAACAGGGATATCTAAAGCTTCAGCTGCTTGAGGAAGTAAAACTAAGGAAGGAATATCATCTTCTCCTGGATGACCAGCACACTCAAATCCATCAATAGTGACGGCATCACAACCAACGGATTGAGCCTTCAAGGAATGCCTAACTGAAGTACATTTATGAATCACCTTAA
The DNA here is from genome assembly GCA_022447065.1 of SAR86 cluster bacterium. Classification (GTDB taxonomy): domain Bacteria; phylum Pseudomonadota; class Gammaproteobacteria; order Magnimaribacterales; family Magnimaribacteraceae; genus AEGEAN-183. The sequence goes on along the minus strand of JAKUUM010000009.1, from coordinate 47,954 downwards.
CATCGTATGCTTTGAAGAGTTCCATAAAAGGCTCTGGGCTTCTACCTGCTGTCTCCACTATTTTTATACCTGACCCAACTATAGCTTGAGCATATTCCTCATATGGAGGAGGTGTAATAGCAGGCAATATAGTTAAGTTAACTCCAAAAGGTTGATCCGTCATCTCACGAGTTCTCTCAATCTCTTTTCCTAAAGCTTCTGGAGTAGGTTGGGTCAAAGCTGTTAGGATTCCCAAAGCCCCGGCATTTGCCACAGCAGAAACCAGTTCTCCTGTCCCTACCCATTGCATTCCACCTTGTATGATTGGATGTTTAATCCCAAATAATTTTGTGATTCGTGTCTTAAGCATTTTCTCTCCTCGAATATTTAGAAAAGAGAATAACTATAACGTGTGTTGATTATGATGCAACTCAGTTTAATACTTGCATTCATAAATCTAAAAAAAAGATAGAATATATGTAAGATGCGAAAACTTTTTAAGCACTTCCTTTTTGTCTCTCTATTTATTTTTCTGAATTTCACTAATGCTGATGATTTTGATCGAGGTCTAGAGATTGCTTTAGCAACAGATAAGAATTTTTCTGGGTTTGGAGATAGTCAAACAAACCTTAAAATGCTTTTAAAAAACAGAAAAGGCTTTGTTACCGAAAGAAAGATGAAAATGAAACTACTTGAAGTTCCAAATGATGGAGATAAAAGTCTGATTGTTTTTGATAGTCCTAGAGACGTTCGTGGAGTAGCGGTTTTAAGCTATGCTCACAAAGTAGGATCTGATGAACAATGGCTTTATCTTCCGGCTCTTAAAAGAGTCAAAAGAGTTGCGTCTAAAAACAGAACAGGACCTTTCTTAGGCAGTGAATTTTCACTAGAAGATTTGTCTTTTCAAGAAATCGAAAAATACACTTATAAGTACCTAAGAGATGAAGACCTTGAGGGAAAGGGATGCTATGTTATTAAAAGAATCCCCCTTGATCCTTATTCTGGTTATACCAAACAAATTGTTTGGATAGACAAGACAGATTCTGTGATTCTCCAGATTCATCACTATGATAGGAAATCTTTCCATCTGAAAACTCAGATTTTTAAGGGGTATAAAAAATATCTTAATAAATTTTGGCGACCCAATGAAATTCATATGATTAACCATCAAACAAATAAAACAACTACCTTATTTTTTGAAGAAATGACTTTTAATACTGGATTATCAGAAAAAGACTTTACTCAGAATAGTCTAAAAAGATCAAAATAAATGATTTCCTACCTTTTAAGGAGAGGTTCACGTGTTGTTCGAATAATTCTATTTATTTCTTTTTGTAATGCAGTTTTAGCCGAAGTTGAAATATATGGAGAAGCTTCCTATGAAAATAGATACTTTGTAGAAGAAGGTTTGTTTGGACAAGATAAAAGTCATTCTTCATTTACACTATCGCCAGAATTTTATTTTGAATCGGAAGACCAAAAAACTTCTTTTACCTTTAAACCAAAAATTAGAAGAGACTCTGTCGATAATGAGAGAAATCTTTTTGATATTCAAGATTTTAGTTTAGTCAAAGTACAAGATTCTTATGAAACAAGGATAGGAATAAGAAGAGACTTTTGGGGAGTAACAGAAACTGTGCATCGGGTGGATATAATTAATCAAACCGATCAAGTTGAGAGTTTTGATGGTGAAGATAAGTTGGGCCAACCAATGATTAATCTCTCTTTAGAAAGAGAATGGGGTACTCTCGATCTCTACGTCCTTATAGGCTTCAGAGAAAGAACTTTTGCTGGTGAAAAAGGAAGGCTAAGGCTCCCTTTTCCCATAGATCGAAATTCAGCACAATATGAGTCTAGTGCAGAAAACTTGAGAACTGATTTTGCAATTAGATGGAGTCAATACTATCAGGATCTAGAGTTGGCTCTTTCCCATTTTTCTGGAACCTCCAGAGAACCTGAATTTAAAGCTGCATTAAAGAACAATACGAATCTGATAATTCCTTATTATGAAGTTATTGACCAAACAGGCCTAGAAGTCTTGTACATCGTAGGTGGATTAGCTTTTAAGCTTGAAGCAATTAGTAGATCGGGACAAGGCGATAGATTTTCAGCAGCTACAGCCGGTTTTGAATACACACAAGTTGGAATATTGAGTTCAAGTCTCGACTTAGGGTGGCTCTTTGAATTCAATCATGACGATAGGTATAAAGATTCGCCTATAGCCTTAGGGGCAAGATTAACGTTTAACGACCTGTATGATTCCCAAATCCTTTCTGGGGTTATACGGAATGAAGAAACTGGAGAAACTAATGTTTTTGTGGAAGCTTCAAGAAGAGTCAGAAATTGTTGCAGGCTCTCCTTTGAATCTGTTTATTTTAATGAGGGGACTAATTCAAACAGTGTTCAAAAAACGTTTGAATACTTAAAACAAGATGATTTTGCTAGATTTGAATTTATCTACTATTTAGGTAATTAGATATATGAAGAAGTACCTGAAAGTTAGACACTTAGCTGAAACTATTATCCGCTTTAGGTTTCTATCAATTATATTTTCTCTCCTGATTCTTGCAGGATTAGTTCCTGGACTTTCAAAAATTCATTTTAATCCTGATATAAATAGTTTTTTCCCAGAGAATGATGATTTAACAACTTCCCACTTAAGAATAGAAGATACCTATTCTTCCATGGATAATGTAGTAATTGCTATTGGGGTAAAAGAAGGAACCGTTTTTACTCACAAAGTATTGTCCTTAATCGAAGGTTTAACAGAAAAAGCTTGGAAGACTCCCCATTCATTGAGAGTTGATTCTCTGTCAAATTACTCTTATGTCACCGCGGATAAAGACGATTTATATATTGAGCCTTTTATTGAAGAGTCTATTTCTTATGACCTTGAGACTATCAAAGAAAAAGAGGCGGTTATTGAGAAGGAAGAACTTGCCTATGGTGCAATTATTTCTAAAGATAAAAAGACCACTTTAATCAATATAGTCTTTGACCCTCCAAGGAAAGATATAGAAAGCGAATATCAAGAATCTATTAATTACTTGCTAGGTTTCGTAGAAGAGGCAGAAAAAAACCATCCTGAACTTGATTTCATAGTTTCAGGAATTGTCTATATGGAATACCTCAGTCCGAAATTGCTTAAAGCACAAATGCCCCAGTTAATGCTTTCTGCTATTTTAGTAATTTTATTAACACTTTTTTTACTTTTAAGAAGCTTAGTTGCTGTTATCGGCTCTTTCTTAGTTATCTCAATCAGTGTAGTTAGCGCAATGGGCTCTATAGGTTTTATTACTGGAGAGATTGCCCAGCCATACATTATGGTCCCTATTTTGATTGCGACTTTGGCAGTTGCTGATTGCGTGCATTTATTTACTTTATATTTCCAAAATTTAAGCTCTTCTAGGAAAAGTAAAGAAGCCATGATCGAGAGCCTTACTTTAAATTTACAGCCCCTTTTTCTTACTTCTTTAACAACAGCAATAGGATTCTTATCTCTTAACTTAGCTCCCCTGGAGCCCTTGAGAGGTATCGGTAATGGAGTAGCTGTAGGAGTATTTTTAGCATTTATTTTTACAATTCTTTTATTGGCTCCACTTGTAAGTTATTTCAATGTTAAAAAATCTAAAAATGTAGATTTTCAAAAACAAATCGCAAGAAAATTAGGACAATTCAGTATCAGGAATCACAAGAAATTATTAGTGATCATTCCTGTTATTTCCTGTTTCTTAATAGCCTTTATACCATTGAATAAAACAAATGATAATCCCTTAAAATTTTACTCTGAAAGATATACTAGTATGGCTGCCGACTCTGAATGGTTGAGTGAAAGGTTGGGAGGTACTTTTCCAGTAAGTTATGAACTGACCAACAGAACTAGTTTGGTGTCTGACCCTAAATTTCTCTTCGAAGTAGACAAGTTTTCAGAATGGTTGGCTTCAAATGAAGAGGTATTGCACATTAACTCACTTTCAAAGATTATGAAGAATCTTAACAAAACTCTTCATGGCAAAGAGGAACAATGGAATGTCATACCAGAAGAATCTGATCTCAGTGCGCAATATCTCTTTTTCTACGAGATGTCCCTACCCTTTGGTCTAGATTTAAATAACTCTATTAGCCAAGATAAAAAGTCAATTAAATTGGTTGCTTCATTAAAAGAAATGGGATCTTTGGAATACAGGAAGTTCGATCAAAAGGTAAATGAGTATGTGTTAGAAAATATGCCCCAAGGTATGGTTTCTATGGGCACAGGAATAAGGCCTATATTCGCCTTTATGACGAATCACTTAATCTCACAGTTTTACTATGCCCTTGCCATAGGCATAGTTTTAATAACTGCAACTATCATCCTATTCTTTAGGTCTCTTCGATATGGAATGTTAACTGTGGTAACCAATCTCCTGCCCATAGGAGTAGGTTTCGGTATTTGGGCTCTAGTAAGTGGTGAGGTTAGTATGCTAGTAGGCCTAGGAATGGGTACTACCTTGGGAATTATTGTAGATTTCACGGTACACTTTCTGAGCAAATACCTGCATGCGAAAAGAGAAAAAAATCTTCAAGCTGAAGAGGCTGTGATGTATGCTTTCGAAACTGTCGGATTTGCTTTAATCGTTACAGCTCTTAGTTTATGTGCAGGTTTTTTGGTTCTATTGCTAGCTTTCTTTATACCCCTGCATGGCTTTGTACTTTTTTCATCAATAGCTTTTATCTCAGCGTTAATAATAGATCTTCTTCTGTTTCCTGCCTTATTAATAACTTGGGATAAAAGACATACTTAGTAAAACAACGAGGAATAAATTATGAATGCAAACTTTTCTAGTGAATTTAAATATATTAAAAAATACCTAGAGGTTTATGGCAAAAGAATGGCTTTTGTCAATGAAGGAGAAGGAGATCCAACAGTATTCCTACATGGCAACCCGACTTCATCGTATTTGTGGAGAAATATTATGCCTTATGCAGAAGGATCAGGAAGAGTAATAGCTCCAGATCTAATAGGCATGGGAGATTCAGAAAAATTAGATAATCCAGGCACTAATAGCTACACATTTCAAGAACATGCAAAATATCTTTATAAACTTTTTGAAAAATTAGATTTAAATAACGTAAATCTTGTTGTTCACGATTGGGGGTCTGCTCTGGGGTTTAATTGGACCCGACTCAATCCTTCTAAAGTAAAAAGTATTATTTATATGGAAGCCATAACCAGTCCCATTGAAAGCTGGGAAGATTGGCCAGAAAATGCAAGAAACATTTTTCAAGCCTTCCGGTCAGATGCAGGAGAGGAATTGGTGCTCGAAAAAAATATGTTTGTTGAGAGAATATTGGCTGGAGATGGGGCTCTATCAGAAGAAGAAATGAAGGTTTATCTAAAGCCATTTAAAAATCCTGGTGAGGACAGAAGACCAACTCTTACCTGGCCAAGACAAATTCCTATAGCGGGTGAACCTGAAGACGTAGTAAAAATTGCTTCTGATTATGAAAAATTTTTGAGTAGCAGTAACATTCCAAAGCTTTTTATCAATGCAGATCCCGGATCAATTTTAGTTGGTAAACAAAGAGAAAAAGCGAGGTTATGGCCCAATCAAAAGGAAGTGACAGTAAAAGGCGGTCATTTCATTCAAGAAATTTCTCCCAATGAAATAGGAGAACACATTAAAGAATTTTTAAGCAGTCTTGATTAAATTTTTTTTAACTAGTTTAAAAGTTAGTAAAGCTGCAGGGATTAAGGAAAGAGAACAGAATATAAAGGAACCTGAATAACTGAAAGCCTCCACTAAATATGGGGCCAAATTATTTCCTATTAAAGTCGAAACATTTGCTAGACCCATAAAAATCCCAAAATTAGTAGCACTTGTCTGTGAAAAGCAAAAGGCCATTAGAATGGCAAACATGCAAACAGAGATGGCTGCACCCGCCATATCTATTCCAATTATGATCGTGTAAGCAAAAGAGTTTGAGATGCCATCAGAAAATATTCCTAAGAAAAAATAAATTAATATCTGAGTAAATATGAAAAAGAAAAGAAGCAGGTGTCTTTGGTAGTAAGTTCCTAAAATCCCTACTGTCAATCCCATTAAGCCGCCAGATAATAGCCCCCAAGGTCTCAATTTTCCAATCATTTCGCCAGTCCAATTAAGCTCCTCTAGAAAAAATTTGTTGTAAATTACCTCGTAAACTCCTGAACCAAGATTTATAAATATTAAAAATAAAATAGCCCACCAAGCTCTGTTATCTGAGAAAACCTTAGCAACCTCTTTTAGTAAATTTTTTGGTGCTAGTATATTTTTTTGATTTAAGACAAGTTTATAGCCTATCTTAAAATCGAGTTCTTTGGAAAGTAAGGGAACGAGAAAAAGCAACATTATTAGTGCAATTAATACGCTTATGCCAAAAGGAATCCCAAAAGAAAAGTAAAGTGAAGTTCCTAATAACATTCCTATTCCTTTTCCAGCTATTTGACTTCCCCACATTAAGCCATTTGCTTTGCTTAAAGTTATCTCCTCTAAACTGTCTGCAGCTAAAGCATCAGTAGACAGATCTTGAAAAGCTATGAACAAATTGACTAACATGCCGATTAACCCTATGGCATAAATAGACAACTCAGAGCCTATTATTGTTAAAGGTAAAAGGGCACACACCATCCCCAGTTGACTAGAAAGAATCCAAAATCTTCTTCTTCCAAATCTCCGGATCGTAAAAGTATCCACAAAAGGAGCTAGAAATATTTTTATTGTCCAAGGAATAAGTAAAAGAGAAGAAAAGACAGCCAGTTCAGTAATTGAAGCTCCTTTTGAAGCAAAATAAGTGTTAAGTGCAAGAAACAAGAAACCAACAGGTAGACCTTGAGCAAAATACAAGCTGGAAAGACAAAATAGATGCCAAGGAGTACCTGAACTAAGAGTCCTATTATCAGTGAGAAGATTTAACATTGGATTTTTTTAACTTAGTTAGTTTCTTTAGATAACTAATCAAATAAATCTTTCATTAACTTATAAGACCTAGTTTTTGCATTAAAGGGCTCACAGATAGTTACAATCTTTAGCTCATCAGGTTTAACTTCGTTTATTAAGGGTTGTAGACGATCGTAAACCGTCTCCTGAGCCCCCACAAAGGGCTTTCTTTCTCCTTTTCCTAAAGATTTTATACCTATCTCTTTAAGAGCTTCTTCCACCAGGGGAAAAGAAGAAGATTTCCCTCCTTGAACTCTCCTTCTCCAGAGCGAAGCACTTGCAGAAAGTCTCAGAGCCTCTTCATCTGTATCGGCACATATTGCAAAAATACCAACACTAACTTTTGGATCCTTAGAAAAAACAGAAGGTTTGAAGTTTTTTCTATAGTAATCAGCTAGGTGAAGACAATCTTGATCAATAAAATAAGCCAACGACATGGGCAAGCCAAACAAAGCTGCAAGTTCAGCTCCATTTTGTGAAGAAACTAGAAGCCAAGTTTCAGGTATATTTCCTAAACCAGGGGTCACATTAACGGATTCAAAAGCCTCTGTTTCGGGTTTTTCTCCTAACAAAAAAGATTTCAGATCATTCATTTTAGTAGTAAAAAATTCTGGTCCGGTTGTTTTCGAACCATACGCCAAAGCCCCAGCTTGGATAGGGTTACTTCCAGGAGCGCGTCCTAATCCTAAGTCTATCCTTCCGGGGTACAAAGACTCCAAGAGTCTAAAATTTTCAGCAACTTTGTAAGGACTGTAATGCATCAACATGACTCCTCCAGATCCTATCCGAATTGAATTAGTTGCATTGGCTAAGGCAGGAATAAATATTTCAGGAGAACATCCTGCAAATGCATCTGAACCATGGTGTTCCGCTACCCAGAAACGATTTAAATTCATGGAATCACAGAATTTAGCTAACTCCAAAGTTTCCTTAAGAGCTAGATTTGCGTTTGTATTTGTAAATATGGGAGATTGATCGACAACACTTATCTTCACTTATCAAGGTCCTAATGGTTTACCGTTAACAATCTGATCTAAATATTCAGACATGCCATAACCAGTCTGTCCTTTGTATTTATACTCTGTCATGCCTTCTGTAATCCTAGTTGTTAATATTTCTCCTTTCGGATTTTCTCTTTTGTTCCTCAGCGGTATGAGAGAAAGGACCCTTCCTTCCACTTCATATTCTTCTGTGTCTGTTTTGGCCCAGGCTTTCAGGTGCTTTTGGCAAAAGTCCCCGTCATACTCACTTTCTATAGAACAATCTTTCATGATCTCATAGACTCCATTCTTGAGGACTAGACCACCTTTGCGTTCCTTTCCTTCACCTTGATGAACGATGCTAAACATAAAACCAATTTCTTTACTAATGTTTATAGTAAGCCATCTATACCATTCTATAGCTTGCCAGTACCTGGGGCCCCAGCTTTTATCTCTTAAGCCATATCCTTCAATCTTCCATTTTTCTTTCCCTACTTTGATCGAACCTTTTCCGAAGGTGTGCTGCTCGTAATGCGCTTTAGAAAAGCTCTTCTCAGGATCTATATCTAGAGGAGCTCCATCTTTTTTTACTGTTTCTCCACCAAACATTGGGGAGATTCCCTTTATGTCTATCTTTACTTGGCAATCAAAGGATGGATTTGATTTAAAAGCCTGCCCTGGATCCATCATTTGCTTAGGTTCATCTAAAATCAAGATCTTCCCTGTGTATGAAATGCTTAACCTTTTAAAGGGTTCTATGACCTTAAAAACCATTCCGCCAGCATTAAATTCATCATTGTTCTCAATCCTCGGTCTGCCAAACATAAAGCCTATTCTTCCATCTGGCAGATAAAGACAACATGTCATTTCTGCATAACCTTCATTGGGTCTATTGCCTAACCTGAACCATCCTCCCATTTTGGAGTTATGATCAAAAACATTGAAATACATACTTTCGTTGTAGTTGCTTGAAGAATCAGGAGTATGGTTAAACTCATCCTCTGGCTCTAATTTGACAGTAAATTCACTCATAAATAAAAATCAGTCTAAAAAAATAGTTATTAATCTGTAAGCAGTTTATTAGAGAAACTAGCTAGGAGCTATAATTAGAACAAATATTAGTGATATATGAACCTTTACACATCTAAACAAACTAAGATCTTAGAAAGATTAGCCATAAAAGAGCAAAGATTTACTGCTTTTTCTCTTATGCAAGAAGCTGCTAATTTTTCCTTTAATACATTGTTAAGTTATTGGCCTGACACCAAACAGGTTTTTACTTTCTGTGGAAAGGGCAACAATGCAGGAGATGGATATCTCGTAGCAAGCCTCGCCAAAGAAGTAGGTTTAGAGTCCTTTGTGATTCAAATTTCTAACCAAAAGAATTTGTCTCAGCCATCAATCAAAGCTTTAAAGGTATCTCGTTCTTTAGACGTTAAGTTCATAACTTTAAAATCTTTTACAAAAATGTCTTTAAATAAGGCTGTTCTGGTAGATGCTCTTTTGGGTACTGGAATCAAAGGTAATGTAAGAAAAAATGTGGCAAATGCTATTCAAATTATTAACCAAAAATCAACTTACCATCCTGTGCTTTCAATAGACATCCCTTCGGGTATATGCGCAGATACAGGGAAAGAATTGGGAACTGCCGTTATGGCTAACCTTACAACTACCTTCATAGGCAGGAAAAGGGGTTGTTACACTTCAGCAGGAAGGTCTAATTCTGGAACAATAGAATTTAGTAATTTAGGAATTAAGAAAACTACATTAAACAAAGTAACTAGTAATTATCACATTTTGGATATGGAAAAATCCCTAGCCAAAATCTTAAATAGACCAAAAAATTCTCACAAAGGAGACTTCGGACACACTTTGGTAATAGGAGGAGATAGTGGTTACGGAGGAGCAGCAATTCTTGCTTCCAAAGCTGCAATTATGTCGGGTTCAGGTCTGGTGAGTTTGGCTACCCAAAAGGAGCACATATCGGCAGCCTTATCATCATGCCCCGAATTAATGGTTAATGGAGTGAATTCAGGACAGGATCTTGAAGATCTGCTTGCAAAACCAAATAGTATCGTAATTGGTCCTGGTTTAGGTCAATCGGCTTGGTCAGAACAGATGTTACAAAAGACTTTTATAGAAGCAAAAAAAAGAAATCTACCAGTTGTGATGGATGCAGATGCACTTAACCTACTATCTACATTAAAGCTAGCTTCTGGTACCCCAAAAAAGTTAGTCATCACTCCTCATCCAGGAGAAGCAGCAAAACTTTTAAAGAGATCTATAGAAGCTATCCAGCAAGATAGATTTAAGTCTGTTATGGATCTGGAGAAGAAATTGGGCGCCATAAGTGTTCTTAAAGGCTCTGGCTCTCTGGTTTGTTCACGAATCAATGGCATCCAAAAAATAGGTGTATGTAGTGCAGGAAATCCTGGAATGGCCAAAGGTGGAATGGGGGATATCTTGTCAGGACTAATTGGTAGTTTTATATCTCAAGGCTTGAGTTTGACTGCTGCAACAGAAGCAGCTGTAGATATTCACTCTAAAGCTGCAGATATAGCAGAATTGGAATTGGGTGAACTTGGATTATTGCCTTCAGATGTAATTAACAACATTAGGTATCTTCTCAAAAGTAGATGAATTCATTTCAGCTAACTTCTGAAAATGAGTTTGAAACTAGATTCTTGGGGGAAAAGTTATCTCAACAAATCCTAGAATTTAATTTTGGAAGTCCAAAAATTGTTTTTTTAACTGGTGAATTAGGTACAGGTAAAACAACCCTAACTAAAGGCATCTTGAAAGGAATGGGTTACAAAGGCTTGGTTAAAAGTCCAACGTTTAACATAGTTGAAATATATGAGATTTCTGACCACTCAGTTTTTCATTTTGATTTCTTTAGGATAGTCCATTCCAGAGAATTAAGTGAAATTGGAATCCAAGAGTACTTAACAGATAAAAGTGGCATATCCATAATAGAATGGCCAGAAAGAGCCAGTTCTATCTTGCCAAAACCTGATCTAAAAATTCATATTGGTCACTCCAGTGATTTAAATGAAGATGTTAGGAAGTTCACGATAAACTCAGACCATGACATTGGGATCTTACTCGGATAGAGCATTGAAAAGAAATAAAAAAATAAACAGCATTTCAAGATTTAGACTTTTTATATGCTTGATCCTAGCTATTTTTTTAAACCCCCTATCTTCTCAAGGAATTAATCAACAAAATCAGAATTTAATATTGTGTTTTGTAGGTGACACGGGAGAAGTTACAGAAGTTCAGTCAATAGTTGCTAGAGCTTTAGCAAATTCAGATTGTAGTTTTATTTGGCACACCGGAGATATAATTTACCCAAGTGGAATTACTTCTTCTGAAGATCCAAGATTTAAAACTAATTTTTTAGATCCTTTCAAGGAAGTCCTTGATAAAAAAATACCGTTCATTCTCACTTTAGGAAACCATGACTACGAACAAAATCCCTCTGCTTACTTGGAAATAGCTCAATACAACCCTCTAATTATTTATCCAAACCACTACTTCACTAAAAGCTATGGCAGTGTTTGTTTTTTTGCTCTTGATACCACTGTTTATGACAAGATATATCTTTTTTACAAAAGGAAAGAGCAGATAAGTTGGTTGATTACTGAAATGGACTCATTAAAAAAAGAATGCAAACTTTCTATTGTGGTGGCTCACCATCCTTTGTTTAGTTCTGGAGACAGAAAGAAAGGTACGCCTCAACTATCAAAATTCTTAAATAAATACGTATTTGGTGTTGTAGATTTATATATTTCAGGTCATAACCACGTCCTAGCAGATGAAGGGGAAAGAGATGGAACGGTTCAATTAATTTCTGGTACAGGAAGTTTTCCTGGAGGCTCACCTAAGGAAGTCCTACAAGGTAAATTTAATAAAGAGATTCCAGGATATCTAAGAATGAGCTTTAATAGTAATGATCAGGAAATAACTTCCCAATATCAGTTTATAGCTGCTAAAGATCAACGAATACTTTGGTCAAATTCAAAAAAAGGCGAAGGGATTAGAAAAAAAATTAAGTAATAAAGATAAGGAAAAGTTCATGAAAGAAATGGAAGGAAAAACTTGTTTGATAACGGGTGCTACCAGTGGAATAGGGAGTTCTGCTGCCCTAAAGCTAAGCGATATGGGAGCTGATATTTGTTTCATTGCCAGGAGCCATGAAAAAGCTAAGAAATTAGGTGAAAAGATTTTTAAGATATCAGGAAAAGAACCCTTATCAATAATAGCCGATCTTTCTTCTCAAGAAGGAATTAGAAGGGCTGCTGAAGAGTTCATCCAGTCCAATAAACCCATTGATGTTCTTTTAAACAATGCTGGCATCATGAGCTTAAAGAGAAATGTTACAGTTGATGGCTTCGAAGAAGTATTCGCTGTAAACCATCTTGCCTATTACAGTCTTACCCTAAGACTATTAGATAGAATATTGGAAAGCTCACCTGCCAGGATAGTTAACGTAGCTTCGGGTGCACATTCTTTTATTGAAAGAATGAATTTTGATGACTTAAATTCAGAGAACTCTTTTAAAACCATGCAGGTTTACGGACAATCTAAGCTTGCTAATATCTTGTTTACCAAAAAATTATCAAATCTCATCAAAAGCAAGGGTGTTACAGTGAATTGTCTCCACCCAGGATTTGTATCTACTTCATTAGGCACCCAAAATAAATCCATTATAGGAAATCTTCTTTTTAACTTGGCCAGGCCTTTCGCAAGAACTAGTGAAAAAGGGGCTGAAACACCAGTATACCTTTGTTCATCTCCTGAAGTATCTGCCATCTCTGGGGAATACTTCTTTGATTGCAAGATCAAAAAAACTAGTGAGGGTGCACAAAATTTATCTGACGCCGACAAGCTCTGGGAAGTTAGTTCTGAACTCACAGGTATTAGTTACCCTTAATTTAAATAATTGAAATAGGATCTACATCAATTGACCACCTTACTCGTCTGGTTTGCTTAGGTTGATATAGAAATGCTTGCAGGTGGTCAATTAATTGATGCAATGGTTTTCGACTCGAAGAAAATAAATTTACTTCCCACCTATACACACCAGCTTTCTTTTCCATTAAAGACGGCATAGGCCCAACTGACCTGATTTCTTTAGTAATTAGATTAGAGTTATTTATATAGTCTAAACATGAGCTTAAAAAATCTCTTGAGAGCAATCCATTAATAGATTCAGCTTGTAATTTAACCTGGTAGCTGAAGGGAGGGGTATTAGAAGAAGCCCTATCTTCGATTATCTTCTTGATAAAAGTTCTGTAGTTTCCTTTTAGTAATTCCTCCATTTGTGGATGTTCTTGACAGTAGGTTTGCAAAACAACCTTTCCGGGTTTTTTTTCTCGACCTGCTCTTCCTGAAACTTGAGTAATTAACTGGGCCACTCTCTCACTACCCCTAAAATCAGCACTAAAAATCCCTGAATCAGCATCTAGAATTCCCACTAATGTTACATTTGGAAAATGGTGTCCCTTTGCAAGCATTTGGGTGCCTACTAATATTAATGGATCTCCTTTTTCTATAATTTTTAAGTAGTCTTCAAAAGATTCTTTTTTCCTTGTTGTATCACTATCTATTCGGTAAACAGGATAATTTTCAAACTTTTTTCTTAAATAACTTTCTACTCTTTCTGTTCCTAAACCAAATGATTCAAACTCTCTCTCAAGGCAAGAAGGACAAGCTGTAGGGAGTTGTTTTTTATTTTCACAGTGGTGACAGTGAAGTTGAGAGGGGTTTGAATGTACAGTCATGTGAGCATCGCATCTGTCACAATAAGAAACCCAACCACAAGACTTACAAATTAAAGAAGAAGCATAACCTCTTCTGTTAAGGAAAATTAACACTTGGTTTTTCTTTTGTAGCTCAACCTCAATTTCTTCTAATAATTCTTCTGAGAAGCCTTCCTTTAGAACCTTCCCTTTTAGATTAAGTGGAAAAAAAGTTGGTAAATCAGCTCCTGTTGCCCTTTCTTTTAAGGTAAGTAACTGATATTTACCTTTGATAGCATTATGCATACTTTCAACTGAAGGAGTGGCTGAAGCAAGTAGTATAGGAACCTTATAGAGCTTAGCTCTATAAAGAGCTATATCTCTTGCTGAATACCTAAACCTTTCAACTTGTTTAAAAGAGGTATCATGCTCTTCATCAACAACAATCATCCCAAGGTTTTTCATGGGAATAAAAACGCTAGATCTTGTTCCAATGACAATATCATACAAGCCCTTCTCAGCCCCTAACCAAACGTCAAGTCTTTCTCTATCACTTTTAGCTGAGTGGAAAGAAGCAACTCTAAGTCCAAATAACTCTTTAAATCTGCTTTCAGCTTGAGGAGCTAAACCAATCTCAGGTATTAAGACTAAAGCTTGTTTCCCTTTCTGAACCAATTCTTTTATACATCTTAAATATACTTCAGTTTTGCCACTTCCCGTCACTCCATCCAGTAAGAAGATTTTATTATCTCCTTCAGATTCAGAAATCCTCTTAACCGATACTTTTTGTTCGGAAGTAAGTTTTTTTTCTTTTACATTTTGTTTTTGATGGGAACTTAAAGGTAGCTGTTCAAGGCTTAGCTTTTTTACTAAGCCTTTTTTATGAAGATTCTTTAAAGTTATTGTGGATACTCCGTAAGCTTTAAGAGAATGTTGAGATAAGTCACCTTTTTCCCTTAAAAGTTCTAGTCCTTTTCTTTGGTTAGGAGCCCTACTTAAATTTAAAAGATCAACAAAATCTCCCTTCTCAGTGACTTGCCAAACTATAGATTCTTTAAATTTAGCTTCTTTTCCTTTCCTCAAAGATGGAGGGAAAAAATAAGTTATAACTTCCCCAAGAGGGTAGTGATAATAACGAGAAGACCAGTCTGCTAGATCTAACAACTTCTTATCTAGAAGAGAACTTTCATCAATGATTTCTTTAATGAATTTATAACTTCTTATATTGTTCTTTGATGTATCTGAATAATCCCAAAAAATACCTACCAATATCCTATTTCTGAACGGAACTTTGATTCGTATTCCTCTTTCTAAATTCTTTTTTTGAAATTCTTTAGGTAGTTTATAAGTGAACTTCTCCAATAATGGAACCGGAACTAGAACATCAATTAATTCTCCTGACATATAGTTATTTTAGTCTGTTTTCCTTACGTTTTTTTGAATTTGCCTTGTAGGTTTGGTCTGGTATAGTGCGCGCTCTAATTTTAGGAATACAAATTAGATATGAGACAAGACATACATCCTGAATACTTAGAAATTAAAGCAACTTGTAGTTGTGGCAATGTAATTCTTATTAAATCTACTTTAAAAGAAGACATCAGTTTAGATGTATGTTCTGCCTGTCACCCTTTTTATACTGGTAAGCAAAAGCTTGTTGATACTGCTGGAAGGGTAGAAAGATTTGAAAAACGTTTTGGAAAAAAGGATAAACCAAAGGTAAAGGAGAAAGAAGAACTTTTAGCACAACCAGAAGCTGAAGATGCAGATGCAGTCAAGGAGGTGGCTAAAGAAAAAGCTCAAAAGAAAGTAGAGGCTGTAGAAGAAGTAGAATCTAACGAGATAACAAAAGAAGATACTCCTAAAGAGGCTACTACAAAAAAAGCTACTGACAAGAAAGCAATAACTAAAGTAAAGAAAAAAGATTCTAATAAATAATTCATAAATCAACTAAATAGATTTAGCTAAAAAATTAACTATTTTCCTTGATATGGCCTTTTTGCTGTCTCTTGGAATTAAATAATCTTCTTCCGAAACATTATTTGCAACAACTACAAGTTGCTTGAGGTTAATCCTTCTGGTATAAAACGCGCGTTTCTTTAAGGTTTTAAGTAAAAATGTCTAAAATTTGTCAAGTAACAGGGAAGAAGCCCTTAAGCGGTAATAAGGTATCTCACGCTAAGAATAGAACTAAAAGGACATTTGAACCTAATTTGCATAAACATAAATTTTGGATCGAGTCAGAAAAGAGATATGTCAGATTAAATGTTTCTGCTAAAGGTATGAAAATTATTGATAAAAAAGGTATTGAACAAGTTTTATCCGAAATAAGGGCAAGAGGTGAAAAAATATGAGAGAGTTAATTAAATTAGTGTCTTCTGCTGGAACAGGTCATTTTTATACCACAGATAAAAATAAAACAACTATGCCTGATAAGATGGAAATAAAGAAATTTGATCCTGTTGCAAGGAAACATGTTATTTATAAAGAGGAAAAGATTAAATAAATCCCGCTGCTTCTTTTATAAACTTTTTTTTCAACCAGCTACTCTGGTTGACTGTTGAAAAAACTAGGTTCCTGCTTAATTTTATCCAAGGATCAGAGTGTTCAAATCCTTGTTTAAAAAGTTCCATCATAGCCGTCATGGTTAAGTTAGGTATCTTCCTTGATTTCTCATAGTCCTGAAGAATCTCATTAGACCCCAAATCTTTTCCTCTCCTTCTCGCTTTTGTTAACTTATCAGTAAGGCTAACGACATCTGAAAATCCTAAATTTAAACCTTGTCCGGCTAGGGGGTGAAAGGAATGAGCAGCATCACCAACTAGAACAACTCTATTTGAAAAGTAACTTTTAGAATGCAGCTGGTTAAGAGGGAAGGAACTTATGGCACCTTTCAGTTCAATTCTTCCTAGAATGTATTCAGTCTTATTTTCCAATTCACTTATAAATTTCTCTTCTTCTACAGCATTAAGCTCTTCTGCATATTTTTTTTCTGCGGACCAAACTAAGGATATATTTGATTCTTTATTAACATCAAATGGAAGAAAAGCTATTGGGCCAGTGGGCGTGAAAATCTGCCAAGCAGTATTTTCATGGAATTTCTCTGTTTTTAATGAGGTTACAAAGGCCTTTTGATCATAATTCCAAGTTCTGGTATTAATGTTTGAAAGTTGTCTTAAAGTGGAGTTGACACCATCAGCACCTACCAATAGTTTTGAGGATATCTTGTTTCCATTAGAGCAAGAGATTGTGACACTATTTCCATTGACCTCAACACCTTTAAGTTCGGTATTTAGTTGCAAAGATACATTTTCAGAATCTTGCATCAGTTTAAAAAGGTATTCAAGAATTGAATTAATTGAAGCTACATAACCTAATTTTTTCTGATCTATGTCAGTTGCTAAAAATTCTAGTGGTGAGCTTCCTTTGGTATCCCAAACACAGATACGTTCAAATGAGGTAGTTTCTTTCTCAAGTTCACTCCATAAATTAAGTTCTTTAATCAGTTCGACAGAAGATAAATTCAATGCCACTGTCCTGCCTTGAAATCTAGTAACCTTATTTCCTCTGAAAGGATCATTTCTATCAAGTACACAAACATTGATTCCTTGTTGAGCAAGTAAACTAGCTAAAGAAGAGCCTACTACTCCAGCTCCAACTATAGTTACTTCAAAATCCACTTTTATGATTTTAAATTTTCAATATCCTGAATTTCCCGCGGTGCATTAGCGGTAATGACTTCATTCCCACTGCCAGTAACTAGCAAATCATCTTCTATCCTAATGCCTATTCCAAGCCATTTTTCTTCAACATCTTCCAGAGTATCTAAAATATAAATTCCAGGTTCTACAGTAAGAACCATGCCTGGCTCAAGATTTCTCCATTTACCGTTTTTCTTATAATTTCCCACATCATGAACATCCATTCCAAGCCAATGTCCTATTCTATGCATGTAAAATTTTAAGTACTCCCCTCTCTCTATCAAATCATCAGGATTTCCTTTTAGTATTCCTAGATTGATTAGACCTTCTGTTATAACCTTTATTGCAGTGTTATGGGCTTTATTCCAAGGATTTCCTGGCTTAATTTCCGCTGATGCCTGTTTGTGAGCTTCAAGTACTATCTCGTAAATCTTTTTTTGTTCTTCAGAAAATCTTTTCCCTACAGGAAATGTTCTTGTTACATCTGATGCGTAGTGATGGTATTCACATCCTGCATCAACTAATACAAGATCTCCGTCTATTAACTCTGAGTTATTCTCATTGTAGTGAAGAATACAGGCGTTATTTCCTCCGCCTACAATAGAATTATAAGCAGGAAATCTTGCTCCTTCATTTATAAAAGCATGAAGGTATTCAGCCTCCAGCTGGTACTCATACATCCCTGGACTAACACTTTTCATAGCCCTGATGTGGGCTCCACAGGTAATCTCTCCCGCCTTTTTCATGAAAAAAAGCTCCTCTTCTGTTTTCACAAGTCTTAATTCATCTAAGATGGAATCAAGAGACAGTAAATTTTCTGGAACCTCTGAACCTTGACGCTTATTAACTCTGATTTGATCTAACCATTTATGTAATCTTATGTTTATTCCATTAGGTGAACTCATAGAGTAGTAAATATTTCTAGCACCTTCTAGAAGATCTGGCATTATTTGATCCACAAGAGATATGCCATACGCCTCGTCTGCTCCAAAGTTTTGAGTTGCTCCTTCCTGCCCCGATCTAAATCCATCCCATTGCTCCCTTAATGAATCTCTTTCTCGACAAAAAATAACAAACTTCTTGTTCTCCGCAAAAGGTCTTATAACAATTATTGATTCAGGTTCATTAAATCCAGAAAGATAATAGAAGTTACTATCTTGTCTGAAAGGATAATCTGAATCTGAGTTTCTAGACTTTATAGAAGAAGAAGCAACGACAACAATAGAGTCTTCTAAAAGTTGACTGGACAACCTTTTTCTACGCTCAAAAAAGTCTATTCTTTTTTCTGACATAACTTTCCTTTTTTTATCCTACCAAGTGAAATCCTGCTGGCAAGGAAAACCCTTCAACGGTAAACTTAATTTAGATCGAGAGTGAAATGTCAGATAAAGAATTTTTGGATTTAGAAATTCAAGTTAAAAATCTTATTAAGCTTAGTCAACAGCTAAAAGAATCTAATATGCATCTATTGAAAAAAAATACTGAGTTAGCAATAAGGGAGCAAAAACTTTCTGAGACCCTTGATTCTTCAGCAAAAAGAATTAAGAAACTTATTAACAGTCTTAAAGAAGAAAGTGAGTAAGACGGATGGAAATAAATATTACAAAAGTAAAAATTTTAGGTTTGGAATATAAAATTTCTTGTCCTCCAGAAGAGAGTGATCAGGTTAAGGATGCAGCTAAATTTTTTGATAAAAAACTAAAAGATATCAAAAAAGACTCTAAATTGGATGAAGGAAAAGCAGCAATTATTACTGGTTTAAACATAACCAATGATTACTTAAAGAATCTTTCTTCATCTAATAAAGCTACAGCAGAGAAATCTGGTTTAAAAAAGTTAGCTTTGGAGATAGAAAAACACCTTGAAAGTCTATCTAAAATAGACAACTAATAAGTTATACTTGATTTTGCTTCCTGGTCTATTTGATAGCTGATGAGACCCTCGAGCCGTTATTGAATAATCAGGAGATTTTGGAAAGTCTTGTTGAGCAAGCCTTCTTGAGGAAGCCTGATAGGCCAACAAAATCACCGCCTTGAACTTCACGGTTCAGGGCTACATCGGCAACGGTACTCCGGGAAGCTCCCTTTTCATGACTTATAAAACTTCCCTCAGACAAGAAAAGCTTAAAGAAAGGGATTTAATCACCTTAGAAGACATTGAACTAGCTGAAGAAAAAATTACTTCTCTCTTTATTCAAGCTATTGGTTCACTCAATGTAAATAAAGTGGGCCTTTATATTTCTGTAGGAAATGAGATTCCAACCAAAGGAATTATTCAGTACCTTTTAAAATCCCTGATCCAATGTTATGTGCCAGTAATTAATCCAGATTTAAACTTAAGAAAATTGAGATTTGCTGAATTTCACTCGGATTCTTCTTTAACTAAAAATAAATTTAACATTTTTGAACCCAAAAATAAGATCTTTGTTAATTATTCTGAAATAGATTTAGTTATTTTACCTTTAGTAGCTTTTGATGATAAAGGTTATAGGCTGGGCATGGGAAACGGTTATTACGATTCAACTTTTCCTATAAAAGAAATGAAAAACTGCCCGCTGTTATGGGGTCTTTCTTACGATTTTCAAAAAACAGAAAGCTGTTGCCCTGAAGATCATGATTTAATAATGAACACTGTTATCACTCCTTCAGGTATTCAAAAATTCTAAGTTATTCTAAGAAGGACATGTAAGCTGAGTTTTTAGATTCATCCCAAAAAGGGAAGCCTGTTTTAGAAATATGTTTTGTTAACTTTGCTGTTTCTTTTGCATTGGCTTGAAAACCCACTAGAACCCTTCCATAATCTGAGCCTTGGTTTCTATAATGAAATAATGTGATATTCCACTTATCGCCCAATGAGTTTAAAAAGTCCATTAAAGCTCCTGGTCTTTCTGGGAATTCAACTCTAAATATTTGTTCCCCGTAAGATCTGATACTTTTTGGAGCTCTTCCTCCCACCATGTGTTTCACATGTAATTTAGCCATTTCATTATCTGACAGGTCTTTTGGAGAATAACCTTTCTTTCTTAAGTCTTTTATAAATTTATTTTTTTCTTTAGGCCCTTGATTTACTCTGCAAGCTACAAAGATATTAGCTTCTTCTTCATCATCAATGCGGTAGTTAAACTCAGTTATCATTCGTTTACCTAAATCCTTACAGAATCTTCTAAAGCTACCTTTTGCTTCTGGTATGCAAACACTTAAAAGCGCTTCTTTCTTTTCTCCAAGTTGGACCCTTTCAACAATATGAGAAAGACGATCAAAATTAAGATTAGCACCAGAATTAATAGCGATTAAGTTCTTACCTTTCCAGCCCTTAGTTTTAGTTAACTTCTTCAACCCTGCTAAAGATAAAGCTCCAGCTGGTTCAGCAATTGTTCTTGTTTCTTGAAAAATATCTTCAACTGCGGCACAAATTTCATCTATAGAAACAGTAACTACTTCATCCACCCACTCTTTAATTATCGGAAAAGTTATTTTTCCTATTTGTTTTACTGCAACGCCATCTACGAAGAGCCCTACTTCTTTTAATGAAACCCTTCTATTGGCTTTAATAGCCCCACTTAGTCCTGCAGCATCTTCAGGCTCTACTCCAACTATTTTGATCTCTGGCCTCAGGCATTTAACATAAGCTCCTATTCCAGCTAAAAGCCCTCCCCCTCCAACTGGAACAAATATAGCTTCTAAATTTCCTGAGCATTCATCTAGAATCTCTTTTCCAATGGTCCCTTGGCCAGCTATAACATCAGGATCATCATAAGGGTGAACAAAAGCTACTTTTGGTTTTTTTGACAATGAAATCGCGTGGTCAAAAGCCTCATCATAAGTGTCACCAATAAGAACTACTTTAGCCCCTAAGTTTTTTACAGCTCTTACTTTTATGGTTGGTGTCGTAACCGGCATAACTATAGTTGCTTTTAGCTTCAATTTTTTTGAAGCAAAAGCAACTCCTTGGGCATGATTACCTGCAGAAGCTGTGACGACTCTTTCAATTCCTCCTTTTTTCTTAAGTAATGAAATTTTGTTATAAGCTCCTCTTAATTTAAATGAAAATATGGGCTGGAGATCTTCCCTTTTCAGTAAAACATTATTCTCTATTTCTTTTGAAAGAAAACGAACATGAGATAAAGGTGTAGAAATAGCTACATCATAAACATTGCTCTCTATTACTTTCTTTAAATATTTTTTTGATTTGACTAATTTCATTATTTTAATTATCTCCCTAATTAAAGGGAGCGCTATTATACTTAGCAAGTATTTATTGGCACGGAAAATATCTAATTTAATGGAACAAGAAGATAAAAAGAGGCTGTCAGCAGAAAAAGCATACGAAATTATTAAAACTGGTTTACATAAAGACTCTGTAATTGGTATTGGAACAGGTTCAACAACAAATTATTTCATTGAGATATTAAACAATAAAAAATTAGACATCAAAGGGGCTATTTGTAGTTCTGAAGCTTCAAAAAAGAATTTAACTGATTCGGGCATAGATATACTTGAATTAAATGAAGTACACCAAATTGACTACTATATTGATGGGGCGGATGAATTCAATAGTAGAAAGGAGCTCATTAAAGGTGGAGGAGGTGCTCTTACAAGAGAAAAAATACTAGCCAACTCGTCAAAGAAATTTATATGTATTGTTGATGATACAAAATACTCTGAAGTCCTTGGAAGCTTCCCACTACCTATTGAAGTAATTGAATTCGCTAGAAGTGCTATTTCAAGAGAAATATTAAAAATGGGTGGTAGACCTGTCCTGAGAAACAACTTTGTAACAGATAATGGAAATCAAATAATTGATGTTCATCACTTAGATATAAAAGTTCCTTATGAAATGGAACAATTAATCAATAATATTCCTGGTGTTGTTGAGAATGGAATTTTCGCTCTTAGGACAGCCGATATTATATTAAAAGCAACTGATCAATCTGTTGAAGAAATATCTATTTAAAAGCTTATAAAAGTAAGCAAGCACTTACTATAATCTTATAAAAGAGATTCTATAGAATCCAAAAGCTCTCGGCTACCAGGCTCTACTTTGGTGTTAAAACTTTTAACTAATCCCTGTTTATCTATAAGGTATTTATGAAAGTTCCAACCTGGTTCTACGCCAGTTCTTTTAATCAGCCCCTTAAAAAAATCATTGGCTTTATTACCTTTTACTGGGGAAGTTGCAAACATTGGAAAAGTAACTCCATATACAGTGCTGCAAAACTCTTTGACTTTAGATTCATCACTAAATTCTTGCCGCATAAAATCTCTTGAAGGAAAGCCAAGTATAACGAAATCTTTATCTTGTAAATCTTTATATAAGTTCTGCAAACCTTTGTATTGAGGTGTGTAACCACACCTGCTTGCAACATTTACTGCTAAAACAACTTTATCTTGGTACTCACAGAGATTTTTAACCTCTTTTGAATCTAAAACCCTTACTTCATGATTAAGAACTTCAGGGCAAGTTGCTAATAAAGTGTTAAATAAGAAAATGCTTAGAATAAGTATTATAGTTTTCATAGTCTCCTTCCTAAAGAATCCAAACTTGTGTGTTGGTGTCAACTTTTTTGAATAGATAAATCACATCGCTATTATACATTCTGACGCAGCCATCAGAAGCAGGTTTTCCTATTAGACCCTCTTCAGCCGTTCCATGTATATAAATATATCTAGACATGGAATCTACACCCGGTCCTAAATTTAGTCCTTCTTCTAAACCCTTTAGCCAAAGAATCCTCGATGTAACGATATCAAACTCTGTATCTATAGGTTCTTTTATTATATTTGCTATGGATCCTGTCCACTCTCTACCCTTTAAAATAGCTCCAAAAGGTAGGTTTTTACCTATCTTTTCTGCTATAACATGCCTACCTAGAGGTGTTTTATAGCTATTTACTTCAGAACCTGTACCATACAACGAAGTAGATATGGAGAATTTTTCTTTAATAACACCTTTGTTTAGAAAATATAACTCCTGAGTATTGACCTTTACTACTATTAATTTATCTAGATTTACGTAATCCTTGGAAATATCTTCTAAATTATCAAACATCAGCTTATAATTGGGTTTTTCATAGCTCACTGTGCATGAGAATAGAAAGAGACTCATTAATAAAGCTGAAAATTTTATAAATTTATGTTTCATTTTATATTTTATATTAATATTTTCGAACAATTGTTCTTTTAAAATATAAAAGGTACATATATATAATAATTATATAACCATAAATAAGAAAATTTCCAACAACTGAGAATGGTGTTCTACCTTCATATATTTTAATCTCAGCTTTTAACTCTTTATCTTCAAAATAACCTTGCTTTTCAGCAATTTCTCCATTTCTTGTAATTATTGCACTTATTCCACTGTTAGTTGCCCTTATTAAACTTTTTTGGTGTTCTAAAGCCCTAGATTGAGCAATTTCCAGGTGTTGTTCAGGACCTATTGAAGTACCAAACCATGTATCGTTGCTTATAGTAACCAGTAAGTTACTTATTTTAGCAGTCTTTCTGACGAGATCACTAAAAGCAATTTCATAGCAAATACTGGGAGAAATAATTATATTACCATTACTTAAGGTAGTAAAAGCCTTCCCAGGAAGGGTATTTATCAAGTTTATTCCCATGAAGTCCAAAATGTTCCCTATATAGCTCTTGAAAGGAATATATTCTCCAAAGGGAACAAGATGAACCTTATCATAGTGGCCTTTTAAGGGTCCAAAGCCACGTACTCGGTTAAACCTTTCTATTAAATCCATTTCATTAGGGTCTTTAGCAATAATTCCACTTAGCAGGGATATATTTTTTTCATTTAGCTGTTTTTCAATATTAGTTAGCCACGGTTCCAGCTCTTCTTTTTCTAAGATAAGAGCAGTTTCAGGGAAGAAAATAAATTCATTTTCTTCTGCATTTGTTATAGCTTCCCCAATTAAACTCATAGTATGTTTGATGCCCTGAGAACTCCATTTTTTTTGTAAGGTAAGGTTAGGTTGATATATTGAAGTTGTAACTTTTGTTATTTCATTGGTCCAATTAATTTTATTAAGAGTAAATGATGAAATTAAAATTATTAAAATTAATAGGGTAGGGTATAAATCAAGTTTATTCCTCTTTTCATAAATTAATAGCAAGCAACCTGAGATCATTAATACAACAAGTGAACTGCCATAAGTACCTAAAATAGGTGTCCAACCACCAATTGGTGTTCCTGCTAGGGAGGTGCCAATTATTAACCAAGGGAAGCCTGTTAAAAAATTGCTCCTTAGAACTTCTATAGATACCCAAATTACTGGAAAAATTAATAAATAATTTAAGCTATTTATCTTTGTCTTAAAGATTGCAAATAAGTAGGTAGTAAAACCTATGTAAAGTGAAAGAAAGATTACAAAAGCAAAAGTAATAAACAAAGAGCTTATTATTCCTTGATTTCCATGATAGTGAATACTCACATACACCCAAGAAATACCAACGCCCCATAACCCCATACCGTAAATTAACCCAGTTAAAAAAGATCCTTTAGACTCTTCGTGTTTTAACAGGTAGAGCAAAAGGGACAATGAAATAATTGTTACAGGCCACGCCTCAAAAGGGGCAAAGCCAAAAGGAAAGAGCAATCCGCAAATAAGAGCCAAGAAATACTTTTTCATTTACTAATAATCTTAAATGTGAGATTCCTTATAGCAAAGAGTTTATTAAGATTTAATTACTTTTATTTTCTTTAGTCTTCTTTTCTCAGTTGAAGTAATAATGAACCTCAGATTATCAATGGATATTGCATCATTGATCTTAGGGAATCTTGCAAAATGATGCGTAACAATCCCACCTAAGGTATCAAAATCTTTATCACTCAAAGTGGACTCAAATTCTTCGTTAAACTCTTCAATTGGTATAAGAGCAGAAACTAAAAATTCATTATCTGATAATTGTTTGACTAGTTGATCTTGCATATCGTCATGTTCGTCCTCGATTTCTCCAACAATTTCTTCAAGTACATCTTCAATTGTTACTAAACCCGTGATACCCCCATATTCGTCCATTACTATAGCCATATGGTTCCTGCCAGATCTGAATTCATCTAAAAGTGTATTTAATTTTTTACTTTCAGGAATTAAAACGGCAGGTCTAAGTAAATTATTCAGATCTAGATTGTGTTTATTTTTAGATGAGAGGGGGGGTAGTAAATCTTTTGCAAGTAAAATCCCTTCAATTTCATCAGTTTTTTTGTCAATTACAGGAAATCTAGAATGTCTTGACTTTATTATTCTTGGAAGAAAATCTTCCGAAGACTCATTGGAACCAACAGATATTATTTGAGGTCTAGGGATCATAATATCTCTAACCCGAGAAGTAGAAACTTTTAGAGCACCTTCCATCATTCTTAAAGTTGCTTTTTCCAGCACTCCTCTATCGCTTGAATCACGTATAGATCCAGCTACCTCTTGTTTGTTTTTGGGCTTATAAGAAAGGTTTTGATATATTTTTCTAATCTTTTCTTGAATTTTTTTTGTTAGGCCAATCCTTTGGAGTTCGACTGATGCGCTAGGGGGCTCTTCGTTCATTAAAGCCTTATATTTATAAACACGTACTAATCATAGTTCTATTTGATATGGATCATCAATACCTAATTTATTTAGAACCCTTTTTTCAATAGATTCCATTAAAGCAGCTTTTTTTTTTGAGTCATGCTGATACCCTAAAAGATGTAGCACTCCATGAGTAAATAGATGAAGGAGATGATCGTGGCTTTTTTTATTCTGCTCAATAGCTTCGTTTTTGAGGACATCTAAACAAAGAGCAACATCTCCTACTAAATTATTATTTTCATCTGTTTCATTTAAGTCAGGTAAAAAAGATAAAACATTAGTTGCTTTGTTGATCCCAGAATAAGAAGAATTAAGTTTTTTCATATTTTGAGAAGTAATAAATTTAACTGAAACTGTTAAATTTGAATTTTTGGCTTTACAGGTCTCAGTTTCTTCATTAATGTAATTAATGCATTTAAAAAAATCAGACTTTTTAATTTTAAGGTCAATGCCTTCATCTTTACTGATAAGAATATCGTTAAGATGAAACTTCATCGTACTTCAAATTTCTCGTACGCTTCTACTATCTTCTCAACTAGTGAATGTCTTGCTACATCCTTAGAGGTAAATCTAACCAGACCAACATCTTCAATTTCACCCAAAATATCTAAGGCGTGTATTAAACCAGAGCTTAAATCCTTTGGCAGGTCTATCTGAGTTAAGTCTCCTGTAACTACAACTTTCGATCCATATCCAAATCTTGTTAAAAACATCTTCATTTGTGCTTGAGTGGTATTTTGTGCTTCATCAAGAATTATGAAAGATTTGTTTAAAGTACGGCCTCGCATAAAAGCCAATGGGGCAATTTCTATCACATTATCTTCAATTAGCTTATATGTTTCTTTAAAGCCTAGGGTCTGAAATAGGGCGTCGTATAAAGGTCTTAAATAAGGATCCACTTTTTGACTTACGTCGCCAGGGAGAAAACCAAGCTTTTCTCCTGCCTCTACTGCAGGCCGAGTAACTACAACCTTTTCTACTCTTCCAGTAACCAGTTCATTTACAGCAGCTGCTACTGCCAAGTAAGTTTTTCCAGTTCCTGCTGGCCCAATTCCAAAAATAAGTTCTTTTTTACTAATGACATCTAGATATTTTTTTTGGTTATCTCCTTTTGTCGATACTAATGATTTAGGGGTTTTTAAAGTAATGTTTTCTTCACTTGAATGGTTTCCATCTTTAGTTGAAGAGTTGTTATTCATAACCTCCCTTAAATATAAATGTATTTCTTCCGGAGGAATATCAATATTTTTTTTTTCTAACCTCTTGTAAATACCTTTGAGAACGATTTCTGCAGCTATTGTTCCTTGGTTGTCACCTTTGACTTTAAATTGAGAACCCCTGTTGCTTATCTTAATTTTAAGAGATTCCTCAATCTGTCTTAAGGTTGAGTTTGTAGGACCACAAAGCCTATTAATTCTTTCCTGGTCATCTGGAACTAATTGAAACTTTAAACTTTTATCCATTTAACATATAACTCCCCTCAAGGAATTTGGCATAGCCTCAACTATCTTTAAAATATGAAATTCTCCTACCAGGTTGTTTCCTTCTGAATTAAAGTTAACAACTTTATTATTTTCAGTCCTGGCTTGTAGCTCTCCAGGATCTTTTTTTGAAACTCCTGTTACCAGACATTTCTCTAATTTCCCAACCATTCTTCTACTTATTCTAAAAGCGCTTTTCTTGAGGGAACTTTGTAAGAGTTCCAACCTATTTTTCTTCTCATCTATACTTACATTATCTTCTAAATCTTTAGCAGTGGTATTAGGTCTGGGGCTATAAATAAAGCTGTAAGACTCATCAAAACCAACCTGATTAACCAACGCAAGTGTCTTTTGGAAGTCTTCATCTGTTTCTCCAGGAAATCCAACAATAAAATCAGAAGAAATACTTACATCCGGTCTTATCTGTCTTAAATTGTTAATAATTTCTAAATACTCCTCAATACTATGCCTTCTTCTCATGGCTTGAAGTATTTGGTTTGAACCGCTCTGTACAGGAAGATGAACATGGCTTACAAGCTCAGGAATTTCTCTGTATACATTAATTAAATCTTCTCCGAATTCAAAAGGATGAGAAGTCGTGAACCTAATACGATCAATTCCTTTTATTAAAGCCGTACTTTTGATCAGATTAGCGAGACCCAAACCTTTGGTTTTATCCTTACTGTCTCTATAAGCATTTACGTTTTGCCCTAGAAAAATTACCTCCCTCACTCCACCCTTAGCTAATCCTTTTACTTCATTAAGTACATCTTCTAAAGGTCTACTTATCTCATGCCCCCTGGTATGTGGAACCACACAAAAGGAACAGTATTTATTGCATCCTTCCATGATGGAAACATAAGAGGATGGTCCATCGCTGGATGGATTTGGTAAAACATCAAACTTTTCAGTTTTAGGAAAAGATATATCAACCTGTGATTTATCAGTGGAAGTTACTGCATCATACAGAGAAGGTACCCGATGTATTGTTTGGGGTCCAAATACCAAATCGACGAATGGAGCTCTTTTAACAATATTTTCACCTTCTTGACTTGCTACACAACCTCCAACTCCTATCTTTAATTTTGGATTTCTTTTTTTTAAATCTTTCCACCTTCCAAGCTGATGAAAAACTTTTTCTTGAGCTTTTTCTCTAATTGAGCACGTGTTAAGCAAAATTAGATCTGCTTCTTCTGGATTATTTACAACAGAAAATCCATGGCTTTCAACCAATAAATCCTTCATACGATTAGAATCGTATTCATTCATTTGGCAACCTTGGGTCTTGATGTATAAATTTTTGCCCATACAATCTTATATATATATATTATAAGGAGGACGAGATTGTAATGTCTAAAAAGGGAATCTACAAAATAGTATTTTTACAGAGTGGTGAGATATATGAGGTTTATGCTAAATCTATCTATCAGAGTGATATGTATGGCTTTATAGAAGTTGAAGATTATATATTTGATCAAAAATCACTAATTGTCGTCGATACAAGTGAAGAAAAGCTTAAAACTGAGTTTAAAGGTGTGAATAGAAGCTACATTCCAATTAACTCGATCTTGAGAATAGACGAAGTAGATAAAAAGGGTAGTGCAAAAATAACTAAAAGTAAAATGAGTAATGTTATGCCTCTTCCTACTCCAATTATTGACGGGGGATCAAAGAAAGATTCCTAATAATATCTTTATAACTGAAAAAAATTTTCTTTATAAAATTTTAATTCCTTTATAGATTCATAAACATCTGCCATTGCTCTGTGTGTACCGTTTTTTTCTAAGCCTTTAGCTAATTCAGGTTTCCATCTTTTAACAAGCTCTTTAATTGAACTTACGTCTACATTTCTATAATGAAAAAAGCTTGCCAATTCAGGCATATATCTAACTAGAAACCTTCTATCATGAGAAATTGTATTTCCGCAAAGAGGGGATTTGCCTTTTTGTGTATGTTTAGCTAAAAAAACTAAAGTTTGTTTTTCTGCTTCAGCTTCAGAAATTTGGGTAACTTTAAGACAATCTATAAGTCCAGATTTGGTATGTTGATTTGTGTTCCATTCGTCCATTCCAATAATGAATTCTTGAGGTTGTTTAATTACAAGGTTTGGCCCTTCTTTAATTTCTTCTAGATCCGCACTAGTTACTATAGTCGCAATTTCAATTATTCTCTCAGAATCAGGGTCTAAACCACTCATTTCTAGGTCAAGCCAAATAAGGGGAGGATGTGGTTTGGTATCAGTCATAAACTGTTTTCAATTTTAAGTGAAAAGTATAATAACTCATCATGGGGGCGAAGAAGAATAAGCAAAGATACCAAAACCTCTTAATTCTTAGTTATATAGCTATCACTATCAGCTCTTTTTCTGTCTCATGAAGGTGGTGGTATGATCGTTTTGGGATTTATAAAGCAAATTATTTTTTAAATAAGCTGAATGCTGTAACAAACAAGAAGTATGTATTGAATGAACATTAAGAGCCCAAAAATAAAGACCCACTTTGGATTTGAGCAAATTGACTCTGATTTGAAATCTAAGAAAGTTAGGGAAGTCTTTGACAGTGTGGTTGAAGGCTACGATTTGATGAATGACTTGATGTCGTTTGGGATCCATAGGATTTGGAAAAGAATAGCGGTGGAGATGTCTGAAATTAGACCTAACTCATACATATTAGATTTGGCAGGAGGAACTGGGGACATGGTAAGGTTGATGGTTCCAAAGATAAGCAAAGAGGGTCTGGTTATTCTTTCGGACATTAATGAAAATATGCTTGTTTCAGGAAGAGATAAGCTCATAGATTCTGGTGTTACTAATTTTAATTCTGCACAAATCGACGCTCAGCTTCTTCCATTTAAAAAAGATACTTTTGACTTGATTTCGATTGCATTTGGCTTGCGAAATGTTACTGACAAGAAAAAAACTTTACGTTCTATTTTGCAATGCTTAAAGCCAGGAGGAAGATTAATAGTTCTTGAATTCTCAAAACCAACAAATGAAATAATCAGGGAATTTTACGATTTATATTCCTTTGAAATCATACCTAAGTTAGGAGAAATAGTATTAAGTTCTGAAGAGAGCTACCGATATCTTGCTGAATCAATAAGAATGCACCCTAATCAGGATGAATTAAAAGAGCTGTTTGAAGAGTGTGGTTTTGAAGAATGTAACTATGAAAATTTAACTAATGGAGTGGTAGCTATACATACTGGGGACAAGCCCAAGAAACTATGAGTGATTTTTTAAGACTTATAAAGATACTGCATATTTTTTTAAAGGCTAGGCTTGACGTTCTAGTAGTAGATAGGTTTAGGGGCAAATGGATTTCTTTCTTACTTTATGTCTCACCTTGGAAGCTATACTCACCAAGTAAACCTAATGGAGAGAGAATAAGAAGAGCACTAGAAGAAGCCGGAACTATTTTTATTAAATTTGGACAACTTCTGTCTACTAGACCCGATTTAATTTCCGCTGATATTGCAACTAGCTTACAGAGACTTCAAGACGATTTACCTCCTTTTTCTACTGATCTCGCAGTTAGTATTATTGAGGAAGAATTACAGTCTAAAGTAGACGAGATATTCTCAGACTTTGATCGCACATTAATAGCAGCTGCTTCGATTGCACAAGTTTACCCAGCAACTCTAAAACAGGGTGGTCACAAAGTTGCCGTAAAAGTAGTGAGACCAGGCATTCTTAAAGCAATAGAAAGAGATATATCCTTAATGAAAAGATTGGCTAGAAAAGCTGAAAAACATTTTACTGATGCCAAAAGATTAAGGCTCCTGGAGTTAGTAGAAGAGTATGAAGCTGTTATTAAAACAGAATTAGATATGCGCGTAGAAGCTTCTAACATGAGGCAAACTAAGAGGAACTTCAAAGATAACCAGTTACTTTATGTTCCTGAAGTGTATTTAGAACACTCGACTAAAAATGTCTTAGTTATGGAAAGAGTTTCAGGGGTTCCAGTAGACGACTTGAGCTCTCTACAGAAAAAGGGCGTAAATTTAAGATTGCTTTCAGAGAGAGGAGTGGAAATATTTTTGAAACAAGTTTTTATCGATAACTTCTTTCACGCTGATATGCACCCAGGAAATATTTTTGTCAACGCAGATGATCCTTCAAACCCATCTTATGTAGCTGTTGACTACGCAATCGTAGGTTCGCTAAGTGAAGAAGAACAATTTCAGATTGGCAAAATGTTATTGTCTGTAATTGGTCGAAACTTCTTGGAGGTTTCCAATATTCTGATTGATTCAGGCTGGGTAGACCCCAAAACAAGACCAAACGATCTAGAAAGAACCATCAGATCAGCTTGTGAGCCGATGTTTGAACAACCGTTGGAAAAAATTCAATTTGGTCAATTACTGTTGCATATATTCGACTCAGCCAGGAGATTTAATTTGCATATGCAGCCTTCCTTAATGCTGCTTCAAAAAACTCTAATCAATATTGAAGGTCTCGGCAAACAGCTCTATCCTAAATTAGATTTTTGGTCTATTGCTAAACCCTTTTTACAAGAGTGGATAGCAGATAGATACAATCCCAAAAAATTAGAAGCTTGGGCTAGAAAGAATGCTGGGCATTGGATTGAAAAGGCAAGAAAACTTCCTGAAGTTGCTGAAAATGTTCTAGATCAGATTAATAAAATTGAAGATTACCAGAAAGAAAGTGAGAAGAGGCACAAAGAACTTATATCTACTCTGAACAGAGAGAGGAGGGGTATAAAAATTCTTATATTTATATCTTTAGTCGTGTTTTTTTCTTTTTTCTTATCCTGGACTATAAAATAGTAATTAAATATGAATAACAAAGCATTCAACAGGCTAGACAAAGTTCTAGTAGAGATAAACGATTTAGTAGGAGAGTGAAATGGGTTTAGGTGGAATAAGTTTATGGCAGTTACTAATTGTTCTCGCAATAATTTTATTATTATTAGGACCGAAGCGACTTAAGAATTTAGGTTCTGAAATGGGTAATTTTTTAAAGAGTTTCAGAAAGGCTGTAGACGATAAAGAAGAAGATCAGAACCAAGCGGATAAGTAAAATTAACCTGCATGTTTGATATTGGTTTTCCAGAACTACTTGTAATTTTATTTGTGGGGCTCGTGGTAGTCGGTCCTGACAAACTGCCCCAGTTACTAAAAAGTTTAACTAAAGGCTTTAGGACCATTAGATCTTATCTCAATCAAACCAGATCTCAGCTTGAAAGGAGCGTTGGTATGGATGAAATAAGGCAGGATCTTCATAATGAGAAAATTATGGAAAACTTAAAAGAAACACAAAAACCTAAAAAGCCTTCAAAGAAATAGAAACAATCTATAAAGAGTGAAAGAAAGTAAATTGACATTCTTAGATCATCTTAAAGAGCTAAGATTAAGATTAATCAGATCCTTTTTTGCCGTATTAGTTATTTTTTTACCTTTGATTTTTTTCTCTAATGAAATATATGAATTGGCTTCTACCCCCTTACAAGCTTTGATGCCGGAAAATAGCTCAATGATAGCTACGCAGGTTGCCTCCCCTTTTCTGTCGCCTTTAAAACTTTCTTTTTACTTATCTTTGATGATTTCTATTCCTTATTTCTTTTCAGAAATATGGGGATTTATAGCTCCAGGTATGTATAAAAATGAAAAAAAATTCGCTTTAGGATTAATTCTTTCCAGCATTCTCCTTTTTTATCTGGGCATTCTTTTTGCCTATTTCTTAGTATTTCCTCTTGTTTTTGGATTTTTTACCTCAGTCACTCCAGAAGGAGTAAAGGTAATGACGGATATTGCTAGTTATCTTGATTTTATTCTCGCTATTTTCCTAGCTTTTGCTATTGTTTTTGAAATACCTGTTTTAATTTTTTTACTCATTTGGGCTGGGATTACTACTCCCGAAAGTTTAGCTGAGAAACGACCTTATGTAATAGTGAGTTGTTTTGTTCTTGGTATGCTTCTTACACCTCCCGATGTTATATCCCAAACTCTTTTAGCTATTCCAGCATGGTTTTTATTTGAGATAGGCCTTTTGTTTAGCCGGATTTCTCAAAAAAGAGAGTCACGAACAAAAAAAGAAGTTTCAGAATAATTCACTTACTCTGGAAATAAAAGGTTACTGGACCATCATTAACTAAGCTTATTTGCATATCTGCTCCGAAAATACCGAGTTTCAATTTACCTTGGTGCTTTGAAATTTCTTGAGATAAGACATCAAAAAGTTTTTTTCCTAGATCAGCATTAGCGGCTTCAGAAAAACTTGGCCTTGCTCCTTTTCTTGTTTCCAAAGCAAGTGTCACTTGTGGCACTAGTAAAATATCTCCGTTGATATCCAAAACACTTCTTTCCATCTTGCCTGTTTTGTCTGGAAACATTCTGTAGCTGAGAAGCTTTTTAACAATACGTCGGCAATCTGAAGAAGTATCATTTTTTTCAAACCCCACTAAAGCAAGAATACCTCTGCCTATGGAAGCAACTTCTTCCTGATTTACCTTCAAAGAAGAGTTTAGGACTCTTTGGGCTAGTAACTTCAATGAGTTAAGCAGATGATTCTTCCAGACTCGAATTCCATTCCCCAAGAGCTGCCTTTTTGTTCATAAGGGCCCTATGCGACAGAGCTTGTTGTGCTGCTACTACATTTTCATTTTTCCCAAGCCAGGCTTTTAAAGCCGGTTGTTGCAAAGCACGACCATATGAAAAACTTAGCTTCCAATTAAACCCACCTATTTTATTCATGGCATCTAGATGTGCGGTAGCATCGATGTCAGACTGTCCACCCGATAAGAAAGTAATGCCCGGTAGTTCTGGAGGAATATTGGCCAAACAACATCTTAATGTCTGCTCCGCAACTTCATTAACACTAGCTTGACTTTCGGCTTCAGACCCAGAAGTAACCATGCTCGGCTTAAGAATGGTAGCCTGTATATTAACTCTATTGCTATTTAAGCAATTGAATAGAGTGCTTAGAGTTGTTTCACTTACCTCAAAACATCTCTCAATGGAATGATTACCCTCTATTAAGACTTCGGGTTCTACTATAGGCACCATATCATTGTTTTGAACTATTTTTGCGTATTCGGCCAAGGCCTGCATATTTTCATTAATGCATTGATCCGTAGGAATTTTTTCGCCTATCTTTATAACTGCTCGCCATTTAGCAAATTTCGCTCCTATTCTTTGATATTCATTACATCGATCATCAAGATCATCAAGGCCCTGAGTAATACTTTCTTCAGGGGAGCCTTCGAGGGGTTTCAATCCTTTGTCTACTTTTATGCCGGGCAATGCACCTTGACTAGTTATGACATCAATAAGAGGCGTGCCATCTTTTGCTTTTTGTCTAATGGTTTCATCAAATAAAATCACCCCGCCAATGTTATTCTTAATGCCATCAGCTCTAAAAAGCATTTCTCGATAGTCCCTTCTAATAGTTTGTGTTGATTGAGTGTCTATGGCCTGAAGCCTTTTACCCATCGTGCCATTACTCTCATCAGCGGCAAGAATTCCTTTCCCATTAGATACTATAAAAGCAGCTATATCTTCTAAATTATTTAATGCCATTTAAATCTCCCACAAGTTCTTAATTTATCCTAAGCGCCATTATCTACCCTTTCAAGAGCTTTCTTCTGCAATGCTGCAAGAGCAGGTAAAGACTTTCCTGCTAGATACTCCAACAAGGCTCCACCAGCCGTTGAAATATAATTTATAGAATCCAACACACCTGACATAGAAGCTGCTGATATGGTATCTCCACCTCCGATTATAGAATAAGCTTCCGATCGAGCTATTAAGTTTGCAACAGCCTGGGTACCCAATGAGAACTGATCTTGCTCAAATAATCCCATAGGGCCGTTCCAGACAATGGTTGCTGCTTCGTTAAAAATCTTTTGTAAAGAATGGATAAAAGTAGGCGAAACATCAAATATTGCATCATTTTTTGTCAAGGAGTCTATATCTACTTCTCTGGCTTCAGCTTCTTTGTTCTCAGCTACCAACACTCTTGATGGAAGAATCACATTATCTTCGTTAATTAAACTTTTAACTTCGCTTACCAACGAGGATTCAATTAAAGATTTACCTATTTCTAGACCCTGAGCTGCAATACATGTATTTGCTATACCTCCTCCAAGTATCAAATGATCGACTTTGTCTAACAGGGCATTAATTAAAGGTAATTTAGTTGAAATTTTTGCACCGCCCAGAACTATGACGATCGGCTTTTCTGCATTGTCAATCCTATCAAGAGCTTGCAATTCTTGTTTGATTAAGAGCCCTGCACAAGCCTGATCTACGAAGTCTAATATCGCGGTGGTCGAAGCATGTGCTCTATGTGCAGTAGCAAAAGCATCCATTACAAAAATATCACAAAGACCTGCAAGATCTTTGGCCAAATTGGAATCATTACTCTTTTCACCTTTAAAAAAACGTATATTTTCCAACATCAATAAATCTTCAGAGCTTTGTTTAATGCTAGAAAGATCACGTTTTAAGTCCACTGGCATTTTTAATTTTTTTTCTAAAGATAGTGCTATCGGCTTTAAGCTAAATTCTTTCTGGACTTCATTTGTCTCCTCTGGTCTACCCAGATGACTAACTATAATTAAGCTTGCTCCTTCGTTTAGGATGTGTTGAATAGTTGGAAGAGATCTATCAATTCTCTCCTCATTAACTATGTGTCCATCTTTAAGGGGTACGTTGAAGTCAACCCTCAACATAACCTTTCTACCAGAAAGCTTATAATCTGTTAAATATTTGAGTTGCATAATCCTTAAATTATTGAATCTATAACTTTTATAATGCTTTCTTTATCAAACCCAAAATGTTTTTGAAGAACGCCCCCTGGGGCTGATTCCCCAAATGTCTTCATTCCAACTACTCTTCCTTTTTTACCTACATATTTTTTCCACCAATCTTCGTGAGAGGCTTCTACTGCCATTCGTGGAATGGTTTTGCCTAAAACATCTTCTTTATAAGATTCGTCCTGATTATCAAATCTCTCTGTACAGGGCATGGAAACTACTCTGATATTTCTTTTTGAATTTATTTCTTTTACGGCATCCATTACTGCCCCGATTTCAGATCCTGTCGAAATAATAACTAAATCTGGTTCTTTTTTAGGCTCATGAAGAATGTAGCCTCCTCTTTCAATCAAGCTTATCTGGTTTTCTTTTCTTTCTTGTGACTTAAGATCCTGTCTAGAAAGAATGATGGCAGTAGGAGAATTCTGGTTGAATAGGGCTGATTTCCAAGAAACCGCAGTTTCTACTGTATCGCAAGGTCTCCAAGTCTCTAGATTAGGAGTTGATCTAAGACTGGCTAGGTGCTCTATAGGTTGATGAGTTGGACCATCTTCTCCCAAACCAATGGAGTCATGAGAGTAAATAAATATTGAAGGCAATCGCATTAAAGCAGACATTCTCACTGCATTTCTTGCATAATCTAAGAAAGTGAGAAAAGTGCCTGCATAAGGTTTGATGCCGCCATGTAAAACTAGTCCGTTAACTATGGCGGTCATTGCAAACTCTCTCACTCCGTAATAAAGATAGTTACCCCCTGGCATGCTTCCAGTAATTGGCTTCGTTCCTACCCACCTAGTATTGTTTGAGCCGCTTAGATCCGCTGAGCCTCCTAGAAGTTCTGGTAGTAAAGGTCCTAAAAAATTAAGAACTATTTCCGAAGATTTCCTCGTGGCAATGTCAGCTTGCTCTGACTGTAAGGAAGTAATGTATTGATCAATTTCATTTTCAAAATTTTGTGGTAGAGCATTAGATAACACTCTGTTCAGTTCTTTGGCAGGCTCCGGATATTCTTTTTCATATCTCTCTAACAATAGGTTCCACTTTTCCTCATACGCTTTTCCTGATTCTTTTGAATCCCAGCCCACGTAAATTTCTTCTGGGATAGTAAAGGGTGGGTGACTCCAATTTAATTCTTTTCTAGTTAAGTTTATCTCTTCTTCTCCCAACGCCAACCCGTGAGCAGCAGCTGTTCCTGCTTTATTAGGCGATCCTTTACCTATCTTAGTTTTACAACAAATTATTGTGGGTTTATCAAGATTTTCTTTAGCCTTTCTAATGGCTTTCTCAATTTGATTTGATTTATGACCATCTACATTTGGAATAACGTGCCAACCATAAGATTCAAATCTTTTAGGTATATCTTCTGTAAACCACCCTGAAACTTCACCGTCTATAGATATATCATTATCGTCATAAAAGACCATAAGTTTTCCTAGCTTCAAGGTTCCAGCAAGCGAACAGGCTTCATGAGATATCCCTTCCATTAAACATCCGTCCCCAGAAAAAACGTAAGTCATGTGGTCCATAACTGGAAAATCATCTTCATTAAATCTTTCTGCTAGGATTTTCTCAGCAATTGCCATTCCAACTGCATTGGCCAAACCCTGACCAAGAGGTCCAGTTGTTGCTTCTACTCCAGGGGTCACGCCAAATTCAGGGTGACCTGGGGTCTTTGATCCAAACTGTCTAAAATTTTTGATTTCTTCGATTGAAAGGTCATAACCAGTTAAATGGAGAAGAGAATAGAGCAGCATGCTGCCATGCCCGTTAGACAGAACAAATCTATCTCTATTTGGCCAGCCTGGATTATTAGGATTGTGTCGTAGATGACCCCTCCAAAGGACTTCAGCTATATCTGCCATACCCATAGGCATACCAGGATGGCCAGATTTAGCCTTCTCAACGGCGTCCATGGATAGGACCCTGATTGCATTTGCTAATTCTATACTTTTAATCATTTGAAACCTCTTAGGATTACTATTTTCTCTGATTATAAAAAAAGTGTACACATTTCATGTTCTAAAATTGGATAAAAACTGTAAATTAAGGGTAGAATGCCGATCCTTTTTTAATTCTGAGACAATTTAATATTATGTCTGAATATAAGATTTTTACTTCAGAATCAGTTTCTGAAGGCCATCCTGATAAAATGGCAGATCAAATTTCTGATGCCGTTCTTGATTCAATGTTGAAAGATGATCCTGAATCAAGAGTTGCTTGTGAGACTTTGATCAAGGACAACCTAGTGATTCTTGCTGGAGAAATTACAAGTAAGTCTAATCCTGATCTAGAAGCTGTTATCAGAAAAGTAATTTGTGATATCGGATATGATGATATATCTGTTGGATGTGATGGTAATACTTGCGAAATAATTAATATTATTGGGGAACAATCAACCAATATTGCACAAGGAGTGAATGAAGGAGAAGGGGAAGACAAAGAACAAGGGGCAGGAGATCAGGGTCTTATGTTTGGTTATGCTACTAACGAGACCGAAGTTTTAATGCCAGCTCCAATAACTTATTCTCATAGACTTGTTGAGCAGCAAGCCTTCATTAGAAAATCGGGAAAACTAAACTGGTTAAGACCAGATGCAAAAAGCCAAGTAAGTTTTGTTTACGGAAAAAACGGCAAACCAGAATCCATTTCTGCGGTTGTACTTTCTACCCAGCACGACCCTGAAATTTCTCAGAAAGACCTTAAGGAAGCTGTTATGGAAGAAATAATACAGCCTATTCTTCCTCAAAACTGGCTAAACAAAGAGACAAAATTTTTTATAAATCCTACTGGAAAATTTGAGATTGGCGGTCCTGTGGGAGATTGCGGACTTACTGGAAGAAAAATTGTTGTTGACACTTATGGGGGTATGGCTAGACATGGAGGAGGTGCCTTTTCAGGGAAAGATCCTTCGAAGGTTGACCGCTCTGCAGCATACGCTGCTCGTTATGTTGCAAAAAATATTGTAGCTGCGGGTCTTGCTGAAAAATGTGAAATACAAATCTCTTATGCTATTGGGGTAGCAGAACCAACTTCAATAAGCATAAATACTTTTGGGACTGCAACACTGAGAGAAGAAAAAATAGCTGATTTAATAAGAGAAAATTTTAACCTTAGACCTAAGCAATTGATAGAAATGTTAGATTTA
The DNA here is from genome assembly GCA_022447065.1 of SAR86 cluster bacterium. Classification (GTDB taxonomy): domain Bacteria; phylum Pseudomonadota; class Gammaproteobacteria; order Magnimaribacterales; family Magnimaribacteraceae; genus AEGEAN-183. The sequence continues at coordinate 8,616 of JAKUUM010000009.1, read as the reverse complement.
AAAAGACCTATCTATCAATTAACTGCGGCCTACGGTCATTTTGGTAGAGAGGAGGAAACTTTTTCATGGGAAAAGACTGATAAAGTAGAATCTTTAAAAGCTTTTTAACTACTAAGATAAGAGAATGACAAACGAAAAACAAGACTTCAAAATTGCAGACATTTCTCTGGCGGAGTGGGGAAGAAATGAAATTTTAATAGCTCAATCAGAAATGCCTGCTTTAATGAAATTAAGAGAAAGATATGCCGTAGAAAAGCCTTTAAAAGGTGCAAAAATATTAGGATGCATACACATGACTATACAAACGGCGGTTTTGATTGAAACTCTTACTAGTCTGGGTGCTGAAGTTAGATGGTCAGGTTGCAACGTCTTTTCAACGCAAGATCATGCTGCAGCTGCCATAGCAAAATCTGGAATTCCTGTGTTTGCATGGAAAGACCAGACAGAAGAAGAGTTTAATTGGTGTATAGAACAAACAATTCTGAAAGAAGGTGAACCTTGGGATGCGAATATGATTTTAGATGACGGTGGAGATTTAACTGCCATGACCCATGATAAGTATCCAGAAATCCTAGAAAAAATTCATGGAATTACTGAAGAAACAACTACGGGTATAGTTAGACTTCACGAATTGATTAAACAGAATAAATTAAAGGTTCCCGCGATTAATGTGAATGATTCAGTAACTAAATCTAAGAATGACAACAAATATGGAACACGCCATAGCCTTAATGATGGGATAAAAAGAGGCACAGATATGTTTTTGGGTGGGAGAAAAGCACTTGTAATAGGTTATGGTGATGTCGGGAAAGGATCTGCTCAAAGCTTAAAACAAGAAGCCATGATTGTTAAGGTAAGTGAAATTGACCCAATATGTGCAATGCAAGCCTGTATGGATGGATATGAAGTAGTCTCGCCATATAAAAATGGAGAAAATACAGACAACCCTGACTCGGTAAATACAGATCTTCTAGAAGACATAGATTTATTGGTTACTGCTACAGGAAACTATAAGGTATGCGATAGACACATGCTAAAAGCTCTTAAGAAAGGAGCCATAGTTTGTAATATTGGTCATTTCGATACTGAAATAGATACGCAATATATGCGTGACGAGTGGGCTTGGGAAGAAGTGAAGCCACAAGTCCATAAAGTCTTTAGAGACACTAGGTCGGGAGCGCAACCAAATTTAGAAAGTGATGATTATTTAATTTTGTTATCTGAAGGAAGGCTCGTTAATCTGGGAAATGCCACCGGACACCCTTCACGTATTATGGATGGGTCTTTTTCTAACCAAGTATTGGCTCAGATGTATTTATACGAGAAAAAATTTGCAACCTTAAATGATGATGAGGCTAAAAAGGATCTCATAAAAGTCAAAGTTCTCCCCAAAAAGTTGGATGAACAAGTGGCGAGCTATATGGTTGAAGGTTTTGGTGGAATCATAACAAAATTGTCGAAAGAACAGGCCGACTATATAAATGTTTCAACAGAAGGACCATTTAAGTCTGATATCTACAAATACTAATCTGGAATAAGTTATGGAAAGACTCTATGAATACGAGTTTTGAATTTTTCCCTCCAAAAACTGACCTGGGTAAAGAGAAACTTCTCAAAATTACTAAAAAATTGAGCAGCTTCTCCCCTGAGTACTTTTCAGTTACTTTTGGTGCCGGGGGGTCAACCAGGGAAGGAACTCTTGAAACTTGTATTTTAATCAAAGATACAGGAGCACAAGCTTGCCCTCATTTATCTGGTATAGGGGCATCTAAGGAACTTATAAAAGAAATATTAAGTCAATATAGAGTGAATGGTTTCAAAAAAATTGTTGCCCTTAGAGGAGACTTGCCTTCAGGTATTGGTGGTTTTGGTGATTTCCCTTATGCACTTGATTTAATAAAATTTGTCAAAACAATAGAAGAGGATTTTTCTATAGAAATAGCTGCATACCCAGAAATTCACCCTGATGCTGAATCAGAGAATTCTGATTTTAAAAATTTCTTAGATAAGGTTAATGCAGGTGCTGATGGAGCCATAACTCAATTCTTCTTCGAGGAAAGCGCTTACTATGATTTTATGGAGAAATGTGAAAAAGAGAAGGTTTCCATCCCAATAACCCCAGGAATCATGCCCATTCACGACTTTGAAGCATTAATTCGAATGGCTACTAATTGTTCTGCAAATGTTCCTCAATGGTTAAAGGAAGGTATGGAACAATATTCAAATAGTAACGATCAGGTAAAGTATGGCATTGAAGTCGTTATTGACCTTTGTGAGAAGCTCCTTAAGTGTGGAGCTCCTGGAATTCACTTTTACACTGTAAACAGAGAAGAGCCCACAAGTTTAATAATTAAAAATTTAGATTTGAACTAAAGGAGGTAGATTTGACAGAAAAATTAAAAAAGCTATTCCTCTTAGCTCCAGTTTTATCTTTAATTTTAATAACTGGATGTGGACATAAGGGACCACTCAAACTTCCTGAAGCCGACATTTTTTGTAAGGGGTCTTTTGATGAAAGGTCTTAATAGGCAAGAGGGAAATCTTTTTATCGATAATGTTTCACTCGAAGAAATTGCTAAAAAATTTGGTACTCCTGCCTATGTATATTCAGCTTCAAAATTTAAGGAGAATCTAAACAACTATCTTTCTGCTGTAGGAGAGAATGACAAAATTTGTTATTCAGTTAAATCTAACTCAAATATTCACATTCTCAGTATGCTATCTGAATTAGGTAGTGGCTTTGATGTTGTATCAGGAAATGAGTTAAAAAAATGTTTAAAAGCAGGGGCAAAACCAGAAAATATAGTTTTTTCAGGGGTTGGTAAAACAAAAGAGGAAATTAACCTTGCGCTTAAAGAAAATATTTTTTCTATCAACATAGAATCAGGAGAAGAACTTGATCGGATTATTGGGATTACAAAGGAATTAGGTATAAAAGCTAACTGTATTATCCGTGTTAATCCTGATATCTCAGCTAAATCTCATCCGTACATTCAAACGGGTTTAAGAACTTCCAAATTTGGTGTTTTAAAGGAAGCTGTAGAGCCTTTGGCAAAGAAAGCTTCTCAAGCTGGAGTAGTTAACATAATTGGCATTGCGTCTCATATAGGATCTCAGATTTTCGATAAAAACTTAATTCTTGAAAATCTAAATCTTCTAATCGAACTAACAAATCAATTAACAGACCTAGGACACCAGATATCCTACTTAGACCTGGGAGGAGGTTTAGGAATAAGATACAAAGAAGAAGAAGAGATTTTACCAAACCAAATAATAAAACAAGTTCTTTCGATATTAAGGCCTCTAAAACTGAATCTTATTCTTGAGCCAGGCAGGACAATTTCAGGCAATACAGGAGTTCTTATCTGTAAGGTTGAATATCTTAAAAAAACATCTGAATTAAATTTTGCGATTATTGACTCGGGAATGAACGATCTTTTGAGACCTTCCCTTTATCACGCTTGGCATCACATTTCTGTAGTCGAAGATAATACTGAGGACAAGCTACCCTACAAAGTGGTGGGTCCTGTATGTGAAAGTGGAGATACTTTTGGTGAAGGTAGAATGTTAAATATTAATGAAAATTCTATATTGGCTATTCATGATACGGGTGCCTATGGTCAGGTTATGTCTTCTAACTACAACAGTAGATTGAGGCCTCCAGAAATATTAGTTGAAGAATCTGAGATAAAAATTATCAGGAGAAGAGAAACCTTTGATGATTTATTGATTCAGGAAAAAGATGTCTAATAAAATTGTACTAAAGGCAAGCAAGTTTTCAGGGCTAGGTAATAAAATACTCTTAATAGACCTTATAAGACAATCAGGCAACATAAATTCTGTTTCAGTCAAGAAAGTAGTTGAGGAAAATCAAGTTGAGTTTGACCAACTTATTTCTATAGAAGCGCCTATTTTTCCGGATTTAGATTTCAGTGCCAGAATTTTTAATAAAGACGGCAGTCAAGCTGAAAATTGTATAAATGGAGCAAGGTGCTTTGCTAAGTATGTAATAGACTCTGACTTGCTTAATAAAGAAGAATTATTGGTAGGAGTGGGAGAGATCAGATGGAGAATACTTGCCCACCAAAGGGGAGATTACTCTGTAGAGCAAGAAATTTCTGACATTTTTATAGGTAAAGATTTATTACCAGAACCTAATATTAATAATTTATATGAGCTAGCTGTAGTAGAAGACACAATAGAAATAGGTTATATAAACTTAGGCAATCCCCATGGTATATTTTTTACTTCTGGAATTAATGACTTACCGCTTGAAGCTTGGGGTGAAAGCCTTCAAACCTCGAGTTGGTTCCCTGATGGTGTCAATTTCGGATTGGCAGAAATAAATTCTCCTTCAAAAGTGAACTTAAGAGTTTATGAAAGAGGCGTAGGAGAAACCTTGTCTTGTGGCAGTGGGGCTTGTGCAACAGTAATCCTTGGAATTCAGTTGGGTCTTTTGCAGGAAGAAGTGGAAGTAATTTTTAAAAAAGGGAGCCTCTTTGTAAAATATAACGAAGAAAGCAGAAAATTGACTGCTCGTGGAACAGCCAACTTTTTGAAAGAGATCAACATTTCTCTATGAATGCAGCAAAAAAAAATCAAGTATCGAATAAGGAAATAGTAGAATATCTGATTCTCAATCCCGATTTTTTCAAAGAAAATCCTGAAGTATTAAATGCTATTGAGATAGTCCATGAATCTGGGGCTGCTGTATCTTTGATACAGAAGCAAGTTGAGCTTTTAAGATCAAACTACAATTCTACTACTGATAAATTAATGGAGCTGTTGGGAATAGCGAAAGCCAATGAGAACATCTTCTCTCTAACTAAGAAATTAATAATTGAACTTATTGATGCTTCTAATATAGAAGAAGTGGTTTCCTTATTAGAGAATAGCTTTGAATCTGATTTTGGAGCTAAAACCAGTAGAGTCCTTTTTTTTACCGAATCTACAAAGAACCTTCCTAAGGGCAGAATAAAAAGTCCCTTAGAAGCTACTAGTACTTTGGCAAACCTTTTAAATCCAGGTGAGATATTTTGTGGAACAATAGATAAGGAAGTATCTAATTTTATTTTTGAAAAGGGATCTGGGATCACTGAAATAGCCCTAGTGCCCTTAAACTGTAATTCTTTAAGTGGGGTAATTGCTTTAGGCACTGAAGAGCCAGGTAGGTACAATAAAAATAAAGACACTATTTTTCTAGATTTTATTGCTGAGGTGGTCAGCAAAATTTTAGATAATTATGGTATTTAAATGTTAGATAGACATCTTGATGCCTTTCTGTCTAACCTAAAGATAGTCAGACAACTCTCTCCTCATACAGTAAACAGCTATAAAAGAGACCTAACTGGATTTTTTTCCTTCCTCAAAAAGGAAAATAATTCTTGGGATGAGATTCGTGATCATCAAGTTCGAGAATTCATTAATAGAGAAAGAAGAAGAGGTTTAAGTCCCAGAAGTTTAAAAAGGGTACTTTCCTCTATCCGCAGCTTTTTTAACTATCTTACAGACGAGGAAATAGTTAGCTCTAACCCGGCATTGGGCATCAGTACTCCAAAGTCTACTCAACTTCTTCCTAAGGCGCTGGATGTTGATTTGGTAAAAAAACTTTTAGACTTTAAACCTCAAGGAGATCTGGAAATAAGGGACAAGGCCATGGTTGAACTACTTTACTCATCAGGGTTAAGGCTTTCTGAATTGTGTGGATTAAACCTGGAAACTATTTCAATCAAAGAAAGATCCTGCAGGGTAGTGGGAAAGGGCAATAAAGTAAGAGATTTACCGATAGGAGAAAAAGCTATTCAGGCATTAAGAGATTGGATCTTAATTAGAGAAAAGATAAGTATTGAAGGTACTAAAGCTCTATTTTTAAATAAAAATGGTAAAAGACTGTCCTCAAGATCAGTTCAGCTTAGAGTAGAGAGACTGGGGAAAAAAAGAGGCATACCAATGATTAGCCCTCATATGTTAAGACATTCTTTTGCTAGCCATATACTGGAATCCAGCGGTGACTTAAGAGCTGTCCAGGAAATGTTAGGGCATGCAGATATAGGAACTACTCAAATATATACCAAACTTGATTTCCAACATCTCTCTAAGGTCTATGATGAAGCTCACCCAAGAGCTAAAAGTGAAAAACACAAATGACTATTAAGGCTGTATCTTTTGATTTGGATGACACACTTTGGCCTATTCTTCCGGTAATACTTAAGGCTGAGAAAGGTACAAATGAGTGGCTAATAGAAAACTACCCTGGAGTTGAAAAACTCCTTAACAGTAAAGAAATGATGGACATTAGAGATAATCTTATTTCTCAAAAGAGTGACCTAATTAATCAACTTTCTAAACTCAGAGAGCTGTCCTTGGTAGAGCTAGGCATTAGGTCTGGTTATGAAAGGGAGGAAGCAGAAATTATGGCACGAGAATCTTTTAAAATTTTTTTTTCAGGTCGAAATGATGTGAAACTTTACGATGGAGCTGAAGAAAGTCTAGATAAATTAAAGGATAAATACACACTCGGTGTAATTACAAATGGGAATGCAAATCTAGAAAAAATAGGGATAAATCATTATTTTAAGTTCAACCTCTCGGCTGAAGATATGAATACCAGCAAACCTGATCCTAAAATCTTTGAGGCAGCAGTTAAAGAAACAGGTCTTCAAGCAGAAGAAATCTGCCATGTAGGAGATCATCCAATTAATGACATACTGGGAAGCTTGAGCATTGGAATGAAAGCCATTTGGTTTAATGAAAAAAAAATAGACTGGCCTTTAGATGAAAGGCCAGATTTCAAAGAAATTAATTCATGGATGAAGTTAGAAGAAACCCTGGAAAATATTAATTAAGGGCGTCAAGCATGTATTGTACTGAGCTAGCTAGCTCCTCTTGAGAACAGTCCATGCATAGGCCCATCTGCGGCATGCCATTAAGACCATTAGTCACCGTTTCTACTAAGCGGCCTAAGTCTTCGTTTGCCCTTTCTCCCCAGCTAACCTTATCACCGAACTTGGGAGCTCCAGCTAGGCCAATCGCATGACAAGTATAGCAAGCACTATTATAAATTTCCTCACCGGTTCTACTTCCACTTAGAATAGATTCGGCGACAGAGCTGGTTTCTGCACATTCTTGACCCTCAACGCACACTTGACCTACCGGAGTTATCCTCTCTTCAATAGCCTTTTTTGCTTCTGAGGCTTCGATACCCGTTGCAAGTAAAACCAATCCTAGAATTAAAAAAAGTTTCGGTTTGTTCATTAAAATAATTGTGTGAGTTTTGAAGCGCCGCCATTATATAGGAAGAGGAAGAGAAAGAGACAGCGTTCTTCGAATGCAACTATAATCCATCTAAGGGCTAGTAGTTCAACTGGATAGAACGTTTGCCTCCGGAGCAGAAGGTTGCAGGTTCAAGTCCTGCCTAGCCCACCAATTAAATTTGTTTAGATCTTTTAGTTGAAATATTATAAAAACATGAAAGTTACAACTTTTCTTTTTCTTTTCTTCTTCGTTGTTGTTTTGAATGCACAGCAAAATGAAGAAATTATTAAATGCAGTGTTATTGATGATCAACAAGTAAGGCTTAAGTGTTTCGATGCACTTGTTGCCAGTTTAAAGGAAAATAATGAGGAAAAGCCTGAAGATTTGATTCTTGAAAAAAAAATTCATAAAGCTGTAATCGAAGAAAAAATAGTAGACAAGAAATTAGAAACTAAATCTTCAAAAGAAATAATAAAAGATCAAAAGGAAGTAATCGTTTCTTTAAAAAGCAGTATTCAAAAAATAACAAAACAAAGAGACCTTGAAAAGCAAAAAAGGGAATCTAAGGGTTTGCCCTTTTCTGCCACAATAGTCTCTGTAAGTTATAAAAGTTATAAATTTAGATTTAAACTTGATAACGATGAAACTTGGCAGTTTACTGATACGGGAATAAGGGCCAGACTCAAGGAGGGTGACAAGATTAGAATCGTCCCCGGTACTATGCGGTCGTACTTTTTGGAAAACTCCAAAGGGAGATTTAGAGTAAAAAAAATTAATTAGTGGGCTATAAATCAAGATTCTCTTAATATTTGACAGTTTTTTAACTTTATTTATTATGAATGTCCTTACAACACACAGGGAGACAAGATGACACATGACATATTGATTAAAGGAGGTCAGGTAGTAGACGGTACTGGTTCTGCAGCTAGATACGCAGATGTAGCAATTACTGGTGGTCTAATAACAGAAATAGGTGCTATAGACGGAAGTGCAAAGCAGGAAATTGATGCAGCTGGGCAGACCGTTACTCCTGGATTTGTAGATATGCATACGCATCTTGATGCCCAAATTGGCTGGGATCATGAACTGAAACCCGTTAGTCTTCATGGAGTAACTTCTGTGCTTATGGGTAATTGTGGTGTCACTTTTGCTCCATGCAAACCCGAGGATAGAGAGCTTATAGCCCATATGATGCAAACAGTGGAAGATATTCCTAAGGAAGCGATCCTTGGAGGCCTTCCTTGGGACTGGGAGGATTATGGTGGTTATCTAAATTCCATAGAAAAACTAGACCTTGGAATTAATGTGGCTGGGATGGTTGGCCATACCGCAGTTAGATATTATGTTATGGGCGAGAGATCA
>JAKUUM010000008.1 GCA_022447065.1 SAR86 cluster bacterium | reverse complement strand
TTGTTTGATAAAATCAAGCTTTCCTCAATAGGACCTATTATTTAAACATACAAAAGCGAAAATTTAAAACAATAAGTGTTTTCTAGTAGTTTAGTCCTAAATCTTTCTATCTGCTTTTTAGTTTTTTGCAAGAAGGTTTCTAAAATATCTCCATTCACACTCGCCAAGACAAACTGTAAACGATTTTCAAGAAAAGAAGCCAATGTCTGTTTCTGTTTTTCTGTGAGTTTCAAGTAGGCTAGAATATTTTCATTACTTTCTTCTTACAATAAGTTACGAACAATAAGTTACGAACTGAAGAGATACCAGCATCTACCCATAGTAGTTGGCACTTTCTTATCATTCAAACGATATGTTTGTAACCAAAAAAACATTAATATATTAATATAAATATAAAAGACTCCAACTTTGAGTGAAAGTTTTTTGTTAAAAGCTTAGGTATAAGATTATTTTTCTTAAATTAATATCAAAATTTCTTCCTTTTTTAAGTCTGTTTCCTCCTGAAACCTCTCATTCTATATCGTTATTAGGATTGAAGGCATTGAGTTATCTTTATTTTGAGGAACCCACGCCCGTTATTTCAGATAAGATCAAAATTCTGGGCTTTAACTTCTCAAATAGAGTTGGGCTGGCTTCAGGAATGGACAAGAATGCTGATTATATTGACTCTCTTTCTCATTTAGGTTTTGGTTTCCTAGAATTGGGAACCGTAACCCCTCGAGCACAGGCAGGGAATGCTAAACCCAGGCTTTTCCGGTTAACAGAGAAAAGATCCCTCCTAAATAGTATGGGTTTCAATAATAAAGGCGTAGAACATGCGGTCTTAAGGATTCAAAAAAATAAATCTAAAGCCATTATCGGCTTAAGCATTGGAAAAAATTACGACACGCCACTAGAAAAAGCTATAGAAGATTATCTTTTTTGTTTTGAGAGGGCTTATCCAGTTTCAGACTACATAGCCGTAAATATTTCATCTCCAAATACCGAAGACTTAAGACAACTTGAAAGTGAAAAATACTTTTCTAGTTTAATTACATCCCTTAAGAAAAAACAGGAAAGCTACTCAAAATCCCTTGGTTATAAACCAATTATCTTAAAATTGTCTCCGGACTTAGAAGAGAGTAATTTAGAATATATTTGCAAAGAGATCCTGGATAAAGATATAGATGGAATCATTTGTTCTAATACGACTATCTCACATAAATATCCTCAGGGAGGGGGTTTGAGTGGGGAAGAATTATTTGAATTTTCTAATAAAAGTCTAATATCTTTTAGGAGCTTTCTTGGCTCATCTTTCCCCATAATTGCTTCTGGAGGGGTTATGAGTCGCAGTCATTACAAAAAGAAATTAGAGCTAGGTGCCGATCTAGTTCAAGTCTATACAGGTATGATTTATAAAGGGCCAATTTTAATCTCTGAAATTCTCAGGTCTTAAAATTACTTTAAAATTTTTCTCTTAAGTACTTGACAGAACAACCCTTTCTAATCTTTATACTAAAAAGGAAAGAAATTTTATTATGAATTCAGTTGTAGTAGTTGAATCTCCTGCTAAGGCCAAAACTATAGAAAGCTATCTGGGGGATTCTTATAGAGTGATAGCTTCTTTTGGTCATGTCAGGGATATAGAAGACAAGGATGGAGCAGTTATTCCTGGGGATTGGTCTACTATTAAATGGTCTCTAAACAAAAGGGGAAAAGATCAATTCAAAGAAATTCTGCACCTTCTTAAAAATGCACAACACCTAATACTTGCAACTGACCCTGATAGAGAAGGGGAAGCTATTGCTTGGCATATATATGAACTTCTTAAGAAAAAGGGAGCCACAGAAGATATAAAAGTTAGTAGAGCAGTTTTTAACTCCATCACAAGGGATTCTGTGACCGAGGCAATCAACAATCTTCAAGAAATAAACATAGATAAAGTAGAAGCCTATCTTGCCAGAAGAGTTTTAGATTTTGTTGTGGGATTTAATTTGTCTCCTCTTCTTTGGAGGAGACTACCAGGAGCAAAATCAGCAGGGAGAGTTCAATCAGTAGCTTTAAAACTAATATGTGAGAGAGAGAGTGACAGAGAAGTTTTTGATCCCCAAGAGTATTGGAGTATTAAGGCAGATTTTCAGAAAGAGCAAGAAAAAATTTCAGCCCAAGTAAATTCTGTGGATGGAAATAAATTAAAAAAATTAGATATTTCTAGTGAACCATTTGCTCAGGAAATTGCCCTTAGATCGAAGAATTCTTTGTTTTCAATTTCAGAAATAATTAAAAAACCTCTTAAAAGAAATCCTCGACCTCCCTTTATAACTTCTACCCTTCAACAAGAGGCAGCCAGAAAATTAAAATTTTCTGCAGATCAAACAATGAGAACTGCTCAATCACTTTATGAAAAGGCTCATATCACTTATATGCGAACCGATAGTCCCGTTATAGTCTTGGAAGGAATTACCCAAATAAGAAATGTAATAGAAGATAGATATGGTTCTAAGTACTTAACATCTCAATCCAGAACTTATAAAAGTAAATCAAAACAAGCTCAAGAAGCACATGAAGCCATAAGGCCCACTAATGCTGGTAAATATCCTTCGGGAGCTGGATTTTCTGGAGATGAGGCTAGACTTTATGAGCTTATATGGAACAGAGCTGTGTCAAGTCAAATGGAAAGTGCAGATGTAACTCAAACAGATATTTTTATTTCCTCTTCTGATCAGAATCTAATTTTTAAAGCAACTGGAACACAAATTATTTTTAACGGATTTTTAGAAGTTTATGAGGAAAGTAAAGACGATGAAGAAAACACTTCCGACACAAGACTGTCCGAGAAGTTAGAACTAGGAGATAAGTTTGAAATAACTTCAATTTCACCTGAACAACACTTTACTAAAGCTCCTCCTAGATTTACCGAAGCAAGTCTTATTAAAGAGCTAGAAGAAAGAGGTATTGGTCGTCCTTCAACTTATGCATCAATAATGAATAGTATAAAAAAACGTGAGTATGCTTCTCTGGAAAACAAACAATTTAAGCCAGCTAATAAAGGTAGAGTTGTAGTGGCTTTCTTAGATTCTTATTTTTTGGACTACTTTAAATATGATTTTACTGCCGACATGGAAGAATCTTTGGATCAAATAGCAAAAGGGGAACTTCTATGGACTAATTTATTAGATAAGTTCTGGGAAGGGTTTGAACCCAGTGTCAATTCAGTTCTTGAGCTTTCCAATAGAGAAGTATTAGAGAAGCTTAATCAAGTTTTAAAAGAACGTTTATTTCCCAGTGGCGATAGTTGCCCTAAGTGCTCTGGGGTCCTAACTTTGAAGAACAGCCCTAAGTTCGGCCCTTTCATAGGATGTTCCGAATATGATGAAACCGGTTGTGATTATAAAAGTCCTCCCTTTTTAACCAGTGAAGAAGCTGATGCACATGCTAAAGCTAAAGATTCGATAGGTATTAATCCTGAATCTGGAAAAGATATCTTCTTAAAGCCTTCGAGGGGTGGAGGACTTTATTTAGAAACTCAAGATTCAAAGTTAAAAACAATGAGACAGACAATTCCAAATGAGATTGCTGAACTTTTATCAATTGAAGAAGCAATCAAATGGATTAACTTGCCCCGGACTATTGGCCCTCATCCTGAAACGGGTGAAATTATTGAAGCAGGTTTTGCAAGAGGTCCTTTTGTCAGAGTTAAAAGGCAAGGCAAAGAAACCTATCAATATGCAAACCTTCTTGTAGAAGAAGACATCTTTTCTCTTGGCATGAACCGAGCTATTGAGCTTTTAGCTGGTAAGGGCACAGGTCAAGAGGAAGCTAAAGAATTAGGACTCGATCCATCAAGTAATAGGCCTGTCTATTTAAAGAAAGGCAGGTTTGGAGCATATGTGGAAACTGATGATTTAATAAGAAAAACTGTCCCTAAAGACCTTTCTGTTGAAGAAGTAACCTTAGAATGGGCTGTGGAGAACCTACCCATAATTACTTATCACCCTAGTGATTTAAGACCTGTAGGCATTAGAAGACAAAGAACTAGGAATAAAGGATGGAAAGCATTTGTGGTTCATGCTGGAACCAAGAAAGAGCTTCCAAAAGACATTAAGGTTAAAGACGTCGACGAGGTTATAGCTTTATCACTATTAGAATAGATTTTTAGAACCTTTTAATTACCCCCACACATATTCCTTCTATAAAGAAGTCTTCTTTAGAAAGGTTAACCTTTATTGAATTAAAGTTTTTATTTTGAGGTTGAAGTATCACTTCACCTTCACCATTGGTCTTAAAAGTCTTAACTGTGACTTCGTCGTTGATTCTAGCCACAACAATATCTCCATTCCTACATTCTTTAGATTTTCTTACTGCTATCAGGTCTTCTTCGTTTATGCCAACATCTTTCATGCTTTCGCCTTTTACTCTAAGAAAGAAATCTGCTTTTTGTTTAAACATTAATGGGGGTATTTCTAATTTACTTTCAACGTTTTCTTCTGCCAGTATTGGCTGTCCTGCTGCTACTAGTCCTATTACTGGGATACCAACTTCTTTTTGATTTAAGATAATGCCTCTTGAAGCACCTGACAGTATGGAGATGAATCCTTTCTTTTCGATAGCTCTGAGATGTTGTTCTGCAGCATTGGGTGATTTAAAACCGAATGCCTTTGAAATATCTGCCCTAGTTGGGGGAAAACCTTTTTCCTTTAAATAGTCTTTAATAAGATTTAGAATCTCTTCTTGCCGTGCAGTTAAGCCTTTCATATTTCCCCCTAAACTTTATTACTGTAATTATATACAGTAAAATGGATAAAACTCAAATTTATGTTAGTCATAGGAATTACTTCTAGAGCTCTGTTCGATCTAGATGACAGCCATAAGATCTTTGAAGAACAAGGATTAGAGGCTTATCGAGAATATCAAATATCTAATGAAAATGAAGTGCTTAATCCAGGTCAGGCTTTTCCTCTAGTGATGAAGTTATTGGATTTAAATAAGAAGTTAAAACAACAAAAATCTGTAGAGGTCGTTTTGTTAAGTAGAAACTCTGCTGATACAGGATTAAGAATTTTTAATTCAATAGAACATCATAAGTTAGAAATAAAAAGAGCTGCCTTTTGTGGAGGGAATAGCCCTCATACTTACGCCAAGGCTTTTGGCGCTCATTTATTTCTTTCCACAGAATTTTCTGATTGCAAATTAGCCTTAAAAAGTGGTGTGGCCGCAGCAAGAATAATCCCATCTGGGACACCCAAAACGAAGGATAGTCAGTTAAAGGTTGCCTTTGATGGAGACGCAGTTATTTTTTCTGAAGAGTCACAAGAAATTTATGATACCTATGGTTTAGAGGCGTTTGATAAGAACGAGAAAAGTTTAGCCAAAAAACCTTTATCGGGAGGACCTTTCAAACCTTTCTTATCTGAATTGCACAGACTTCAAACTTTATTTCCTCAGTCTGAATGTCCTTTAAGGATTGCCCTAGTTACAGCTAGATCTGCTCCATCCCATGAAAGAGTTATTCGTACTTTAAGAGAATGGGAGATAAGAATAGATGAGAGTTTATTCTTAGGAGGATTGCAAAAGGCTGATTTCTTAAAAGTATACCAAGCTGATATTTTCTTTGATGATCAAGAAGAAAATTGTGATTTAGCAAGTGATAAGGTGCCAACAGGTCAAGTTGTAAATCTTAAACAGTAAACTGCAATTTTGATACAAAGGGTATAGAATGCGCCATCACTGCATCTTTCCACAAAAAATTTAAGTTATGGAATACGTTTGTCTTGATCTAGAAGGGGTATTAGTCCCAGAAATTTGGTCTGAAGTTGCTAAATTTACTGGTGAAGAGAAATTTAATTTAACGACTCAAGATATAAAAAATTATTCCACGTTAATGGACATGAGAATAAAGCTCGTTAATTCAATAGATTTGTCCATGAAAGACATAAGTCAGGTTGTTGAAGGAATGGAACCCTTCGAAGGAGCTAAAGAATTTATCGATTGGGCTAGGGATAACTTTCAGGTCACCATAATTTCTGATTCCTTCTATCAAATGGCTTGGCCTTTAATAAGGAAATTAGGAACCCCTCCCATAATTTGCCATCATCTTGAAATAGAAGAAAATAAATTAAAAGGTTATAAATTGCGCCAAGAAGAGAATAAGAAACGAGTAGTTCAAGCCTTGAAGGGATTGAAATATAAAGTGTTTGCTTCTGGTGATTCATATAACGATATTGGGATGTTAACGGAAGCGGACTTGGGAGTATTTTTTAAAGCTCCCAAACATATAAGAGCTGAATATGACAATATTCAGTGTGTAGAGAGTCATGCTGAGCTAAAGAAGGTTTTTTCTCGTGCTTCTCATTTCGTTCAAGAGTTTTAGGCTATTTTTTGGTTATGAATGAAAAGATCTCACAAGGAAAGAAATTAAGAAATGCTATTTCTGAAAATACACCTTTACAGATTGTAGGTACCGTAAGTGCCTATTCTTCTCTTTTGGCAGAGAAGAAAGGGCATAAGGCAATTTATCTTTCTGGAAGCGGGATAGCAGCTTCTAGTATGGGTATTCCTGACTTGGGAATAACAACCTTAGCAGATGTATTAACTGATGTTGAGAGAATAACAAATGTTTGTGAATTGCCTTTATTAGTTGATGCTGATACTGGATGGGGAGGGGCTTTCAACCTATCAAGAATGGTTAAGAGTATGATTTCATCGGGTGCAGCTGGGGTCCATATAGAAGATCAAGTAGAACAAAAAAGATGTGGTCATAGACCAAACAAGGAACTTGTTTCGTCTAAAGAAATGCAAGACAGGTTAAAAGCCGCGGTAGATGCAAAGACTGATCCTGATTTTATGATAATGGCTCGAACGGATGCTCTTGCCAACGAAGGGTTGGAGGCTGCTTTGGAAAGAGCAGTTGCCTACGAAGATGCTGGTGCAGATGCTATATTTGCTGAAGCCGTAACTGAGATAGACCAATATAAAAAATTCTCAGATCAAATAAACGTACCGCTATTGGCTAACATCACTGAATTTGGTCAAACACCTTTGTTTTCTAAAACCGAATTAAGTGAAGTCGGTGTTGATATGGTTTTGTATCCTTTGTCTGCTTTTCGAGCAATGAGTAAAGCTGCAGAAGAAGTCTATACAGAGATTCTTGAACAAGGGACTCAAGAAACGTTGCTTGATAAAATGCAAACTAGAGATGAACTTTACGAAATACTGGATTATCATACTTTCGAAAAGAAACTTGATGATCTGTTTGAAAAGTAAAGCGAAGATATGGCTAAAAAGAAACTAGAAGGGGCAGGATTAAGAGGACAGGTGGCTGGTCATACGGCTCTTTCAACGGTAGGAAAAGCTGGAAAAGGTCTTACCTACCGTGGTTATGCGATAGAAGAATTGTCTGAAAAAGCAACTTTTGAGGAAGTTGCTTATATGCTTTTATACGGCAATCTTCCTAATCAATCTGAATATGATAATTATTCTTCAAAACTAAAATCCTATAGGAAACTTCCCGAGGAATTAAAAGAAGTATTACAACGTATTCCTGGCTCTGCTCACCCCATGGATGTATTGAGAACCGGATGTTCTATGCTGGGAAATTTGGAACCTGAAGGAGATTTTTCAAATCAAAGCGAAACTGCAGACCGAATCCTAGCTGCTATGCCTTCTATTATTACTTATTGGTATCGTTTTTCACATGAGGGTGAAAGTATGGAGACAGAAACTGATCACTTGACCATTGGGGGCCAATTTTTATCTCTGCTAACTGGTAAAGAGCCTTCTGAAGAACATGCTAGAGCACTTGATGTTTCACTAATTCTTTATGCTGAACATGGATTTAATGCGTCTACCTTTACTGCTAGAATCTGTGCTTCAACGCTGTCAGACATGCATTCATGCATCACCGGAGCTATTGGAACTTTAAGAGGTCCTCTACATGGGGGAGCTAATGAAGCCGCTATGGGCATGATAGAAAAATTCTCTTCAAGAGAAGAAGCTAATGAAGGTGTGAAAAGAATGTTAGCTAATAAAGAAAAGATCATGGGCTTTGGCCATGCGGTGTACACCAATGAGGATCCCAGAAATAAAATTATTAAAGCCTGGTCTAAGAAGTTAGGAGAATCTGTGGGAGATACTCTCTTGTATGAAGTCTCTGAAGAGGTAGAGAAAGTTATGGCAGAGGAAAAAAATTTATTTGCCAATACAGATTTTTACATGGCTTCCGCTTACCACTACCTAGGAATACCCACACAGATTTTTACGCCTTTGTTTGTTATTGGCAGGACCTCAGGATGGGCTGCAAATGTGATGGAACAACGAGCGGACAATACCCTCATTAGACCTAGTGAGGGATACATTGGCCCAGATAAGTCAGACTGGGTTGACATGTCTGATCGTTAATTATTAACAAGGAAAATTTATGACTGGAAACGTCGACTCAAACGTCCGACCTGATCCTGATAAGGTGCTGGTTAAGATTGCTGACTATGCTCTTAATATATCCATAGAAAGTAAAGAAGCTTTGACCACTGCCAGATACTGTCTCATGGACACTCTGGGTTGTGGTTTATTAGCTTTAACTTTTGATGATTGCAAAAATTTGCTAGGACCTTATGTAGAAAATACACAAGTACCTGGTGGAGTTAGGGTTCCGGGAACTAAACATGTGCTAGATCCAGTAAAAGGAGCTTGGGACATTGGAGCTATGGTTAGATGGCTGGATTTTAACGATACCTGGTTAGCAGCAGAATGGGGACATCCTTCAGATAATTTAGGGGGAATCTTGGCAGCAGCCGATTATATTTCTCAAAAAAATGTCCAGTTAGGGAAGAAGGGCCTAACCATCTATGACGTTCTGGTTAGTATGATAAAAGCTCATGAGATTCAAGGCATACTTGCTTTAGAAAACAGCTTTAACAGAGTCGGGTTGGACCATGTGGTCTTAGTTAAAATTGCTTCTACTGCCGTTATTTCTTCTCTGTTCGGTTTGACCAAGGAACAAACTATAAATGCCCTGTCTCAAGCGTTTGTTGATGGACAAAGTTTAAGAACCTATCGACATGCGCCCAATGTTGGGCCAAGAAAGTCTTGGGCTGCTGGCGATGCTACCAGTAGAGCTCTTCAATTAGTTCTACTAACCTTAAAAGGCCAAATTGGTTATCCAAGCGCTATCACTGCTCCAATTTGGGGATTTCAAGATGTACTCTTTAAAGGAAAAGAGCTAAGGCTTCCTCAGGAGTTTGGATCTTACGTAATGGAGAATGTCTTGTTTAAAGTTTCATTTCCAGCTGAATTTCATGCTCAAACTGCTGTTGAGGCAGCTGTCATACTTCACTCTGAAGTAAAAGATAGGGTTAACGATATCCAGAAGATTGTTATTAGTACACAAGAGTCAGCTATCAGGATTATTAGTAAGGAAGGACAACTTAACAATCCTGCAGATAGAGATCACTGCATTCAATACATGACGGCTGTAGGCCTGTTAAAAGGGAACCTAGTAGCAGAAGATTATGAGGATGATGTAGCTTCCGATCCTCGCATAGATTTATTGAGAAGTAAGATGGTGATTGAAGAAGATAAACGCTACAGTCGAGAGTATCTAGAGGCAGACAAGAGATCTGTTGCTAATGCGGTACAGATCTTTTTTGAAGATGGAAGCTCAACAGAGAAAATTGAAGTTGAATATCCCATTGGACATCGAAGAAGAAGAGAAGAAGGCTTGCCACTTTTAATTGAAAAGTTTAAAAATAATCTAGGTACACAGTTTTCGGAATCAAGATCAGAAGTGATACTTAATCTTTGTTTAGATGAATCCAAATTAGAATCCACAGCAGTTTCAGATTTTATGGAGTTAATAGTCTTAGAATAAATCCAAAGGTTCTTATGAGAATATTTTTTAAACTAGTTGTTATCCTAGTAAGTATTCTAATTCTTTATGTAGGTTTAATATTTTCGGCTTCGGAGCTAGGAGGTGAAGTGGTAACCTTAATCAGACCTGAACCCGATGGTAGTACCAAAGAAGTTAGAGTCTGGATTGTAGATGCTGATGAACAATCGTGGATAGAACATGGCCACAGAGATTCTTATTGGATCAATCAATTGACTGAAAAATCTGAAATCTCACTAGCTAGAAAAGGCAAAGAGGAAAAATATCTAGCAGTTTCAGATGTAAACTCCCATGATCTTTATCATCAATTAAGAAAAGAAAAGTATGGAATTTCAAGTAAGATAGTTGATATTCTATCTTCCGGCCAAGTAGAAAAAGATAACTGTAATGGTATTCCAGTTAAGTTAAGGCTAAAAGTTGAATGACTATTGAAAAGGGATAGTTATCTGGCTTTCGAAGTTCTCATTTTTGTTAAAGGTATAAAAAAAGGTATCTTTCATTTTCTCCTCAACGTATAAATTCATTTGATCGTGATAATGAGGTGATTCTTCATCCTGAGTTGCGCTTCCATACTGGTGAACGCTTTCGGACTTCAAATTTCCATTTTTATCCCACTCCACATAAATATATAGTCCATCACCCGCAACAGCCTTTAGATAACCCTTTGCCTGTTCTCTACCATAAATAGCTCTAAGAGTATCAGGACCTCCTTGAACAGAAATTTTCTTATCCCCTCTGATCAGAAAATTTCTCTCTGACCATAGTGGATCTATCCTTCCATGTGATAGGGTTATTTGATCTACGCAGTCCCTGAATACTTTCTCGGGTGAGAGAGGCATTCTTTGTCTTTGTTCAGCTAGCCATTCGGGACTAATTACACAAACACCTAAAGCTGCTGCCCTATTATTAAAGTCAGTTTTTAGATTCCAATCTCTTAGTAATTTTTGAGCATCTTTCAAGTGGTTTTCTTGAAAATCAATTTCAAATATTTGAGCTAGATATTTATAAGCTCTGGAGTTTCTGGAATAAGCGTTATCAAACTTAATGTCTTTAAATCTCTGTTCCGATACATATCCAGACTCTGAGAATAATTCAAGTGCTCTGTTAGCTCTGTTTGTCATCCTTGTCTGTAGACCTAAAGTAGGGGAATAATTGTCTGGCTTTAGATTGCTTTCTTCGGAAGTTACTTTGAAAGGATCTTGATTATGGCTTACCAGCCAACCCGAGGTAGGGTTAATAATCAGAGGAATCTCTTCCAAAGGAACTAATTGATTCCAGATTAGAGAAGATTTTGTGCCGTCAACAGGTAGAGTCCAATCCAAACCTTCCTCCCGAACAGGTGAAGAAGAGTTGTGTAAGAAAATGATGTTGGATTCTTTATCTGCATATATAGCATTAAAAGAAACTATTGATCTGAGTCTCATTGCTTTCAGCCATTCATCTTTGTTTTTTGATTTATTTAATCTATACCACTGCTCAACTTGTTTTATATCATTCATACCGCTAAACCTGATGGCAAAAACACCATAATCCGTTTCTAAGACCGGACCATGAACAGAAAATTTGGCTTCCCTATTGAAGGTCCACCAAAAGGGACCCCATAGCTTTATAGGTAGCTTTAGGCTCTTCTTCTCAAAAGTAACCCACTCTCCATCCAGCCAATATTGATTCTCGTTATCCGGATTTAATTTAAGTAAATAGGCATCAGAAAGGTCAGGTTTATTTACTGTGAATCCCCATCCCAAATTTTCATTAAAACCAACTAAGATAAAAGGGGATCCAGGAAAAAGTCCTCCCATCATATTCCATCCTTCTTCACTTTTAAGATGAGCTTCATACCAGGCCAGGGGTCCTTCAAGCGGCTGGTGAGAGTTAATCATTAACCGAGTACTCCCATCATCAGTTTTCCTTGGATTGGCTGAAAAAGCATTAGAACCGAGCACTAAATCCTGCCAATTTAGAAGGTTAGATTTAGCTTTTGCAGTCTGTTTTTTGGAAAGCCCTTTGCCGCTTTGTAACTTTTCAATAGAGCTAATAACTCCTGAAAAGAAAAGATTCTGAATAGAAAATCCAACAACAATGTCTTCTTTTGTAATTGGAAAATTTTTTATGTATTCACTATCAGGATGTAACGCTGCCCAATAATTTAATCCAGCAGTATAGGCCTCAATTACCTTTCTTACTTCTAACGAAAGATCGGATTCGTATCTTGAAATTGCTCTTTCTCTTATTCCAAGAACTTTAATTAAATAATCTGTTACTGCTCCATCAAAACCTTCTTTAAGTCCCATTTGCGCTCGGTATAAAGACATATTTCCCATAAGATTTTCCATATCGTCTTCTGCGTGTGAGTAAGCTAATCCAAAAGCTACGTCTTCATCCCTTTTACCCTGAATATGGGGTACTCCCCATACGTCTCTAGTGATTAGAGCTTTATATTTTTGTGCTTCTATTAGCGCTTCTTCTTTAAAATCAGCATTACAGGCTTCAAAGCTGATAAACAATAGAAAAATTGAGAAAACCCGCTTCATATAATTGGGAAATCCAATAGATCCTGTAATTCTTGGAGCGCTTTATCTGCCTTGACTACTTTAATCGTTTTCATGCCAAGAGCCTTTGCTGGTTTTAAATTAATGCCTAGGTCATCTAGAAAAATAACTTCATTTGGCTTCACATTACCTCTCTGACAAGCCAACTTATAAAAATTGGGGTCAGGTTTTCTTACATTTTCTTTACTAGATTCGAAAACAAAATCAAATAATTTCATAATCTCCTGATGTGCACCTGAGATTGCCGAATTGTTCTTTTCAAGTTGTTGATCCTCCATAGGCTGGATATTATTAGTTAAACATCCTTGGATGAGCTTGTCTTTAATGGTGCGTAGTGCATTTACCATTTCAGGCCTAATTTGTCCTTTCAGGAGGGCCAAAACTTCTTTGCCAGGGATGGCATAACCCATTTTTTTACTTTCTGTAGCAAATAAAGAATCAAACTGTTCTTGATCAATTTCGTCTCTTTCTAATTTAGCCCAGGCGTTAACATGTGGATTAGTTGAATTGATAGTTCTTATGAAATCTTTTGGTATCTTGTGTTCTTTCTCATAAATATTAAAAGAATCGAAAGGACTGGATGTAATGACTCCGCCAAAGTCCCAAAATACGGCTCTAATCATGGTTTTAATACCTTTTTAAAGTCTGCAGTATAGTAAAAAAAATAAAAATAATACTATTTAAACTATATAAAAAGTCCAAAAAACCTATAATCGCTCTCCCGAAATTAGCTTAAGATAAGAAAATGTCAGGAAATACAACTGGAAAGCTTTTTAACGTGACCACTTTTGGAGAGAGTCATGGAGTTGCTATGGGCTGCATAATTGATGGTTGTCCCCCGGGAATGGAATTATCAGAAGAAGATATTCAGATTTATTTAGATAAAAGAAAGCCTGGATCATCAAAGTTCACTACCCAGAGAAAGGAAGACGATATAGTAGAAATTCTTTCTGGAGTTTTTGAAGGTAAAACTACTGGAACACCCATAGGTCTTTTGATCAGGAATAAAGATCAGAGATCTAAAGATTACGATAAGCTCAAAAATGTTTTCAGGCCCTCTCATGCCGATTACTCATACATTCAAAAGTATGGAATAAGAGATCACAGAGGTGGAGGAAGAGCCTCAGCAAGAGAAACCACTATGAGGGTTGCGGCTGGTTCAGTTGCAAGAAAATACTTAGAAGAAACTTGCGGTATAAAAATAACTGGCTATCTGAGTCAAATTGGAGGCTTAATGGTTGAAGAAGTAGATTTAACTGAAATTGATAACAATCCCTTTTTCTGTCCTGATAAGAATATGACTCCTAAGATAGAAGAGTTAATAGAGAATTTGCGTGCAGAAGGTGATTCTATAGGAGCGAAGATAACGGTGAGTGTTAAGAACTTACCGCCAGGTTTAGGAGAGCCCGTTTTTGATAAATTAGACGCTGAGATTGCAAAAGCTCTTATGGGTATAAACGCGGTCAAAGGGGTTGAGATCGGAGCCGGATTTTCTGTTATCGAGGCTAAAGGGTCAGAAAGTAGAGATGAAATGTCCCCTGAGGGATTTAAGTCAAATTCTTCTGGAGGAACATCTGGAGGAATATCAACAGGTCAGGATTTAATTGCTAGCATTGCTTTGAAGCCAACTTCCAGCATAGCCAAAGAAGGAGATACTATAGACAAGGATGGTAAGGCTACCAAAATAAAAGTGAAGGGTCGTCACGATCCTTGTGTGGGGATTAGGGCTACTCCTATAGCAGAATCAATGATAGCCCTTGTACTAGTAGATCATCTTCTTCGTAACAGGGGTCAAAATGCGGATGTTAATTCAGACGTTCCTGAAATTCCTTCAGAACAATAAATGTTATGCCTAGAACCCTTTACGATAAATTATGGGAACTTCATGAAGTGATTAAAAGAGAAGATGGTACCCATCTTCTTTACATCGATAGACATTTAATACATGAAGTAACCTCTCCCCAAGCATTTGAAGGTTTAAGAGTCGCTGGACGGAGGCTCTGGAGAGTATCTGCAAATAAAGCTACTCCTGACCACAATGTACCTACCACTAACAGAGAATTAGGTCTTGAAGGTATAACTGATGATGTATCTAAATTACAAGTTACTACCTTAGACGAGAACTGCAAAGAACATGGTATAGAGCAGTTCGATATTTCGGACGAAAGACAAGGTATCGTACATGTAGTGGGTCCAGAGCAGGGCATTACATTACCTGGGATGACAGTTGTTTGCGGTGATTCTCATACCTCAACCCATGGTGCTCTAGGTGCTTTGGCTATGGGAATAGGAACTTCGGAAGTGGAACATGTATTAGCTACTCAGTGTTTAGTGGCAATAAAACAAAAAAATATGAAAGTTGAAATAAGTGGAAGTCTTCCCGAAGGGGTCTATTCAAAAGATTTAACTTTGAGTGTAATTGGGAAAATAGGTACTGCTGGAGCAACAGGTTACGCAATAGAATATTCTGGTGAAGCCATCAGATCCATGTCTATTGAAGCAAGGATGACTGTCTGTAATATGGCTATAGAAGCTGGTGCAAGAGCGGGAATGATAGCTTTCGATCAAGTAACTTTAGAGTATGTAAAAGGAAAACCTTTTGCTCCATCAGGAAGGGAATGGGAAGAAGCTTTGGTTCAATGGAAGGAACTAAGAAGCGACGATAGGGCTCATTTTGATAAAACGGTTGACTTAGATGGAAGTAAATTAAAACCTCAAGTCTCTTGGGGAACTTCACCGGAGATGGTAATGGACATAGATTCAACTATCCCAGAACCACGATCTAACTCAGAGTCTGATGCACTTGATTACATGGATCTTAAAACAGGTATGAGAGCTCAAGACATAAGATTAGATCAAGTCTTTATAGGTTCTTGCACGAACTCAAGATTAGAAGATTTAAAGGTAGCTGCAAGCATTGTTAAAGGGAATAAAGTTAACAAAGATTTGAAGAGGGCCATTGTTGTTCCTGGTTCAGGATTAGTTTCAAGGGCTGCAATAAATGAAGGTCTAGATGAGATCTTCAAGGAAGCAGGATTTGAATGGAGGGCTCCTGGATGTTCAATGTGTTTGGGAATGAACCCTGATCAGCTTGACGAAGGAGATCATTGTGCGTCAACATCAAATAGAAATTTTGAGGGCAGACAAGGCTACAAAGGACGAACTCATCTAGTTAGCCCAGCAACTGCAGCTGCAGCTGCTATAGCCGGACATTTTGTTGATGTTAGGCAAGTTTTGAAGTCATAAAATGAACGAATACACTATTCACTCAGCCAAAATGGTGCCCTTGGATCGATCTAATATTGACACTGATCAGATAATCCCAAAACAATTTCTCAAATCTATTAAAAAAAGTGGTTTTGGACCCAATCTGTTTGATTCATGGAGATACATAGATGCAGGATTTCCTGGGCAGGATAACTCAGGAAGAGAATTAAACTCAGAATTTGTGCTCAACCACAAGAAATATAAAGGTTCTGAAGTTTTAATCTCAAGAGAAAATTTTGGATGTGGATCAAGTAGGGAACATGCTGTTTGGGCTTTACAAGATTATGGAATCAAGTGTGTTATTGCAGAGAGTTTTGCTGATATTTTTTACAACAACTGTTTTAAAAACGGCCTTCTGGCTATCACCTTACCCAAAGATTCTATGGCTGAACTGTTTCGTTTTGCTGAAGAGGGAGAAGCCATTCATGTGGATTTAGTTAATCAAGTTATTTTAGATCTCAATGAGACAGAAATGGTTAAATTTGAGATAGATTCTTATCGAAAAACATGTGTCTTGGAAGGACTTGATGAAATTGGGTTGAGTCTGAAATATAGCAAAACTATTAAAAATTATGAGAATGCTAAAAAGAAACAGACCCCCTGGATTTTTAAATGAGTCCACCTAAAAGAATACTTATTCTTCCTGGTGATGGTATAGGTCCAGAAGTTAGTTCCATAGCTAGAGAATTATTAAGTTTAGTAGATCAAAAATACTCTCTTGATCTAGAAATAAGTGAGGGCCTAATTGGAGGCATTGCTTATGAGGAAACTGGAGACCCTCTTCCCCAGGAAACTTTAGATAAAGCTAAGATTAGCGAGGCAATTTTTTTGGGTGCTGTTGGAGGCCCTAAATGGGATCAACTTTCTCCCGATAAAAGACCAGAAAAAGGACTTTTAGGAATAAGATCTGAATTTGATTTTTTTGCTAACCTTCGACCTGCTATTCTTTCAAAAGAACTTGTTTCCGCTTCAACCTTAAAGGAAGAAAAAGTTTCTGGTCTAGATTTGCTTATAGTCAGAGAACTTACAGGAGGCATTTATTTTGGAGAACCCCGAGGCATAATTGAAGGCTCTGAAGCCTTGAATACCATGAGATACAGCAAAACTGAAATAGAGAGGATAGGAAGAGTGGCTTTTGAAGCTGCTCAGAAAAGGGATGGAAAGCTCTGTTCTGTGGACAAAGCGAATGTGCTGGAAGTTGGTGTTTTTTGGAGAGATGTAATTTCTGAACTTTCTAAAGAATATCCAGAAGTTGAGCTTACTCATATGTTAGTCGACAATGCGGCCATGCAGTTAGTTAGGGAACCTAAGCAATTTGATGTAGTGGTTACTGGGAATTTATTTGGAGATATCCTATCTGATATAGCAGCGATGTTAACAGGTTCTATAGGGATGCTACCTTCAGCCTCTCTTAATGGTTCTAGTAAAGGTCTCTATGAGCCTGTTCATGGTTCAGCTCCTGATATAGCGGGCAAAGATATGGCCAATCCTTTGGGTTCTATCTTATCTGTTGCGATGATGATGCGTTATACCTTTCATGAAGAAGAAGTGGCCATAGCAATAGAATCTTCTGTGGAATCAGTATTAGCTTCAGGAAAAAGAACTCAAGACATAGCGATGGAAACAAATTCAGTAATAGGAACCAAAGAAATGGGGAGAGAAGTGTTAGCAAAAATGGAATCTTTAAAATGAATAAGGCTTCCAATATAGCTATCGTTGGAGCAACAGGACTTGTAGGTAAAACTTTTCTAGAATTGCTTGAATCCGATCATTTTTTAGATTCAAAGATTCATTTAGTTGCTAGTAGTAAATCCAAAGGTCAGGAAGTCTTTTTCAGGAACTCAGTCCATGTCGTTAATTCTCTAGAAGAATTTAATTTTTCAGAAGTGGACGTTGTCTTTTTCTCTGCGGGCGACAAAGTAGCCAAAAAATACGCACCTAAAGCTCAAAAAGAAGGATGTTTTGTTGTTGACAATTCTTCATGCTTTAGACAAGACGAAAGCATTCCATTAATTGTTCCCGAGGTAAATTCAGAAGATTTCACAGAAACCTCAATTCCTGGAATAGTCGCGAATCCTAATTGTTCAACCATCCAAATGGTGGTTGCTTTGAAGCCCCTACATGATTTATTTGTAATCAATAGAATTGATGTAACAACATTCCAAGCCGTGTCAGGAACTGGAAAACTTGCCCAGGATGAATTAACTAATCAAATTAAGGATCAAATGAGTGGAGCAACTCCCTCATCTCAAATTTACTCTAAACAGATTGCTTTTAATGTTCTTCCTCATTGTCAAGATTTTGAGTCTAACGGTTTTACTCGAGAAGAGATGAAGATAGTTTGGGAAACTCACAGAATTTTGGATCCCAATATTGAGATTGCAGCAACTTGTGTGAGGGTTCCGGTTCTGAATGGACATTCTGAATCTGTACATATTGAAACTAGAGAATCATTAAATGTAGATGCGGTGAAAGAATGTTTAAGTGAAGCTAAAGGCGTAAAACTAATAAGAGGTGAGGGTTCTGAAAGTTACACAACAGCTCTAGAAGTAGATGGGACTGATTTAGTACATGTTGGAAGGGTAAGGATAGACCTTTGGAACAAAAACAGAGTAAACCTTTGGATTGTTGCAGATAACTTAAGGAAAGGAGCAGCGTTAAATAGTATTCAAATTGCCGAGATTCATTTTTCATAGCTTTACATGAATATTGCTTTGTTGATCTTTAGCATAGAAAAAAACTTTCAAGACATTATCGGATTCTCCATACAGGGGCCTCTAGGATTACTGATAGGTCTAGCAATTTTTTCACTTTTGCTTTTCCTTATACGTTACGAAAAAAAAGATAAGAAAGATTTCAGTTTTCAGCCCGCAGACCTTGTTGATGTGGGAGATCCTATCGAAGCCAATTTAAATCTATCAAGAAGCCTCATAGAGATGAGTGAATTTAGAAAAGCAAAAGATTGTTTGGATAACGTAGAACAAAGTTCTGACTTAACTCAGATACAAAAAGAAAAAGCCCAAATTCTTAGAAAGAGATTAAAAGAAAAAGAGCATGGCTAAAGAAATATCTCGTATAGCAGTTGGGGTAGAATATGACGGCACAGCCTATAAAGGGTTTCAAAAACAAAAAAGTACTAATGAGACAATACAAGGGTTTATAGATGTTGCTTTAAGCCAAATAGCTGATCAAAAGATCAACACCACATGCAGTGGAAGAACTGATACTGGTGTTCACGCTTATTGTCAAATCATACATTTTGACACAGCTGCTTTCAGAGCAAAAAAGGCATGGATTCAAGGTGGAAACGCTTTATTGCCAAAAGACATAAGATTCATTTGGGCACAGAAAGTCAGCAACAATTTTCATTCCAGATTTTCAGCCATTTCTAGAACTTATAGATATATTATTAGAAATTCCTCCTTTCCCTCTGCACTAAACAGAAACAGACACTTATGGATAAAAGAAGATTTAGATTTACTAGGTATGAGAAGAGCCTCCTCATATCTTATAGGAGAGCAAGATTTTGCTTCTTTTCGTTCTTCTACATGTGAGTCAAAAACCTCATTAAGAAAAATTCACTCTATTAGAATCCAGAAACAGAGCGAATTGGTTTTAATCGACATTACAGCCAATGCTTTCTTATTAAACATGGTTAGGATAATAGTAGGAACTCTCTTGGAAGTAGGAAGTAAAAAAATTACTCCTAAGGAAGTAAAGTTGATTCTTAGTGCTAAGGATAGAAAACTAGCAGGTAAAACATCTTCGCCAGAAGGTTTGTATTTTGTCGGTGCAAGCTATTTAAAGAAATTTAAGATTCCACCCGTTTCAAATTGTAAATGCTAATCGAATCCAATTAAACCAAATCTGGTAGACTGCGCGACCCTAGATTAGATCATGGAATTATTTATAAAAATTTGTGGCATAACTAACTTAGAAGACGCGGAGTTAGCCGTATCTTGTGGAGCTGATGCATTGGGCTTTATCATGTATGAAAAAAGTCCCAGGAAAATAAATAAAGAAAAAGTCTTAAAAATAATTGAAGAGTTACCTGAAAGAATAGTTCCAGTATTGGTTTTTGTTAACTCCAGCTCTGAGTACGTTGAGACATGTTTAGAAATGTCTCCTAAACTGATTCCACAGTTTCATGGGGAAGAGACCCCCGAATTCTGCTCCTCTTTTGGTAGAGATTTCTTAAAGGCATTAAGAGTTTCAGGTGAAGAAGATCTTCATCCAATTTTTGAAAGTTATTCTAAATCTTGGATGCTTCTTCTTGACAGCTATCAAAAAAATGATTTTGGAGGAACAGGAAAATCTTTTGATTGGAAAAGTTTGAAAGAAAAAAAGTTTAATAAACCTTACTTATTGGCTGGAGGATTAAATCCTGAGAATGTTGAAATGGCACTATCTCTAGCTTCTTGTGCAGGTTTGGATGTTAGTTCAGGTGTAGAATCTTCTACAGGAAAGAAAGATTCGATCAAACTGAGGAAGTTTATCGAGACAGCAAGGAATTTCAGTGACTAAAAAAGATTTAAATGTTCCTGACTCTAAAGGGCACTTTGGCCCTTATGGAGGGGTGTATGTTTCGGAAACGCTGGTTCCTGCTCTTGAAGAGTTAGCTAAGCAATATGAATTAATTAAAGAAAATGAAGAGTTTAAATCTGAAGTTTTTGAAGATTTAGAAAAATTCGTCGGTCGACCTTCTCCTCTTTACTTTGCTAAAAGCTGGTCTAAGAAATTAGGGGGAGCAAAAATATATCTCAAAAGAGAAGATCTAAATCACACTGGCGCTCATAAGATAAATAACACTGTAGGTCAAATTCTGCTTGCTAAGCATATGGGAAAAACGAGGATCATAGCTGAGACGGGAGCTGGACAGCATGGAGTGGCGACAGCTACTGTTGCTGCAAGACATGGAATGGAATGTGTAATTTACATGGGTGAAGAAGACATAAAGCGACAATCCTTAAATGTTTATATAATAAAAATTCTTGGTGCAGAGGTTGTATCAGTTAAGTCTGGATCAAAAACACTTAAAGACGCTATGAATGAAGCAATGAGAGACTGGGTAACGAATGTAGATAACACTTACTACATTATTGGCAGCGTTGCGGGTCCTCACCCTTATCCGAAGATAGTGAGAGACTTTAATGCAGTAGTTGGCTATGAGGTGTTAACTCAAAGTGAAGAGCAAATGGGTAAAATGCCAGATCTCTTGGTGGCTTGTGTTGGCGGAGGCTCCAATGCTATGGGCCTTTTTTATCCTTTTATAGAAATTGCTGCAACTAGATTAGTGGGAGTAGAAGCCGGTGGCTTAGGTTTGGATACAGGTAAACATGCAGCTCCTTTAAATGCCGGTACCGAAGGAGTTCTTCATGGAATGAGAACTTACTTAATGCAAGATGAAAAGGGACAAATACAAGAGACTCATTCTATTTCAGCTGGTTTGGATTATCCAGGAGTAGGACCTGAACACGCCTGGTTGAAAGATATTGGTAGAGCTGATTACACTACTGCTAACGATAAAGAAGCTTTAGAGGCCTTCAAAGAATTAACTTTAGTTGAAGGCATAATGCCAGCTCTTGAGACAGCCCATGCATTAGCATACGTTAAGAAAGTAGCTCCTTCGATGAACCACGAAGAAACAATAGTTGTAAACATTTCTGGAAGAGGAGATAAGGACATAAACATTGTTGCAAATCTAGAAGGCATAGAGCTTTAATGGGTCGAATTAAGGAGACTTTCTCAGAGCTACAGAAGCTGAATAAGAAAGCTTTGATAGGTTATATTGTTGCAGGAGACCCCGATCTCAATAGTACAGCTAGGGCTATGGAATTAATGGTCAATCAGGGAGTTGATGTCATTGAACTAGGAGTTGCATTTTCTGATCCTATGGCTGAGGGACCTTCAATCCAGAGAGGATACGAGAGAGCTCTTATCAATGAAACTTCTTTAGAAGAAGTCCTTGAGCTTGTTAAGAGTTTCAGAGAACAGGACAAGAAGACACCTATCATCTTGATGGGATACACGAATCCCTTTCAATCAATGGGAAGTAAAGTTTTTTCTTCTAAAGCTTCGGAGAATGGGGTAGACGGAATTCTAATTGTTGATATGCCACTGGAAGAGAGCAGTGAATTTACCAAACAAACTAGGAAGTTAGGCATTGATATTATAAGACTGGTAGCCCCAACCACAAGTGAATCTAGAATTAAAAAGATATGTGCAGAAGCTTCAGGGTATGTTTACTACATTTCCCTTAAGGGTATCACTGGTGCTAATTCTATTAATGCTGAAGAAGTTAAAGAAAAGGTAGGAATTTTAAGAGGTTTAACCGAATTACCTGTTGTTATAGGCTTTGGAATAAAGGATGGGTTAACGGCCTCATCCGTAAGAGATTTAGCTGATGGAATTGTCGTTGGAAGTGCATTTGTTGACATTATGGGAGGTCCAAAAGAGAAGATAGAAAAGGAATTATCTATTAAAATTAAAGATCTTTCACAAGCCTTAAATGAGATTTAAAAATGGCTAATTGGTTTGACAAAATTCTTCCGTCTTTTATAAAAAAAGAAACAGCTAAAAAATCATCTGTACCAGAAGGTTTGTGGCAAGCTTGTTCTGCTTGTAGCACTATTCTTTATGTGCCTGAACTTGAAGCAAATTTATATGTTTGTACTAAGTGTGATCATCATATCCGTATTGGAGCCAGAAAGAGGCTTGACCTATTCTTGGATACAGGCAATCAGACTGAAATAGCGGCAGATAAGAGAGCGATAGATTGGCTCAAGTTTAAAGATACTAAACGTTATAAAGATAGACTGGTAGAGGCCGAAAAAAAAAGCGAAGAACAGGAAGCATTGGTTGTAATACAGGGATCGTTGTTAAAACTCCCCTTAGTGGCAGCTGCTTTTGAATTTAGGTTCATGGGTGGCTCAATGGGTTCAGTGGTAGGTCAAAAGTTTGTTGAGGGAGTAGACCATGCTCTAAAAAATCAACTTCCATTTGTTTGTTTTTCAACAAGTGGTGGTGCAAGAATGCAAGAATCTTTAATTTCGTTGTACCAAATGGCGAAGACAAGTGCGGTGCTTCAAAAATTAAAAAAAGAAGGCTTACCCTACGTCTCTATCATGATTGACCCAATCTATGGAGGAGTTGCAGCAAGCCTAGCTATGCTCGGAGATATCAATATGGCTGAACCTAACGCGCTGGTTGGATTTACGGGCCCAAGGGTTATAGAACAAACTCTTAAAGTTAAATTACCAGAAGGTTTTCAAAGAAGTGAATTTTTATTGGAGCATGGAGCTATTGATATAATTGTGCATAGGAAGGACCTTAAAGAAACCGTACATAGGTTGCTCTTAAATCTTTTAGATAAAACTTTGGCTCAATAATGAAGCTGGATTCTTTAAATTCATGGCTCGAACGTATACAGTCACTTGGGCCAAAGGAAATAGAATTAGGCCTTGAAAGAATAAGCCCAATTTACGAAAAACTGATAAGACCTTTTATAAAGTCCAAAACCATTGTCGTGGGTGGGACTAATGGAAAGGGTACGACTGTAGAATTTCTAAGTCAGTTGTTGATTTCAAAAAAAAGAAGTGTGGGAACTTTTACTTCTCCTCATTTATTCAATTTTAACGAAAGAATAAAAGTTAATGGTCAAGCAGTTCCAGAAAGATATATTATTAATAGCTTTAAACTTATAGAAGAAAATAGAGGATCCGTTCAGCTTACATATTTTGATTTTTCTACCTTAGCTGCTTTGCTCATATTTAATGAATTCAAAGTAGATGTAATGGTTTTGGAAATAGGTCTTGGAGGAAGGTTAGACCCTGTTAATATCGTTGATTCTGATATAGCTATTTTAACCAATGTAGAGCTGGATCATCAGGATTGGCTGGGAAACACTCGAGAAATAATTGGCAAAGAAAAAGCTGCTATTTTTAGGTCCCAAAAGCCAGTAATTCTTGGTCAACATAGCATTCCTGAAAGTGTTTTAGAAAAAGCAATAGAGCTACAAAACCAAGTGTATAGAGTGGGAGGAAGGTTTGATTACCAGGTAGATGGTTTACAAAAAAAATGGTCGTATAGTTTCTCAGGGCAAAAGGCAATTACTTTTTCTCAAATTCACCTTAATAATTTATCAGTTAGCAGTCTTTCCAGTGCTCTAACTGCCTTTTGTATTTTAGAAGAAGACGTCAAAATTGATATCGAAGCTGTGCTTAAGAAAACAGATTTGAAAGGTAGATGTGAACTAATTGAGAATAGATTCCTTTTAGATGTGAGCCACAATGAATCTTCAGCTAGGTATCTTTCTGCTTTTTTAGAAAGGAATTTTGAGAGCGACAGAGAAATTTCAGCCGTTTTTGGTGTCATGTCGGACAAAGACATTAATTCAATCATTAAACCTTTACTAAGAAGAGTTAAGAATTGGTACGCTACTTCACCTGATATAGAAAGGTCTATGGACTCAAATGAACTTTCAAAATTAATTTCTTTAAAAAGCCCTTCCCAAGTCAATCAAGTTAAGAACGTAAAGGAAGCTTGCTTAAAAGCTCATGAAGAGACAGGAGAAGGAGGTCTGATACTAATCTTTGGTTCTTTTTACACCGTGGCTGAAGCTTTTCCTGCCATCAAATTATTAAGATCGGTGGCTTAAGATGCCTGCATTAAATTTCTAGTTAAGAATTGATGGAATTACTATTAGTAGATTGGTTCTCCATAGCAATCATTAGTGCATTTGGAGTGGCAGGATTTTTTAATGGGTTTGCAAAAGAGATCTTTTCTGCAGCTGCTTGGATAATATCAATTCTAGGGGCATGGTATTTTGGACCCCTGCTTTTTCCTTACATCGATCCATACATTAGTAACGCGGAGGTTAAATCTATTGCCTCGTTTGTAGCATTATTCATAATCCTTTTTACTTTATTAAGACTTTCTGGTGCTGTTACCTCAAAATTTCTTAGCGCATTGGGACTAGGCTTTTTAGACAAAGGTTTTGGTTTTGTTTTTGGTGCTTTAAAAGCAACAGCAATATTGGTGAGCGTTTTTATGCTTGCTTCAGGATTTTTGGAAAATCAAAGCTGGTGGGTTGAATCGCTTTCAAAAGAATGGACCCTGAGAATAGCCGAAATCATGGAGCCAATATTAAAAGATTGGAAGGCTCAAGCTGAGATTTTATTGAATAAAGAGAATGTAACTTTTCCTCCATCGTTATAAACTAGTTGTCCCCCCATGTGCGGAGTAGTAGGAGTAGTTAGCAAATCGGAAGTATCTCCGATGATCTATGATGCCTTAACGATTTTACAACACAGAGGGCAAGATGCAGCCGGTATCGCCACTTGTGATCAAGATAAATTTCATTTGAGAAAACAGCTAGGTCTTGTTAGGGATGTGTTTAGAGACAGTCATATGATCAATTTGAGGGGATCGATGGGCATAGGCCATTTAAGATATCCTACTGCCGGAAGCCAAGACAGAGAACTAGCGCAACCGATGTATGTTAATTCTCCATATGGAATAAGCATTTCGCATAATGGCAACCTAACAAACAGAGAAGAAATTAGTAAGATTCTGACTGAAAAGAATCTACGGTTTTTAAGTACTGATTCTGATAGTGAAGTTTTGCTTAATGTATTTGCCCATGAGTTACAAAAACAGGGCACTTCAACACCTACCGAAAAAGAAATCTTTCTTGCAGTTAGAGCTACTCATAAGAGAGTCAGAGGAGCATATTCAGTTATTTTTATGATTAACGGAGTAGGGGTTATTGGGTTTAGAGATCCATTTGGAATTAGACCTCTCATATTTGGTTCAAGAGAAAACGATTTATTAGGACCAGATTATATGTTGGCTTCAGAAAGCACGGTTTTAGATATTCTTGGTTTTAATGTTCTTGGAGATGTGAATCCAGGAGAAGCTGTCTTTATAAGTAAGGAAGGGGAAATGTTTAGAGAAGCTTGCATAGAAAATCCAGTCCATACACCTTGCATATTTGAATATGTCTACTTAGCTAGACCTGATGCCGTAATTGACAATATTTCTGTACATAAATCAAGAATGCGAATGGGAGTAGCTCTCGCCAAAAAAATTGTTAATCTTAAGCCAGATCATGACATAGATGTAGTCATCCCAATACCAGAGAGCAGCACCACTTCCGCACTTCAGCTAGCGAATACTTTAGGAATTAAATACGTCGAAGGATTTGTAAAAAATCGTTATATAGGCAGGACTTTTATAATGCCCTTTCAGGAAAAGAGAGAAAAATCAGTTAGACAAAAACTTAATCCAATAAATTTTGAGTTTAAAGACAAGGTAGTTTTATTGGTTGATGATTCCATAATAAGAGGAACAACAAGCAGACAGATTATAGTAATGGCAAGATCAGCAGGCGCCAAGAAAGTCTATTTTGCTTCTGCCGCACCTCCTGTGAGGTATCAGAATGTTTATGGCATTGATATGGCATCTACTACTGAATTGATAGCTCATAACAGGTCAGAAGATGAAATAAGTGAACTGATAGGAACAGACTGGTTAATTTATCAAGATCTTGAAGATTTAGTAGAATCGGCTAGGAAAGGAAACCCTTCTATTCAACAATTTGAATGTTCTGTCTTTGATGGAAAATATATTACGGCTGATATAGATAGCACTTACCTACAAAAATTAGAAGAAACTAGAAGCGATCAACAAAAATCCAGGAAATTGAATTAAAAAATCTTCTTTAATTTTTACTTCACTGTTTCAATTGTTACTGTCGGCAATACAGCATTTTCTGCAGCTTCTTTGTATGAAGCAATTTCATGGAAATTTAAGTACCTGTAAACTTCAGGACCCATGGAATTTATTTCTTCCATGTATTTTTGGTATTCCTCTACAGAAGGAAGATAGCCTAATATAGATGATATAGCTGCCAACTCTGCAGAAGCTAAGAATACGTTAGCTCCTTTTCCAAGTCTGTTGGGAAAATTTCTTGTTGAAGTAGATACCACGGTAGAATTATCTTCTACTCTGGCTTGGTTACCCATACATAATGAACAGCCTGGCACCTCGGTTCTAGCTCCCGATCGTTCAAAAATCTCATAATAGTTTTCTTCCATCAGTTGATGTTGGTCCATCTTTGTTGGAGGAACTATCCACAGTTTGGTTGGTACGTTCTCCGCTTCGCTCAGTAGATTACCCGCTGCTCTAAAGTGCCCAATATTTGTCATGCATGAACCAATAAAGACCTCATCAATTTTAGTTTTTGAAACTTCTGACAAAGGCTTTATGTCGTCTGGATCGTTAGGACAGGCCAACAGAGGCTCCTTGATCTCATCCAAATTTATTTCTATCTCGGCTGCGTATTCAGCATCTTCATCAGCTTCAAGAAGTTCTGGATTTTGTAGCCAAGCCTCCATGGCCTGTGCTCTTCTTTCAATCGTTCTTTCATCACCATAACCTTCAGAAATAAGCCATCTAAGCAAAGTTATATTCGAATTAAGGTATTCAATAATGGGTTCTTTATTTAGTTTTATGGTACAGCCAGAAGAGGATCTCTCTGCTGAAGCATCAGACAATTCAAAAGCCTGTTCAATTTTTAAATCGGGTAATCCCTCTATTTCCATGCATCTACCAGAGAAAACGTTAATTTTTCCTTCTTTTTTTAAAGTTAAATTACCCGTTTTTAAGGCTACATAAGGAATTGCGTTTACAAGATCTCTTAAAGTGATTCCTGACTGCATGGTACCAGTAAATTTTACCAGGACTGATTCAGGCATATCCAATGGCATAGAACCAAGCGTCGCTCCGAACGCAACCAGGCCGGAGCCTGCTGGAAAACTTATACCAAGAGGGAACCTCGTATGAGAATCTCCTCCTGTACCAACCATGTCTGGCAACAACATTCTGTTCATCCATGAATGTATGATTCCATCTCCAGGTTTAAGAGCTACCCCTCCTCTGGTTTGAATAAAATCTGGCAAAGTATGGTGAGTCTCTATATCCGAGGGTTTAGGATAGGCTGCTGTATGACAAAATGATTGCAATACCAGATCAGCTGAGAATCCTAAGCAAGCTAGTTCTTTTAACTCATCCCTGGTCATGGGTCCTGTGGTGTCCTGACTCCCTACGGTAGAAAGTCTAGGTTCACAGTATGTACCGGGTCTTATACCTTCAACTCCACAGGCTCTGCCAACCATCTTTTGGGCCAAGGTATAACCTTTATCGCTTTTGGCTTGACCTGCAGGTCTTACAAAGACAGTCGAGCTTTTTTGAGATAAAGCTTCTCTTGTTCTATCTGTTAGCGATCTACCAATAATTAAAGAAATTCTTCCTCCAGCCCTTACTTCATCTAGCAGGGTGGGGGTTTTGTACTCAAAAGAGCAAAGGTCTTTCCCAGAATCTTTTGAAACTATTCGACCTTCATGTGGATAAATATTTATGGTGTCACCCAAGTTCATTTTAGTCACGTCACATTCAATGGGTAAGGTCCCAGAATCTTCCAGAGTGTTAAAGAAAATAGGAGCTATCTTTCCTCCAAGACAGATGCCTCCCTCTCTCTTATTTGGAATATTAGGTATGTCGTTTCCTATATGCCACAGCAAGGAATTGGTAGCAGATTTTCTTGAAGAGCCTGTTCCTACAATATCTCCTACAAGAGCTACTGGATTGCCTGATTCTTCAAGTTTTTCTATTGTACCTATCGGGTCATTAAAATTAGTATGCTTTAACAAGGAAAGAGCATGCAGAGGTATGTCTGCTCTTGACCAGGCCTCTGGCCCTGGAGATAAATCATCTGTGTTTATTTCTCCTTCAACCTTTAAAACTTTTGCGGTTATGCACCCAGGTACTTCTGGCTGTTTGAGAAACCATTCCGCTTCTGCCCATGAAGAAATGACTTTTTTTGCTCTATCATTCTTTTTCGAGAGTTCAAAGACATCATGGAATGCATCAAAAATCAGAAGAGTCTTGGATAAAGCCTCGACTGCTGTTTCTCCAACTTCGTCGTTCTCCAAAAGATTAATTAGTGGTTCAACGTTGTAACCTCCTAACATTGTTCCAAGAAGCTCTGTTGCTAATATATTACTTATGAGAGAAGTTGTGATATTGCCTTTAGCAACATCTGTGAGAAATGCTGCTTTCACATATGCTGCTTGGTCAACTCCAGCTGGAATTCGATTTGTAAAGAGATCCAATATAAATTCTTCCTCACCAGAAGGAGGTTCTTTTATCAACTCGACTAAATCTGAAACCTGTTCTGCATTTAAAGCTAGAGGAGGGATTCTTAGTTTGCTTCTTTCTTCTTGATGAATTTTGTATTCTTTTAACATGTTTTTGGTCAGTTACCTTGAACTCATGCCATAATTATTTCAACCTTAGAGTTCTTTTTTTCTGATAATAGGGGTCTTTGATAGAACGCACATTTTGATGCTCTTCTATATGGTAGTAAGTTAGTTTTCTTTTTTTTCAAGAAGCTAGTCCATTAAGTTCTTACGCGAGCGAAGTTTATCATACAAAGGATGTAGAAGTTGCGTTCAAAAGAGTTCTAGATATCATGTAAATCTATGGATAGAAAGGTTAAAACGCCTTGTGTAGGAATTTGTTCTACTGTATTTGGCGATCAAGTTTGCAGGGGATGCAAAAGATTCGATCATGAAGTTATAGAGTGGAATGGCTATTCTGATATTGAGAAAGAGACAGTATGGAATAGACTCGAAGCTTTAAAGGTCTTGATCATGAAGTCAAAAATTACAATAAAAGATGAAACTTTACTGAAAACGAAACTTGATGCTCACAAAATCTCTTACTATGAAAAGGTTGACCCTTATTGCTGGGTTTTTGATCTTATAAAGCAAGCCAGTCAATCTATAACTAACCTTGCAGAATTTGGATTGCAACCTTTATTTAAGTCATCGATAGATCTTGTTGAGCTTAAACGGTTAATTGAAGAAGAACTCTTTACCCTTTCAGAAGCCCATTATCAGCGATATTTTAGATTAGAAGATAATTATCGTGCCTAACCTTTGGGAAGAAGTTCTTCTTAAGAAAACACCTCAATCTCCACAGAGAGTTATTTGATGAAGATTAGGGTCTAAGATTAAAACTACTTTCTATACTAGAGACAGGTTTGAATAAAAAAGCGGACCCTCCTTTTAGATTCCGCAGCTGTATTTAGACCTTATTTTACAACCAGCAGATCATTCCAATTAGTTGTGTATTTGGGTGACTGGAAGTGTCTTTGCATCGACCAAGGTTTTTTTATTCCTTGTGCAGCAAAAGTGATCTTACTTTCCCCAGTAGCGTTAATCTTATCTATAGTTTTCATTAACCTCTCACTTTTGGGTCTCCTGGAATTAGGTATAAAGAAATCCGATTGATACACATCTTTGTCGTAAAAATCACTTAGCATTACTCCAGCTTTTATAAAGTTATACCCCTTTTTGTAAACTCTTCTGGACAGCATTTTAGTGGCATGCAGAATATCACGAGTATCATTTGTGGGTGAACTTAACTTACAACTTAAAATATTGCTGTATTGTTGATCTTGTAATCTAAAAGGATTTGTTCTAGCGAAAACAGAAACAACTTTGCAATACTGTTTTTCACGTCTTAGCTTCTCTGATGCCCTTGCTGCGTAATCACTTACGGCCTCATTAATTGACTCAAGAGTAGTGACTTTCTTACCAAAAGTTCTGCTGACCACTATTTCCTTTTTTGTAGAAGGGTGTTCCTCGAGACCAATACAGGGATAGCCTTTTAGTTCCATTACCGTTCTTTCCAAGACAATGCTAAATCTTCTTCGGATCAGTTTTGTGTCGGTATCAGCTAGGTCAAGCGCCGTTGTGATACCCATTCGATTAAGGTGGGCTTTTAACCTACTCCCCACTCCCCAGATTTCTTCCACAGGCATGATGGACATGAGCTTTCTTTGTCTTTCTTGCTTAGACAGATCAACAACGCCCTGTGTTGCTGTGTATTTTTTTGCGCCGTAACTGGCAGCTTTAGCTAAAGTTTTTGTTGGACCTATACCAACACGCACTGGCATGCCTGTCCAGCGTTTAACCTTTTCTTGGCATTCATGACCAAATTGATCTA
This sequence comes from SAR86 cluster bacterium, assembly GCA_022447065.1. Classification (GTDB taxonomy): domain Bacteria; phylum Pseudomonadota; class Gammaproteobacteria; order Magnimaribacterales; family Magnimaribacteraceae; genus AEGEAN-183. Next base: position 34,811 of record JAKUUM010000008.1, on the reverse strand, counting down.
GGTCGGTACAAAAGTCGACACCACTAAGGTCCAAAAAGGCTTCATCTATACTGTAGATTTCAATTCTGGGTGCTAAGTGCTCCAAGGTCTGCATGACTCTAGCTGATATATCTGCATACAATTCGTAGTTTGAAGAAAACGCCACCCCCCCTTTATTGGCAAAAGAATTTTTTATCTTAAACCAGGGTTCGCACATTTTTATTCCAATATTTTTAGCTTCTTTAGAAAGTGCCACAACGCAACCATCATTATTTGAGAGAACAACAATGGGCGTGTCTTTTAGATCAGGTCTGAACACTCTCTCACAAGATGCATAGAAGCTATTGCAATCAACTAATGCGTAGGTCATTTTTTAGTAAGTATTTATTGCAGCGATTACGACACCAGCAATTTCCAGCTCTTCGTTCTCTCCTATAAATATAGGAGGGTACTTGGGGTTTTCTGAAGCAAGACAGACTTTTGGCCTCATCAGGAGTCTTTTACAAGCATAAGATCCATTAATAGCAGCAACAACGATACTCTTATGTTGAGGCTCTATACTCCTGTCCACAATAAGTATAGCGCCGTCCCCAATACAGGCATCTATCATAGAATCTCCACTGACACGCACAAAATAAGTTGCTGCGGTGTTTTTAATTAGATGTTCATTTAGATCAATGGGTCGTTCGACGTAATCGTCAGCGGGACTTGGCCAGCCAACGTGAACTTTGTTTAAAAAATAAGGGATTTCTATGAGGGGAAAATCTCCCTCTGAGGTATCCCCCAGATACTTTACAACCATAAGAGCTAATTAAAATAATACTGTATATATATACAGTATATTTAATCACTTATTTTGTAAAGTCTTTGAACAAATTTTTACTCTAGGATAGAACCTTTTTTATTTGTTCTCAAAAAGCAATAATAGGATTTTGAATTGGAGAGAACATGTCTAAAACTTTTAAAATCTGGATAAGCATTGCAGTGGTCTACGTTGCGTTCTTTGTTTGGTACACAGACCTAGGCGGAAAACTTGAACCTGAAGAAATTGAGGTGTTTATGGACAGGCTTCAGCAAAACAGTGAAGCAGACGACACTGTTTATACCGAAGAAGAGATTAAAGTACGAGAGGCTTTTAGGTCTAATCTGCTGAAGTTTATGGAAGCTGACACAGGTAGGCAGTTCATCATGGTGAACATTCTTGATATGAATGAGAATCCCGGAAATGTTCAAGGAGCAGAGCCAGGTGAGACAGCAGATCAGTTAATGGGTCGTTACATGGAACATATGTACCCAGAGCTTCTAAAACGGGCATCGCATCCAGTGTTTATGGGTAATGCTGTTAACATGGTTATGGACGTGGTAGGCATTGAAGGCGCAGAAAGGTGGGATAGAGCAGCTCTTATGCGCTACAAAAGCCGAAGAACCATATTAGAAATTGCGACCAATCCAAAAATGAGAGGTAAGCATATATTTAAAATAGCGGCTCTAGAAAAAACCATCGCTTACCCTGTTGAAACAGTTCTTTATCTTAGTGATTTAAGACTTCTGTTGGCTTTGGTTTTAATTATTTTAGGACTGATCCTGCAGAATAGAGTCAAGCAATAGGAAACTGCTTAAGCTCACAGGATGCTTCATCCATCCAAATATACCAGGCAGCTTTATCCCAATCGCCCAAAACTATTCTCTGTGCTGGAGCTTGGTTTATCTGAAGTGAATGAACATTAGGTCGGTGAGTATGACCGTGAATTAAAAGCTTTACATTATGGGCTGTCATAATTTCCTCTACGGCTTCGGGAGACACATCCATGATTTCATCTTCCTTTTGACTAGTAGCTTTTTTACTTTTCGTTCTTAGTTCCTGAGTTATTTTCTCCCTCTCTTCAATTGGCTTATCAAGAAATTCTTTTTTCCATTGAGGGTTACGGCTTGTATTTCTAAATTCTTGGTATGCTACATCTTTGGTGCAAAGTAAATCACCATGCATCAACAGGGTATCTTTCCCAAATAATTCTAATTTACAAGGATCTTCAAGTAAGGTTACCCCGGTATCTTCGCAGAATTTCTCCCCAATCAGAAAGTCTCTGTTTCCATGCATAGCAAAAACAGCAATTGAATCATTTTTAAGGAACACCAGCTTTTCTTTAATTAAACGGGAGAGCTCACTCTTTAGGTCGTCTCCGATCCAGACTTCAAAAAGATCTCCTAGGATATAAAGGCGCTCTGCTTCTTTAGCAGTGGTGTCTAGAAAAGATAAAAAAGCTTCTGTCACTTCAGGTTTTTCTTCTTGAAGGTGGAGATCAGAAATGAAGCAATAAGCCATACTATTTACTCCTTGGTAACTTTTGTTTTTTGAATGGTAATGTCTTCAAGTGGAACGTCTTGATGGTTACCTGCACTGCCTGTAGTTACAGACGCTATGGCTTCGACAGTCTCAAATCCATCAATAACAGTACCAAAAACTGCATAACCCCATCCTTGAGGGGTTTCTGATGTATGGTCCAGATTAGTGTTATTTTCTAGGTTTATGAAAAATTGAGAGGTAGCAGAATTTGGATCACTCGTACGTGCCATAGAGAGGCTCCATTTAAGGTTCTTTTGACCATTATTAGCCTCGTTTTCGATCGGCGGATTTCCTGCTTTTTCTTGCATTCTTGGTTCCAAACCTCCTCCCTGAATTACAAACCCCGGAACAACTCTATGGAAAAGAGTTCCATCATAAAAACCACTGTTTGCATAATCTAAAAAATTTTTAGTTGTTATGGGAGCATCTTCTTCAAAAAGCTCTATTACTATAGGACCCATTGTCGTTTCAAAAGTTACCACTTTTATCTCCTTTGCTTTTTCTGATAGAGGAACAAGCCAAAATATACCTAAAACAAGTAAGATTGGGGCAATAATAAATGCTAGTTGCTTCATTTTCTTCCAAATTGATTCATCTGGAGCGATATAATACGAACTTTATAGACTAGCTTCCATTGTATTAATCGGATGTTCACTAAAAAAACAAGATTTTGTCCCAGTCCAACGGGCTTAATGCATCTAGGTAATTTGCGTACTGCGCTGTTAAATTTCCTTTTGAGTAAACAATCAAAAGGGAGGTTTATTCTTCGTATTGAGGACACAGACAAAGAAAGGTCAAAAAAAGAGTTTGCGGAATCTATTTGCGATGATTTAACTTGGATAGGTTTGATTTGGGAAGAAGGACCAAGAACTGGGGGCCCCCAAAAACCTTATTTCCAATCTGAACGAACTAAACTTTATGAGAAATTTTATAAGGAATTAATTGATAAGGATTTAATTTATCCTTGTTTTGCAACTGAAGAAGAACTAAAGGTCATACGCAGGAACCAGTTGGCGGCTGGAAAACCGCCGAGATACCCTGGAATTTGGTCTAATACTTCTAAAGAAGATATACAAAAAGAACTAGATAAAGGTTCCAAGCCTGTTTATAGATTTAGAATTCCAAAAGACAAGACAATAACCTTTAAAGACTTGGTTAAAGGAGAGCAGAGTTTTAATTCTAATGATCTAGATGACTTTATAGTTAAAAAAGAAGATGGTAGTCCCACTTTCATGTTTGCCAATGCCATTGATGATGCATTAATGAATATTAACTTGGTTGTACGCGGCGATGATCACTTGAGCAATACTCCACGACAGATAGCCTTGTTAGAAGCTTTGCAATTAAATATTCCAGAATATGCTCACATAGCTCTTTTTACAGGTGACGATGGTTCCCCTTTGTCAAAAAGAAATGGAAGCTTATCGATCCAAGAGTTAAAAAAGAAAGGTTACTTCCCGTTGGCTGTTATTAATTATCTGGCCCGAGTAGGGCATACTATTGGGGACAATGACGTTAGAGATTTAACTGCTCTAGCTAAAGTTTTTGACACCAAAAAAGTTTCCAGTTCTCCAAGTCGCTTTGATTTACAACAACTAAACTTTTGGCAGAAACAGGTTGTAGAAGCACAAACGGATGAAGAACTTAACAACTGGCTCAATCCCTTTTTAGAAGGTTTATTGCCTAAAGATGTTGATAGCGGACTTTTCGTAAAAACTATACGTGAAAACATCGCTTTCCCTGAAGAAGCTATTTCTTTGGCCAACAATATTATGAGTGCTGATTTTAAGCTCTCGAAAGAAGCTAAAAATATTATTAAAGCTTCTGGCAGCGAGTTCTTTAATCTTGCCAGAGAAGCCTTTCTAAAAAATTGGCCTATGTGGACAGAGTCCATGAAAGACTTATCCTCCACTTCTGGCAAAAAAGGTAAAGAGCTTTATCAGCCAATTAGAATTTCCTTAACTGGACAGGAATCAGGTCCTAAACTAGACCAGTTGAGTACACTGTTGGGTAAGGAAAGGGTGATAGAACGTTTAGAGAAAGCCAGCAAAATATGAAGATATTTAACTCTCTATCAGGAAAAAAAGAGGATTTAACCCCAACCGAAACTGGAAAGATCAGCATCTATGTTTGTGGAATGACTGTATATGACGATTGTCATATTGGGCATGCTAAAACCTTCCTGTCTTTCGATATGATCGTTCGATACCTTCGCTCCAAGAACATAGAAGTTAATTACATTAGAAATATTACGGATGTCGATGACAAAATACTAATGAGAGCAGAAGAAACAAAGCAGGATCCGACTGTTTTGACGAATAGGTACATTGAAAGAATGACTTCTGACTTTAATGCTCTGGGCATGATATCACCGGACAAGGAGCCAAGAGCAACAGAAAACATCCAAATAATCTTGGAGCTGATTAATAAATTGATAGAAGGAGGCTATGCTTACCATGAAGGAAAAGATGTTTATTTCTCAGTGGAGTCTTTTTCTGACTATGGAAAATTATCTAATCAAAAAATGGATAAAATTCTTCCAGGTGCAAGGACAGAAATAGATAAAGAAAAAAAGAATCCAGCTGATTTTGTCCTATGGAAAAGATCAGACGAAGGTTTGGCTTGGGATTCTCCCTGGGGAAGAGGAAGACCAGGTTGGCACGTAGAGTGTTCAGCAATGAGTATGGATGCTTTAGGGGAAAGCTTCGACATCCACGCAGGAGGATCAGATCTGAAGTTCCCTCATCATGAAAATGAAATAGCTCAATCCGAGTCAGCTACTGGCAATAAATTTGCTAAATATTGGATGCACACAGGACCATTAAGAATAGACAAAAAGAAAATGTCTAAGTCACTGGATAATTTCCTAACCATACGGGATGCTTTGAAGAATTACCCTTATGAAATTATTAGATATTTTTTGTTGTCCAGCCACTACAGAAGTCCAGTCAATTACTCAGAAGCAGCTTTAGAAGAGGCCAAAGCCGCTTTGGACAGACTTTATACCTCTATCCATGATGTAGACATATCCGACGAAGGAGTAATAACTAAGGGATCACATACCAAACAATTTCAGCAAGCTATGGATGACGATTTCAATGTGCCCGAAGCCTTGGCGGTCTTATTTGATCTGTCGAAAATGGCCAATAAAGCGAAGGAGGTTGGAGATCAAGAAAGGACAAAATTATTGGTTCATGAATTAATCCATTTAGCTAAACCTTTGGGCTTACTTCAACAAGATCCTGAAGTATTCCTTAAGTCTGGAGTTAATGTAAACGAATCTGAGATCGAAGCACTTATAGATAAAAGAGAAAAGGCAAGAGACAGCGGAGATTATTCAACAGCTGACGAGATAAGGGATCAATTATTCGAGCAAAATATAATTTTAGAAGACTCCAAAGAAGGAACCTTCTGGAGAAGAAGATAGTTAAACAGTTAGGCTTTTAGTTACGTATTTGCAGTAACTACAATCATCAGCAGCTTTAGGTGGCTCCTCTGCTAAAAGACAGTTCTTAAGGTCCAGTAGTGTGGGCTCAACCCATTGATCATTTCCTATATAGGGAATTAGCTTCACTTTAAAATCTAATTTGTTGTTAAACTCAGCTTTATCTTTTATTCCATTACAGTAAACAAAATATGCTGTATTAGAAACATCAAATGAATTTCCTCTAAAAAGCCATTGGTAGAATTCAACCTGTCTTTTATAACTTATCTGCCAGTCTGCATCTAGGTTAACTTCTCCTTTTTTAGAGGTGGCTTTATAGTCAACCACTATCAATTGATTCGTCTTTGTGTCTATCCACACATCATCTATGCCACCTCTTAGAATTAAATTTGTAGGTTCATGAAACCTCTTAACTCCACTTCTTAAAGATTCTCTCCATTTATCCAGGTCAGGATGTTGATAGGGTATAGCGTTTAAATTGTTTTCCTTTTGTATGGGGTGAGGTTGTTGTTTCTCTCTATAGCCATCAAATTCGTTTTTTAACAGTTCATCCACAGCATTATTGAGATTAAAAGGAAATGATGATGGCCTTGCTATTCCCAGTCTATTTGTTAAGTAAAAACACCTAGAGCATTCTAGGAAATTGTCTACCCTAGACCTGCTTAGAGTGAAAGGTTCTTCAGTATTTGGATTAAAAAGTCTCGAAGCCATTATTTTTATTACGAGGCTTTATACTCAAGCCCCTTTCAATTTGGCTCCCCGAGCTGGGCTCGAACCAGCGACCCAATGATTAACAGTCATTTGCTCTACCAACTGAGCTATCGGGGAATATGTTAATTATAACTTCTTCCAAGTTTATAATAAATTTCTAATAAAGCTTATGTCTAAAGAATTAAAGGTCATTGCAGATTTTGAACCTGCTGGTGATCAACCTAAGGCAATCAAAGAATTGGTTGAAGGAATTAATAGCGGTCTGCTGAATCAAACTCTATTGGGAGTGACAGGATCAGGTAAAACATTTGTGATGGCCAAAGTTATAGAAGAACTTCAGCGACCGGCCATAGTCATGGCTCACAATAAGACTTTGGCTGCGCAGCTGTACGGAGAGTTCAAAGCATTCTTACCCAATAATGCCGTTGAATACTTCGTTTCTTATTACGACTATTATCAACCTGAAGCATATGTTCCTACTACGGACATTTACATTGAAAAGGATGCTTCTATCAACGAACACATAAACCAAATGCGTCTGTCTGCCACTAAGGCTGTTATGGAAAGAAGAGATGTGGTGATAGTGGCCTCTGTATCTGCCATTTATGGATTAGGAGATCCAAGAAGATATTTTAAAATGGTTATTCATTTAGACCGCGGCGAACAGATCGATCAAAGGACATTAATTAGAAGATTGGCAGAACTGCAATACGAAAGAAATGAGGCTGATTTTAGAAGGTCAGTTTATAGGGTACGTGGAGATATTATAGATGTTTTCCCTGCTGATTCAGAAAAGGAAGCCTTACGTGTAGAGCTAAACGGGAACGAAATAGAATCATTAAAATTTTTTGACCCGTTGACAGGTGAAATTATTCGAGAAGTTCCTAGAGCTACCATCTACCCCAAATCCCATTACGTAACTTCAAGGAACCGAATCATAAAGGCCATTGAATTTATTAAAGAAGAACTGGCTTCAAGACTCGAGGAATTAAATAAAGAAAATAAACTAGTAGAAGCTCAGAGACTGGAACAGCGTACTTTATATGATATAGAAATGTTACAAGAGCTAGGTTTTTGTTCAGGAATAGAAAATTATTCTAGATTTCTTTCAGATCGACAACCAGGTGAACCTCCGCCAACTCTTTATGACTATCTTGCCGAAGACACACTGGTCTTCATAGATGAATCTCATGCCTCTTTGCCTCAATTAGGAGGTATGTATAGAGGGGACCGCTCTAGAAAACAAACTCTAGTAGATTATGGATTCAGGTTGCCTGTGGCTTTGGACAACAGACCTCTAAGGTTTGATGAATGGGAAATGTTGTCCGGTCAAAAAATTTTCGTTTCTGCCACTCCTGGAAAATATGAAAAGGATAATTCAGGTAGGGTAGTGGAATTAGTTGTTAGGCCTACGGGCTTGGTAGATCCAGTGATTGAAGTCAAACCAGCAAGCAGTCAAGTAGATGATTTACTATCACAAATTCATAATTACGCCCCAAAAAAACAAAGAGTTCTAGTAACAGTCTTAACAAAGAGAATGGCTGAAGATCTTACTGACTATCTTGATGAAAATGGAGTTCGCGTTAGATATTTGCATTCGGATATAGATACCATAGAAAGGATAGAAATAATCCGGGATTTAAGGTTGGGAGAATTTGACGTACTTGTTGGCATAAATCTGTTAAGAGAAGGCTTGGATATTCCTGAGGTTGCTTTGGTAGCCATCTTAGATGCTGATAAGGAAGGCTTTTTGAGATCCGAAGGCTCGCTTATACAAACAATTGGGAGGGCAGCGAGAAATATTTCTGGCAAAGCTATTCTGTATGCAGACAAAATTACAGGTTCTATGCAAAGGGCTATTGATGAAACAAATCGAAGGAGAGAGATACAGGAAGCTTTTAATAAGAAGCATTCCATTACACCAATAGGCATCACAAAATCCGTACCAGACATTATGGAAGGAGCACGATCCACTAGAAAGAGAGGCCGTTCTAAAAGTAAAAAGAAAGGTTTGGAAGTCTTTAACTTTACTCCGATAGAAGAACTAAGAGACGCTGAACAAATGAAAAAGGAAATTAATCATATAGAAGATTTAATGTATGAACATGCTAAAAATCTAGAATTTGAAGAAGCGGCAGCTCACAGAGACAGGGTGTCAGAATTAAAACAAAAATTATTTATGAGTTAAGAGGTCAGAATACTAAAATTCTTTTGTTTACTGAAAGAGTCCGATAATAGAGTTGTACTTTTTGAACATAATCCAAAGCTTCGTTAATTCTTTCAATCATTATCTTATCTTGCTCTTTTCTTGCCATAAGACTGAGAGCATTACTAACTTCTTTCCAACTGTTTGGATTTTTGTTGTTAGCTCTCGTGATTTTTCTAGCTTCTTTTAAGTAACTAAACCCTAAGTTATAAGCAGCCATTGTCATCCAAAGTTTATCTTGTCTAGGAATTGAATCTGGGAACTGTTCTAACAGACGTTGGAAATAAATCGAACCACCAATTACGCTTTGTTTAGGATCTGTTCTCTTAGATATTCCAACTTCTTTTGCAGTAGTTTGCGTCAACATCATCAGTCCTCTTACACCAGTTTTTGAAATTGCTTTAGGGTCCCAATGGGATTCTTGGTAACTAATAGCAGCTAAGAGAGTCCAATGTAGGTCTGATTGTGTAGCTGCTTCTTTGAAGAGTTCTTCCAACTCTGGAAGTCTTTGATGCATTCTTGATAGAAAAATTTCCTGGCCAGCTGGATCTTGTTCACCCCAAAGGATTTCTATCTCCTCTTCCAGATAACTAGTACTATTAGCGTTAAGCGATACCGCAGAGTTGTCAAGACCCAACAGGGCAACTAGCAATAAACCACAAAAGGAAAACAGTCTAACCTTATTCACACTAAAAAAACTCTCCCCTTGGGGGCAATATTATAAGACACAAACAGCTGTTAATCACTATATATTGTGTTCCTAAACGACTAATAACACTATATAAAGTGGTTTTTGTATTCATTGGCTTAAACTATAATACCCAATTCAAAACTTAATGGTTTCAGCAAAAGAAGAGTCTTTCTCATTTATTGCTTTTAAAGGGCAACAAGGGTTTTCTGAGTTTCGTCTTAAAGCTCTGCTTGAGGTAATTAAAACTGATTTTCCGGCAATTAATTCTGTCGCATGTGACGAACTTTATCTTTGTTCTTTGACAACAGAGTCAGCCGCTTTTTATAAAAGAATGGAAAAAGATCTTTGCAAGATTCTTAAAGCTAAAATTATTAAAAAAGAATTAAAGTGCAATCAATTTATTTTAATTCCCAGATTTGGGACTATATCTCCCTGGTCATCTAAGGCAACAGAGATTCTTGTTAACGCTGGTATAGATTTTTTAAACAGAATAGAAAAAGGTTTGTGTTTTTCTGTTGATACTTCACTTAAATTAGATCAAACAACTTTGCATGACATAGGTCATAAAATCTTTGATCGAATGACTCAGAGCGTCATTAGCAAGCTATCCAGTGCTGAGGATTTATTTAAGCAACTTGAAGCTAAACCAGTCTTAGAAATTCCAGTTTTAAAGGAGGGACAAGAATCTCTTGTTGAGGCTAATATTTCATTAGGACTTGCTCTAAGTGAAGATGAAATAGATTACTTATATAAAAGTTATACTCAGAACAATTCCAATCCAACTGATGCGGAATTAATGATGTTTGCACAAGTTAATTCTGAACACTGCAGGCATAAAATCTTTAATGCCAGCTGGGAAATAGATGGCAAGAAAACCCCAAAAAGTTTGTTCGATATGATTCAGAATACTTATGAAACTAATTCCGAAGGGGTGTTGTCTGCCTATAAAGATAATGCTGCTGTTTTGAAAGGGCACAAAGCAAAAAGGTTTTACCCTGATACTGATTCTATTTATACAACTAAAGAAGAAGAAATACATTTAGTAACCAAAGTAGAGACCCACAACCACCCCACCGCAATTTCTCCTTTTCCTGGAGCTTCAACAGGCTCAGGAGGTGAAATTAGGGACGAAGGTGCAACTGGAAGAGGCGCTAAACCTAAGGCTGGATTGTGTGGATTTAGTGTTTCGAATTTAAGAATTCCTGGTTCACAAGAGGATTGGGAAGGGACAGAAAATAAACCTGATCGTATATGCTCACCACTTCAGATTATGCTTGAGGCGCCTATAGGCGCTGCTGCATTCAATAATGAATTCGGACGACCCAATGTTTTAGGGTATTTTAGATCGTTTGAGATGTCAGTGAATGAGAGGCTTTATGGTTATCACAAGCCCATCATGCTAGCTGGGGGTCTGGGTAATATTAAAGGTTCCCATGTAGAAAAATCTCATGTTCCTGTAGGTTCTAAACTGGTCGTCTTAGGAGGACCAGCCATGTTGATAGGATTGGGTGGTGGATCTGCATCTTCCTTATTGTCTGGAGAAGCAGAACAGGATTTAGATTTTGCTTCGGTTCAGAGAGGCAACGCTGAAATGGAAAGAAGGTGTCAAGAGGTCCTAGACCGTTGTTGGCAGAAGGATAAATATAATCCCATCCTCTTCATTCATGATGTAGGCGCAGGAGGTTTATCGAATGCTATTCCAGAGCTAATTAAAGATAGCGGTCACGGGGGTTTTGTTGAACTTAGAAACATTCCAAATGCTGAACCTGGTATGTCTCCTATGGAAATTTGGTGCAATGAATCTCAAGAAAGATATGTTTTAGCAATAGAAAGTATTAGCTTGGAAGATTTTTTGGAAATTTGTTCTAGAGAACGATGTCCTGTTGCAGTATTAGGTGAAATTTCTGAAGGCTCAGACCTGAAAGTATATGATTCTTTGTTCGATAATTATCCAATAAATATTTCTTTAGACATTCTTTTCGGCAAGACACCCAAAACAGTCAGATCTTTTAAGAAAGAAAAAAGGGAAAAATTAGAATTAAAACTTAAAGGATTAGAAATTCACTCCTTGTTAAAAAAGGTTTTAAGGCATCCTACAGTAGCAAGTAAAAGCTTTTTAATCACAATAGGGGATAGAACAGTCACCGGTCTTATTTCCAGGGATCAAATGGTGGGTCCCTGGCAAGTACCGGTAGCAGATAATGCAGTCACGCTTTCTAGTTTTTTTTCAACAACAGGTGAAGCCATGTCAATAGGCGAGAGAACACCTTGTGCAGTAATTAATTCTGCGGCTGCTTCTAGAATGGCAGTAGGAGAAGCAGTAACAAACATTATCTCATCCGGAATAGAAAACTTATCTGATGTAAAGCTCTCAGCCAATTGGATGGGTGCACCGGATAAGCTCAATGGAAATCAAGATCTATACCAAGCTGTAGAAGCAGTAGGAATGGACCTTTGTCCTAAGTGGGGAATTTGCATACCTGTAGGTAAAGATTCCTTATCTATGGCTACTAGTTGGAAAGATAAGTCAGGAAAGGAACAATCAGTGATTTCTCCCTTGTCTTTAATAGTCTCAGCCTTTTCACCTCTAAGAGATGCCAGTATGGCATTAACTCCACAGATTGATTTGAAATCCCACAAATCAACTGAACTCATTTTTATTGATTTAGGTAAAGGGAATCAAAGGATGGGTGGAAGCATTGTTTCTCAAATTACGTCCCAACTAGTTGGACCTGTTCCTGATGTCGAATGTGTAGATGAAATGCCAGGATTGGTTAGGGTTCTTCATCGTTTAATGAAACAAGAAAAAATTCTTTCTTATCACGACCGCTCTGATGGAGGTTTGATTTGCACTCTTATTGAGATGGCCTTTGCAGGTAGGAGTGGATTAGATATCGAAATGGATCAGATTTGTAATTCAGATAATGAAATTCTTAAAACTCTTTTCAACGAAGAGTTAGGAATTATTATTCAAGTACCTTCTGAATGTGAGAGGGAAGTTATAGATTCGATTGTTGGAGTAGGTCTTACTAAGCATGTGCATAGAATTGGTTCCCCAAATGATTCTAAAAAAATAAAGCTATGGCGAGACCAAAAGTTGGCTAATGAATGGAGTTTAGAAGAGCTGTTAAAAGAGTGGAATTTAGTTAGTTATAAGTTGCAAACATTAAGGGATAATCCAGAAACTGCAAAACAAGAGTATTTGTTTGACATAAATGGAAAAAGAAAAGGCATCAATCCAACAGTTTCCTTTGTCATACCCAAAAAGGTAGAGAACCTGAAGAACAGGCCCTCTATAGCAATACTCAGAGAACAAGGAGTAAATGGTCAAGTTGAGATGGCAGCTGCTTTTGATAGAGTAGGATTTTCCTGTGTGGATGTTCATATGACAGATTTAATCTCAGGGAAAAAGAATTTAAAAGAATTTAGGGGCTTGGTAGCTTGCGGAGGGTTTTCTTACGGTGATGTTTTAGGAGCAGGTGAAGGTTGGGCAACAAGCATCCTTTACAATGAAGCACTTAGAAAAGATTTCCAAGAATTTTTTTCTAGGGATGACGTTTTTAGTTTAGGCGTGTGTAATGGTTGTCAGATGTTGGCACTTTTATCTGATTTAATTTCCGAATCTTCTTTGTGGCCAAAGTTTACAAGGAATAAATCTGAAAAATTTGAAGCTAGATTTACTCAGCTCTTAATAAGAAGTTCCCCTTCAATATTTTTTAAAGATATGAATGACTCAATTTTGCCAATTGCCGTTGCTCACAGCGAGGGCCAAATTAGCTTATCCAGAGATGAAACAGACACATTATTGAAGAAAGGATTGATACCTATTACTTATGCCGATGATGAAGGCAGACCTACCGAAAGTTACCCTCAAAATCCAAGTGGGTCTATGTTTGGAGTAGCAGGTGTAACTAATTTATCCGGCACGATAACTTTAATGATGCCGCATCCTGAGAGGTCTTTTTTGTCCATTCAAAACTCTTGGAAACCAAATGACTGGGGCTTGTACAGTCCCTGGATAAAGTTCTTTTCAAATGCCAGAGAATTTATTGATTAGTTTTTTTCACAGGCCTTTCAATGGTCTCTACTTTTAAGTCAAATTTATTGTCTTTCCTGTCTGCAAAATAATTTTTCAAAACAATAGGAACAAAAGGAAAAGCAAGTTCTTGCCATGGGATTTCCTCCTCTTTAAAAAGCTTAACTTCAAGGCTTTCTGGAGTTTCTCCAAAATCTTCTCTAAGTACTTCAGCAAAAAAGAGCATGTAAACCTGGCTTATCTGAGGAATATTAAAGATCGCATAAAGATTACCCATTTTTACCTCAGTATTTGTTTCTTCTAGGGTTTCTCTAAAAGCACCTTGTCCAATAGTTTCTCCATTCTCTAAAAAACCTGCTGGAAGAGTCCACATTCCAGGCCTAGGATGAATTGCTCTTTTACATAACAAAATTCTGTCTTTCATAATAGGAATAGTTCCCGTTACGATATTGGGGTTTTGGTAATGGATTGCATCACAATTAGTGCAACAGTATCTAGGAAAGTGATCGTCTTGCGGAACTTTGAGTTCTACTTTACTGCCACAACTACTGCAATATTTCATTTTGCTTGGATAATTTTTGATTTGAAGGCTTGAAGTATAAACTATTATCTAAATTAGGAATTAACTATCCATGCTTAAAAAAATCGAAAACAACTTATCCCGAAGAGAGTCAACTTGGCTTGATCAGTTATCTTTGAAGCAATCTTCTCCTGAAGCTGATCTTCCTAAAGCAGCAGTTCTCTTAGCCATAACTGACGAGGAAAGTCCCGAGATTATCTATACTTTAAGGTCAAGTAAAGTCTCTTCTCATCAAGGGGAAGTCTCTTTTCCCGGTGGAATGAAGGAGGATTCTGACTCTTCTTTAAGCGTTACTGCGCTTAGAGAATCTGAAGAAGAAATCGGTTTGCCTCAGGATTGCGTAACAATTTTAGGTTCATTAGATACCATGGTGAGCCGATTTAATATAAGCGTTACGCCTTTTGTAGGTGTGATCCCCAAAAATGTGGAGCTAAATGTAAATTCAGAAGAAATAGAGGCATGTTTTAGAGTTCCTTTGTCTTTTTTATTAGAAGATAAAAGATATAGAAATGATAAGATCAACCGCAACGGAGAAACTTTTTATATGCCGGCCTATAAGTATAGCTCTTATGTTATATGGGGATTAACAGCTATGATTACCGTTAATTTTTTAAATAGAGCTCTAGATGCTGGCATTAATATGTCTGTGCCCAGTAAGATTGAAGGAGAAGAGGGATGAAGTTTGATTTAGGGGAGAACTCTGTTCAAACGGAGGGGGATGATTTTTACATAGCTGAAAATGCTGTGGTTCTGGGTAAGGTCAAGTTATGTAAAGATGCCAGCGTGTGGTTTGGAGCTGTATTAAGGGGAGACACAGAACCTATTACAATTGGTGAGGGAAGTAATGTTCAAGACTGCTGTGTTATCCACACTGATATAGGTTTTCCTGTGGAGATAGGGAAAGATGTAACGATTGGACATCAAGTCATACTTCATGGATGCACAATAGGAGATGGAAGTTTGATTGGGATTAGTGCAGTAGTGCTAAGTGGAGCAAAAATAGGATCAGGTTGTTTAATTGCATCCAATGCTTTGGTTACTGAAGGGATGGAAGTTCCAGATGGCTCAGTTGTAATGGGCTCTCCAGGAAAAATAAAGGGATCATTGGATGAAGGAAGAAAAAATGGTTTGTTGCTATCTGCACAACACTATGTACAGAATTACAAAAGATTTAAATTAGAATTAAAAAAGGTGGAGGATTAAATAATGAAGACTGAAACAGTTAGTTATCAAGCTACCGATGTTGAATTAGAAGGCTATGTAGCATTTCCAGATGCAGAAAATGCTCCTTTAGTTTTGATAGCTCATACTTGGGCAGGTAAAGATGAATTTGTTCACAAAAAAGCTGAAGACCTCGCTGAACTTGGTTATGTAGGTTTTGCTGTAGACATGTATGGGAATGGTAAGGTGGGTGCTGATACAGCAGAAAATGAATCTCTAATGACACCATTAGTTGGTGACAGAAATATGTTAAAAGACCGTATAGTTTCTGCCTTGCATTATGGAAAGAGTTTACCTGGTGTTGATCCCAATAGAACAGCAGCTATCGGATATTGCTTTGGAGGACTAGTAGCACTTGACTTAGCTAGATCAGGCGAGGATTTACAAGGAGTTGTAAGCTTTCATGGTCTTCTTATGGGATCAGACATTTCTGAAACAGGGATCAAAGCTAAGGTGCTGGCTTTACATGGGGAAAGAGATCCCATGGTACCTCTAGAAATGGTAGATGCATTCCAAAAAGAAATGACTAAAGCTGGTGCAGATTGGCAGTTGCATAGCTATGGAGGAACCTATCATGCTTTCACCAACCCAGATGCTAATGATCCCAATTTAGGAACTCAGTTCAATAAATCTGCTAATGAGAGATCTTGGCAGTCTATGCAGAATTTCCTTAACGAAATTTTTTAATTTGGAAACTTTTAACGGTCAAAGTGCAAGCCAATAAGATAAGAAAAACTTACATAGACTATTTCAAATCTAAGGATCATGAAGTAGTAGAAAGCGATTCTTTAATACCTCACAACGACCCATCTTTGTTATTTACCAATGCAGGTATGGTTCCTTTTAAAGATGTTTTATTAGGAGTTGAAAAAAGACCTTATTCTAGAGCGGTTAGTTCTCAAAGGTGTCTTAGGGTAGGAGGAAAACATAATGATTTAGAAAATGTGGGTTATACAGCAAGACACCTCACTTTTTTTGAAATGTTAGGAAACTTTAGTTTTGGAGATTATTTTAAGAAAGAAGCAATTGAATTTGCCTGGGAACTACTCACTCAAAATTATTCAATTCCCGAGGATAAACTTTGGGTTACAGTTTTTAGAGATGATGATGAATCTGAGTCTATATGGAAAGAAGATATAGGAATTCCCACAGAAAGAATTTCACGCTTAGATGAAGATGAAAATTTTTGGACTATGGGCGACACTGGTCCTTGTGGGCCTTGCAGTGAAATTTGTTACGACCTTGGGCCAGAAATCGAAGGATCACCACCAGCATCAGGGTCAGATTCAGGAGATAGGTTTATAGAAATTTGGAATTTGGTTTTCACTCAATTTGATCGATCTAAAGAAGGAGATTTAAACCCTCTTCCTAATCAATGCGTAGATACTGGCATGGGTTTAGAGAGGATGGCTGCGGTATTACAGAAAGAACACAACATCTTTGCGACAGACCTATTTAAACCTTTAATTACCAAAGCAGCTAATCTTTGTGGGACGAAAGATTTAACTAATCCCTCATTGAAGGTTATTTCTGATCATCTTAGAGCAAGTGCATTTTTGGTAGCAGATGGTGTTAGCCCTTCAAATGAAGGAAGAGGGTATGTCCTAAGAAGAATCATTAGACGGGCTTTACGTCATGCAAATAAGTTTGGAGTTGAAGAGCCTGTATTGTCTTCTATGGTTCCTACTTTAGTAAAACTGATGAGTAATGCTCATCCGATTCTCAAGAGAAATAGTAAATTAATTGAAGCTAATATACTTCAAGAGGAAGAACAATTTGCTTCCACTTTAATTCAGGGCATGAATGTTCTCAGGGAAGAGACAGAAAATATAAAAGGAAAAACCATTTCAGGAGAACTCATTTTTAGACTATACGATACCTATGGTTTCCCTCCAGATATGACGGCAGATTTTGCTAGGGAAAATAATCTTGAGGTTGATTTAGAAGGATATGAAAGTTGCATGGCTCAACAGAAGGAAAGGGGAAGACAATCAAGCGCCTTTGGCTCCATTATTCTTGAATCTCTAAATTTAAAGGGAAGTACTAACTTTGTCGGATATGAAAAAGGGGAAGTTAAGGCAAAGATTTTGGAATTAATTTCTTTCTCCGATGGGAAATCTCAAGTCAAAGTAAAGAAAAACCAAGAAACTTTAGTTATTCTAGACAAAACCCCATTCTACGCAGAATCCGGGGGACAAGTGGGGGATACTGGAAATCTAATTGGAGAAAAATTTGAATTTAAAGTGCGGGACACACAAAAAGTGGGTGACCATGTCGGTCATATAGGAACTTTAACGAAAGGTAATGCTTCTAAGGGTGACCAAGTCTTGGCTCAATTAAACCGACAAGTAAGAAATAATACTGTTTTAAATCATTCCGCTACTCATCTACTCAATTCAGCTTTAAGGCTAGTTTTAGGGGAACACATAGAACAAAGAGGTTCCTTGGTAAATGATGAGAAGTTAAGGTTTGATTTTACTAATCCTAAAAAAGTTACTATAGATGAATTAGAAAGAATCGAGGATTTAGTAAATAAAGAAATTAGACTGAATACTGAGGCTAAATCAGAGACCATGTCTATTAAGGAAGCTGAAAAGAAGGGGGCCCTGGCATTCTTTGGTGATAAGTATAGTGAAGAAGTTAGAGTGCTTTCTATGGGTGAAGGATTCTCAGTAGAGCTTTGTGGAGGTACTCATGTCAAGCGAACCGGGGATATAGGTTATTTCAAGATAATTGGAGAATCTAGTATTGCTGCTGGGGTAAGAAGGATAGAGGCTTTAACAGGAGAAGCTGCTCACAAGCTTTCTAGATCTAGTCATAATAATTTGAATTCGATTGCACTTAAGCTGAATACTTCATCAGATCAAGTAACTAAAAAGGTATTTCAACTTCTAGATTCAAATAAATCTATGAAGCAAGAATTAGATAATCTTCGTTCTAGTAATCTCTCAGAAACCGCCTCCGATATGTCTTTAGAGGCAGAAGAGGTGGCAGGGTTCAAAGTCATTGCGAAAAAATTAGAGGGCATGGATTCAGCCAGTCTAAGAGAGACTGCAGATAAGCTTCGAAAAAAAGAAAAAAATTCTGTAATCGTGTTAGTTTCTATTGTTGAAGACAAAGCTCCTATTATGGTTGCTACGCATAAAGATCTTGAAGAAATAGATGCTCGAGAAGTAATGAAGCATTTAATTAATCTTCTTGGGGGTAGCGGAGGTGGAAGAGCTGACTTAGCTCAAGGCGGCATTGATAAAGTGGAAGACATAGAAATAGCTTTTTCCTCTCTTTCGGATTTACTAGTTTCTTTAAGTTCTTAGTGCTATAGGATACGCACTTTTCTAAATTAACACTCATGGGAAAGCTGCTAGTACAGAAATTTGGCGGGACTTCGCTTGTGGATACAAAGCGTCTAGAAGCTGCAGCCGATATTATTGTGAAAACAATCTCTGAAGGAAATAGTGTTGCCGTAGTTCTCTCTGCAATGGGGGTAGAGACAGACAGATTGATTGACTTAGCTAAAGCAATTCATCCTGAACCTAATTTAAGGGAGTATGACGCATTAGTTTCAACAGGAGAGCAGATATCAGTTGCACTAATGGCAATGGCTCTTAGTAAAAGAAATCTTAAAGCAAAATCTTACACAGCCTATCAATTAGGTATACAGACCAATAAAAGGCATGGAAGAGCCAGAATTCTAGATGTGAAAGTTGAAAAGTTAAAGAAACAGATAAAAAAAGGTGTGATACCGGTAATAACTGGATTTCAAGGTATGAATGATGAGGGTGATATTACAACTCTTGGAAGAGGGGGTTCTGATACAACTGGGGTTGCTATAGCGGTTGCTCTTGGTGCAGATGAATGTCAGATCTTTACTGACGTTGATGGAGTTTTTACTACTGATCCGAGAATATGTTCAAAAGCTAGGCTTTTAAATCAAGTTTCTTTTGAAGAAATGCTTGAGCTCTCTAGTGCAGGCGCTAAGGTTCTGCAGTTGCGTGCTGTAGAATATGCCAGAAAAAACAAGATGCCCATCAGAGTGCTTTCAAGCTTTTCGGAAAGCCCAGGCACTTTAGTAGAGGAGATAGAAGAGATGGAAAGACCAGTAGTGTCGGGTATAAGTAGTTTAGATAACGAGGCTAAATTAACCATTAGGGGAGTGCCTGATTTACCAGGAGTGGCAGCTAAAATTCTAAGTCCTATAAGTGATTCCGGAATAGAAGTGGATGTCATTGTCCAAAACATAGGAGCAGAAAATACAACTGATTTTACCTTCACTGTGGATCAAAAAGATGCTTCTTCAGCTGAAGAAATTCTAAAAAATACGTCTAAATCTCTTGGCGGAGGTTCCATAGAAATGGATGACGATATTGCGAAAGTCAGTATTGTTGGAAGAGGCATGAGAGGGCAATCTGGTATTGCAAGCAAAATGTTTCAAGTTCTTGCAGATAATGAAATTAACATACTTATGATTACTACTTCTGAGATTAAAATTTCTGTTGTTATCCAAAAGGACTTGATGAAAAAAGCAGTAAATGCACTGCATGATGCTTTCCAACTGGATAAGAGTTTAAAGGCTTAGGTGGGAATATTAGAACTAGATCAAGTGGTGATGCGCGGCTTCATTTTTGGCCTAATTCATGTGAGTATATTAGTAATAGGTTATTACAGTGGCTGGAGCATTAATAGGCTTCTAAAAATAGCTTCTAATGGATATGTAGCTGGAATCATAGGGGCAGTAATAGCTCATATATTTGCTGACTTGATAGCAGCTGCTTTGGATCCAACTATGCGCTCTGCTGCTTTAGGTATTGTGCTCGGAGGAGCTATTCCACTTATCGGTATTCCGATTCTTGAGAAATACATTATCAAAAGTGAAAAGCACATCATGGTTGGTGATCACGAAGACATAGAAAAGGACTTAAAAAGTTCTCACGATTAAAAATCAAAGAACGACTTGCCAATTAGATAATAATGATTACCATTCGCATTTGTGAATGAATTCATTATCACCTTCAGAGAAACCTTAGAAGCTGCACTCATAGTGGGTATTATTTACACTGTAATTTTAAGACAAGGTCTCAAGAAAGAAATTCGTCACCTTTGGTACGCTGTAGGAGCCTCTGTTGCTGCTAGTCTATTAGTAGCTCTCTTTTTAATTAATATTAAAGAATCAATTGGAAAAGTTTCCATTGAAAAACTTGTAGAAGCCATTCTTATGTACATCACGGCTGGCTTGCTCTGGTATGTAATTTTCTGGCTCTCAAAACTAGTGAGTGATAGAAAAATACTTGAAGGTCATACTTCAAGTGCTTTAGAAATAGCTGGCTGGGGAGTATTCTTCCTGGTTTTCTTTGCTATTCTAAGAGAAGGATTTGAGACCGCTATATTTTTGATGGGTAGTTTTTCTATTCTCGGCAGTTTTTCTTACGTTGGCTTTTTCTCCGGCATGATCCTAGCAATCTTCTTGGGTTATCTGGTTGTAGTTCAAGGAAGGAAAATAGACCTTACCTCTTTCTTTAGAATAACTACCTTGCTATTGGTTTTCTTTGCTTCAGGTATGGTTGCCTATGGGACTCATGAAGCAGAAGAATTTATGGTGAAGGGGAAACACCTTAATTGGGTCGGTCTTGAAGATAAAAGACTAGAAGATGGGACAACATTAAAAGCTAGAGATCAAATTTCTAGAGTATGGAATGTCCATCAACCAAAAAAGTTGTTAAATGAAGGAGATATTGAACTTTTTTACAATTTTAACCTCCACGGCAAAGAACTGTACTCCCATTGGTTTCATGACAAGGGCAGGGTTGGTGTCTTCCTTAAAGGTTTCTTTGGCTACAACAGTAATCCAAATTGGGTTGAGTTGATTCTTTGGTTTATCTCTCTGGTCTTTGGATTAAGTTTTTGGAGCAAGTTTTATTTAAAAAAAGAGTCATAATTCCCTGTAAATAAGAATCATTATCATTTAAAATGAGAATGATTATTATTAACAAATAGGAATTGTTTTGAAAAAGGCCTTTTTTCTATCATTTTTTCTGAGTCTCTTATCTTTTCCAGCTTCTTCCAATGACGCAGCTTCTGAAGAAGTGGAGATAGAAGTAGTTGCAATCATAGGTTCTCAAGAGGAAGCCGTTGAGATAGCTGGCTCTGCTTCAGTAATCACAAGCGAAGATCTAGAGATTTATGAGTACACTGATATACATAAAATCTTGTCCATAATCCCTGGAGTAAACTTTAGACCAGAAGAAGGTTATGGCTTAAGACCCAATATTAGTATAAGAGGAACTTACGCTGATCGTTCAGGGAAAATAACTTTAATGGAAGATGGAATTTTAATAGCTCCAGCTCCTTATGCAGCTTCTTCAGCTTATTATTTTCCAACCACAGGAAGAATAGCTGGTGTTGAAGTTCTTAAAGGTCCTGCAGCTATAACTCAAGGACCTTTTACAGTAGGAGGTGCTATTAATTTGTTAAGTACTCCTATCCCCGAACAAACTGGAGGAATGATTAATCAGGAATTGGGAGAAGATAGAACAAGTAGGACACATCTCCATTACGGAGTAATACATGAGAACTCAGCTTTCTTAATTGAATCTCATTTGTGGAAGACAGATGGTTTTGACTCTATTAAGAGATCTACTTCAGATACAGGCTTTGATAAAAATGATTTAGTCTTCAAGTTAAGACTTAATTCGGATGTTGATAAAGAAGGTATTTATCATGAGCTTAATTTGAAGTATCAAGACTCAGACGAGTCTTCTGATCAGTCTTACGTTGGGTTATCAAATGCTGATTTCAAAAAAGATCCACATTCAAGGTATGGATTAACTGCTTATGACAATATGGATAGTGGGCATGATACTTTTTCAATGAATTACATTATTGATTTAGGAGATGTAGAGTTTAGCGCTACGATTTACAAAAATGATTTTTCCCGGAATTGGTTCAAGGTAGATAAGATTGATAACAAAGAGGTATACGGTATAGGTAGCGGCATCAACAACATAATCGATGCTGCTAATTCAGGAAATACTAGTGCTTCAGCCATATTAAATGGCACGAATACCCAGACTGTAGAAATAAAACTCAAAAACAACAATAGATCTTATAGGTCACAAGGCACTGACCTAAGACTTCATTATAGTTCTGATATTCAAATTCTTACTTTGGGTTATAGAGAGACTGAGGACAGTGAAGATCGTTTTCAAATTTATGAGTACTCCAACTGGTCTGGAGGTAAATTAGGGGTTTTAACCGTTGGGTCTCTTCCAGATTATAGTTCTAATAACAAGGTAACTACGGCTGAAGCAAAAGCTTTTTACATTAATGAAGAAGTTTTTCTTGGCTCACTAACTTTGATCTTGGGATTTAGATCTGAAGAGTGGGAGATTTCACAAGAAAGATTTATTGATGCTGCAAGAACGGCTGTCAACAAAGAAGAAGGATATCCTAGGAAGTTAGCTGATTCTGATAATAGCTTAATGGGATTTGGGGCTACTTATGATTTAACTGATACCACTTCAATCTTTTTAGGGTTTCATGAAGGATTTACTCCCTCCTGTGGTGGAGCCGATCCCGAAGAAGCTAACAACATAGAAGCTGGAATTAGGTATGTTACCAAATCAACTTTTATAGAACTTCTTTACTTTGATACTGATTATCAGAATATGTTCGGCAGTTGTACCGCTTCGGGCGGTGCAACTGGTGAATGTGAAATAGGGGATTCATTTAATGCAGGAGAAGCTGCCATTAGGGGAATAGAACTGTTTGCCCAGAAAGAAATAAATTCTGAGTCCGGAGTTGATTATTCTCTAAGTTTTACTTATACGTTCACGGATGCTACTTTTGAGAATACTTTCTCCAGTTCCTTTTGGGGCAATGTTACTTCCGGTATGGATATACCAGATCTTCCTGATACTCAATTAGCGCTAAGGGGAGGGTTTCAAACTATTACTGGTTGGAAAGGCGATGCCACCGTATATTCTTTTGGGAGCACTTGTTCAATTGCAGACTGCTCCCCTGGGACCAAAATAGATTCTTACAGGATACTAGATGTATCTTTATCAAAATCAATCCATGAAAAGTTAGATCTGTACACGGTGGTAGAAAATATCACTGACCAAAAAGATATAGTTGCAAGAGCCCCTAAAAGCGGAGCAAGAGCACAAAAACCTAGAACGATTTTAGTCGGTCTAAGGTGGCGAATTTAGTTCTATTTTCTTCAATAAAAATTTATAATGCCGCTGCTTAAAACCCAACTTGTGTTATTTTTTTGCTTCAAATTGTAGGAATATTAAATGTTAAAGATTTATCGGTTTTTTTTCCTCCTTTTTCCTTTTCTCTTCCCATCTCTTTTGGCTGATGAAAGACATTCCGAAGTTGTGGATGAAGAACTGGTAGTTATCTCTTCGAGAATACCCACAGTAGCTAGTGAAGTCATTGGCTCGGTTGACTCCATCACCTCTGAAGATTTGGATCTGAACATGATTGATAGTCTGGCTGAATTGGTAAGGTTTGTACCCGGAGTTTCGGCTCACAAAGAAAATCAGTACGGAAGATCTTTTACCGACGACCTTCATATAAGAGGAATTCATGGCGGCGCTATTTATCTCATAGATGGGCAAAGAATTTCAGATTCTTATACAGGTTACGGAAGGGATATAGTTGATACAGATCTATTGAAAAAAGTTGAAATTATGAAAGGCCCTAGTTCAGTAGAGTATGGCTCTGATGGTTTAGCTGGAGCAGTAGCGTACTTTACTAAAGACCCTTCTGATCTGGTAGAGGAGGGTGAACACTACTTCTCAGCTAATTTTTCGACTCAGCAGGCTAACAAGCAAGAAAAGTTAAATTTGTTAACAGCTCATGCCGGGGAAAATATTGAGGGACTGCTGCAACTTGTAAATAGAAACCTCAATAATACTGAGCTGCATGATGATTTTAGTTTAGAAGCCAATCCCTTTGAAGGAACCCAGAAAAGCCTTTTTGCTAAAACAGTTTTTCATTTTTCAGAGAGTACTATTTTAAGTTTGATACTGGATATGCAAGACTGGGATGGTGATTGGATGGTTAATACAGAGAAGGGATTTGTTTACTTTCCAGTACCAAGAGCCGTTTCATCTTCCTTAGGAGAGGATGAAGGTTTAAGAGAGAGAATAAGTTTTAAAGTTAATTTATCTCCAGAGAATTCTTCTTTTCTCGATTGGGGAAGCTTTACCTTGTATACACAAGATACAGAGCAAAAACAAATCACGGTTCAACATCAGGTATCTTTTCTAAATGGGATGCAGGCTGCTCCCACGCCAACCATGAGACATAGTAATTTTCAGTTTGAGCAATCCCTAAAAGGCTTGTCATTTCAAGCTTATAAGGGATCTAGCAGGCACCAAATGGTTTATGGTTTAGATTTTGAGACTACGGATACAACTCGACCCAGGCAAAAATTTGAAACCAATCTCGTATCCGGTGCTATTTCATTTTCTGTTGATGGAGAGACTTATCCTAATAAAACTTTTCCAGATTCTGAATCAGTGAGGAAAGCAATTTACCTTAACGATCGCATTAATCTTTCAGAAAGACAGATCCTTTCTTTAGGTTTTAGATACGATGATTATGAGCTTAATACTTCGGAAGATACTGACTTTCTTAATGGTAATCCATTGGGTTATCAGATTAAGGATGTTGGGGATTCAGAAACTTCTTTGAAAGTTGGCTATCTGTATGATTTTTCTCCGGATCTGACATTTTATAGCCAATACAGCGAAGGTTTTAGAGCCCCTGACTACGAAAGCACCAATACGGTTTTTACCAATTTTGCCTACCGATATACCATAAAACCCAATCTCAATTTAAAATCGGAAACCAGCAAAAGTTACGAATTCGGACTTAGAAGAGAACAAGACAAAGGTAATTGGGAATTAGCCATTTACAAAAATAAAGTTAAAGATTTCATCAATGCGGAAGCAATAGGTTTTTCACCACTGGGCCTAGTCATTTATCAATACGACAACTACGAAAGCGTAACTATTGAAGGTATAGAATTTGAATACGCTCGCGAGATTTCAAAAAGATTGTCAGCAAAATTAGCCTTTTCTGTTAACTCAGGGGAAGAAGAGGGAGGAGCTTCGATGGCTGAGATAGACCCTAAAGAATTTATTTTAGGTTTAAATTGGATAGCTCCAAACGAAAAGTGGGGATTGCAAGGATTGTTAAATTTAGTGGATAAAAGTAAAGATGGACTTAAAGGAGTTCCAACCGTCGGAGTCGGTCAGGTATGCGGAATGCCGGGGAATGAATGTACTCCGAGAGCTAAAACTTCAGGTTATGGTCTGGTTAACTTGTTTGGTTTTTACAATCCCAACGATAATTTCCAAATTCGAATATCTGTGGAGAATTTGACTGATAAAAAATATACCAGATGGGCATCCGTAGCTGAATTGCCTCAAAATGATGAAGAGTTAGATCTTTTTGGCGAACCTGGGAGATCTCTAAACGCTTCTTTTCGATATAAGTTCTAAGTTTTTTTTGCGGCTGGTACTTTAAAGAAAACAAACCAGAATCCTATAAGACCTAAAAGGCCAACCAAGATTTTGATTGGCTTAACTTCAATGGCAAAAAACACTGCGAAGCTCACAAAAATAACTATCATTGCTAAAGCAACTATCTTTGCTCTGAATGGAATCCCTTTTCCTTCGCGATAATCTTTCAAGTAAGGGCCAAAGGTTTTATTAGCAATTAACCAATCGTATAGCTTTTGGGAAGATCTGATGAAGCAAGCCGCTGCTAGGACAAGAAAAACCGTAGTAGGCATGCCCGGTATAACTGCTCCTATAGCTCCCAGCCCGACAAAAAGACAACCCAGAAAGACCCAAAGCCATTTTAGTAAAAAGTTTTTAGCCTCTTTGACTTCGTGAATTTTTGGATCATTTTCCATATGGATTTAGAAATTTATATTGCCCTAATTAAAATATGGGTAGAATCCGCATTGTAACAGACCCCATAAAACATTCATTGGGAGTAAATGGCTTTCACTTAAAAGTTTTGATTGCTGTGTTAAGCTTTTATGTAATGACCGGAGAGGTGGCTGAGCGGTTGAAAGCGCTCCCCTGCTAAGGGAGTAAGGGCTAACACTCTTCGAGGGTTCGAATCCCTCCCTCTCCGCCAGTTAAAGGGTTAATGATGAAACAAAAGAATTACAACATTACAGAATCCCAAAGCTTATTTAATAAAGCCAAAGAGGTTATACCCGGTGGTATTTTTGGTCACTATAAGTATTCTGTAAGAGACTCAGGTCCAAAGTTTTTTTCGCGTGCCAAAGATGCGCATTTTTGGGATGTAGATGACAACGAATACGTAGATCTGATCTGTGCTTACGGACCTATGATTTTAGGCTATAACCATCCTTTGATAGATCAAGCGGCTCGCACTCAATACGATCTCGGCAACACTGTCAGCTTGGCATCTCCCGTTATGATCGAGTTGGCAGAAACTCTTGTTGATATGGTAAGTGCTGCTGATTGGGCTCTGTTTGGAAAGAATGGCGGGGATAGCACTACACTGGCGGTAATGATTGCTCGTGCGGCAACAGGTCGTGAGAAAGTAATCAAAATTCGCGATGGCTATCATGGCGTTACTGCTTGGATGCAAGAGGGCGATGACCGACCAGGAATTCTTCCCTCAGACGGTGACCATGTACTCGCAATTGATTGGAATGATGTTAATGCCTTTGAAGCAGCTATTGCAGCCCATGCCGATGAGATTGCTTGTTTTATTTCTACCCCTTATGACCACCCGGTGTTCCGGGATAATTCTTTGCCAGCCGATGGATATTGGAACCAGATAGAAACTCTTTGCAGAAAACACGATATTGTTTTGATTGTTGATGATGTTAGAGCAGGTTTCCGCATTAACTTATCTGGCTCCAACGTAGCTTATGGTTTCACTCCCGATTTAATTTGTTTTGGTAAAGCAATGGCAAATGGATATCCCATCTCAGCTCTTGTGGGCAGCGATGCTTTAAAGCAAGCAGCAGAAGATGTTTACTATACGGGCACTCAATTTTTCAATGCTGTCCCAATGGCGGCAGCCAAAGCCACTTTGTTAGAACTCCAAAGAGTCGATGCTGCCAAGCAGATGACAGAATTTGGCAATAAACTCAATGAGGGTTTGGTTAAAGTAGCGAATGCACATGGTTACGATCTGGTCGTTTCTGGCATTCCAGCTATGCCTTATTACCGGTTGCACAATGTCGAACGAAAGACACATTTTGCTTGGATAGACGAATGTGTTAAACGTGGTGTATATATGGTTGGTTACCATAATCATTTCGTTTCCACTGCACACACTGAAAAGGATATTATTAATATTTGTGATGCAGCAGCAGAGGCCTTCTCTGTACTAGGAAGTGCTGATCAATATCGTATTGAATCCAGCTAAGAATATTTTTTTGACCTAAAGGCATGAATGGAGAACAAGCAAGATCCTGTTTTCTCACTTGCCCAGAGGCGATAGAAGATTTTCCCTTTGGTCCTGATACTCCCGTTTTTAAGATCAAAGGAAAGATGTTTGGATTTCTGAGGCACAAAGAAGGGATTGCTCATATCAACTTAAAATGTAGGCCAGAAGAGGCCATGGTGATGAGAGATATTTTTGAAGCTGTTATCCCTGGATATCATATGAATAAAGATCACTGGAACACGGTCATACTCAATGGAACCATACCTCGCGAAGAGATAGAAAATATGATAGATACTTCCTATGCTTTAGTAGTTAGAAAATTAAGAAAAGCAGATCGTTTAGCCCTGGAAATCAAATATGGGCAAAAAAAGATATACGGTAACCAGGAAAATTTGACTCTTTAATCAATGCAGGTAAGGTTGTTGTAATGGGAAAGAAACTTTTTTTACTAGGTTGCTTATTTATTTGTTCAAATTTAGTTTTTGGGGATAATTTGATATGTTCCATAGACAAGGAAATTAATAAAGAGACCGCAAAAACCCTTCAAAAAATTAGAAGTCAGACTCACTCAATTTGCTTAAATTGCTCGGGTGATGCTTGCACCATGAAACCATGGCCCTCTGAAAAATTAGGTGACGAACAAGTATGTAAGGTAGTTTTTTGCACGCCCTTACGTGTTTCCAGAGTATTTAAAAAACCTGAGGATGCAAAATCTGGTAAGAGTCTAATCAATTTTGATTATTACATCTCTGCACAAGGAAGAATCAAGGGGGTAGATATTACCTCTGTAAAAGGCAGTTTGAATGAGAGACAAGCTTACAAGTATGTGACTAGTTTTTCGAAAAAAACAATTTTTTTACCATTAAGAATAGAAGATAAGCAATTTCAAATTTTAGGCTTATCCGGTCAAGTTATAGCGCTAATAGGTTCGCCTGAGGACATTAACAAATATCGAGAAGCTAATACTGGTCTTTGGAGAAACTAAGAATAGCGCTCCATGCTGAATCCATCCGTAGATGATAAAGGAATAGTAGATCTAGATGCTGGGCTTGAACCAGTTAATGTAGAACAACGTTTTGCGAATCCCAAGGCGGATATAGATCGCGATCAAACCAAAAACTGGTTCCGTAGGGTACTTCCTATTTTGCTGGCTAATAGGCGGTCATTCGGATTAGGAATCACACTTATGGTAACTACCATGATGCTTGGAGTATCAGTTCCTGCTTTAATCGGAAAACTTGTAGATTCAATTGAGCCTACCCTTTCTACAGGAGAAATAAGTGATTTTATATTCCTAGTTACGATAATTCTAATAATAAGCCTTATTAGATTCATTGGAGGTGCAATAGGTTCCTATCAGCTTGGTAGAGTTTCAAATCAATTGGAAGCGGATTTAAGATCTGTTGTCTACAATCATCTTTTCACTCTCTCATTTTCTTTTTTTGATAAGACACAAACAGGTCAACTCATATCCAGAGCTAATAGTGATATCAAGACAATTCAAATGTTTTTGATGATCGCCCCAATGCTACTAACAAGCCTCTTAAGTTTTGCGTTTGCAGCTATATATATGCTTTCGGTACATCTCACCTTAGCTTTAGCCTCAATGATTGCAATTCCGTTAGTATTTTTCTTAAGTGTTAAATTACGAAAGTTGACTTTCCCTCTATCTTGGCTAACTCAGGCTAGGCAAGCTGATGTAGCCGTGATTGTTGATGAGAATATTAATGGTCAAAGAATAGTGAAATCCTTTGCCCAAGAATTGATGCAAGTTAACTTACTTGCTAGAGCTGCAAAAAAACTTCAATGGGTACAAGTAAGATCTGTTGATGTTTCTGCTTTTTATAACCCATTAATAGAAAACCTTACTGTTTTAGGTTCTGTTTTAGTTTGGGTTTATGGCGGTTGGTTGGTTATTGAAGGGGAGATAGCCTTAGGTTCTTTAGTGGCTTTCACCATGTACCTGATGATGATTCAAATGCCTTTTAGATTTTTGGGTTGGATGCTTATGCTTGAACAGAGGGCTAAGGCTTCTGCTGGAAGAATCTTTGAAATACTTGATGAGACATCGGAAATTAAAGACAAAGAAGATAAGGTTGAGATGAAGGAGATTAAGGGAAGTATCTCTTTCAAGAATGTAAGTTTTGCATACGCCAATGAGCCAATTTTAAAAGGATTGAGTTTTGAAGTAGAACCTAATGAAACAGTCGCAATAGTAGGACAAACAGGCTCAGGTAAATCTACAATAATCAGACTGCTTTCAAGATTTTATGAAGTAGATAAAGGCAGTATCTCCATAGACGGAGTCAAAGTACAAGATATGGGGGTAAAAAATCTTCATTACCATATAGCTCAAGTCCTAGATGAGCCTTTTTTATTTTCAGTTAGCATCAAAGACAACATAGCTTACGGAAGACCTGATGCCTCAATGGATGAAATTATTCAAGCAGCAAAAGCTGCTGAAGCACATGATTTTATCGAACAAACTTCAGAAGGATATGAAACCGTAGTGGGAGAGAGAGGATATACTTTGTCGGGTGGGCAGAGGCAAAGACTAGGAATAGCCAGGGCTCTATTAGTTGATCCTTCTATACTTATTCTTGACGATGCCACGAGCGCTATTGACGTCAGAATAGAAGCGAAGATCCATAAATCTTTATTAAAGTTATTAAATAAAAGAACAACAATCTTAATTGCGCATAGACTTTCCACAATAAGCTTAGCAGACAGAATATTAGTCTTAGACAAAGGAAAGATTCTAGCTTCGGGTACTCATGAATATCTACTAACTAATGAGCCAAGATATTCAGAAATTCTTGCTCAACAATCAAACAAAGAAACTGTAGTTGAAGAAGAAAAGACTTCAGATGAATCGGATGAAGAATATCGCAAGCGCATAAGTGAGATGGTCATTAAAGACACTTCAGAAGAAGGTTTTAAAGGAGGTTTTGATGAGTAGAGAAGCTCGTATAGAAGCTAACCTGCCTTTTGCTGGAATTCCTCCTGAAATGCTTGATCGCACCAATGCGTTGATTGAAAAAGAACCTGATTTTTCTGATATACAAGAATCTTTCTCACACAAAAGCCCTTCTTCAAGAGCTTTCACCCTATGGAGTTTCCTTTCCCCTTACAAATTTAGATTCTTTTTGGCGCTTGCATTAGTGGCGATGACAGAGATGCTGTTGTTGGTTGGACCTTATTTAGTTCAGGTTGCTATCGATAAGGCCATTGTCCCTAAAGATTTCTCAATCTTAACGACGGTGGCGATGGTTTGGGTAGGAAGTTTATTCTTAGCTGTAATCATAAGTGGAATAAGGATTAGATTTTTGGGTCGTTTGGGTCAATTATTGATGTACGATTTAAGAGTTAGAGTCTTTAGTCATTTACAAAGGCTATCTTTAGATTTTTTTACTGAAGAGAAAGCTGGTCGCCTTTTAACTAGAATGACCAGCGATATTGAAGCCCTTTCAAATTTATTACAAACAGGTTTAGTCAATTTGGTAGCTCAATTACTGGCTTTATTCTTCATTTTAATTTTACTCTTCTCTTTTAATCTCCAATTAACTCTCATACTGCTTGTATTTTCAGCACCAGTAATGTTTGGGTTTACCTTCTGGTTTAGCAAGACTTCTAAAAGAGGATATGAAGTAGTAAGAAGCAGAATTTCGAATGTTTTAGCCGACCTTCAGGAAAGTTTGTCTGGTATGCGCTTGGTCATTTCTTTCAACCGAATGAAACACAATGTGATCAATCATAGGAACATTGTTGGCGATTACAGAGATGCAAACCACTACACTTCAAAAATACAAGCCACTTATCGCCAGGGAACTCAATTTATAACCACGGCGACATCTCTATTAGTTTTTACGGCTGGCTTTTTTATCCTTAAGAATGTTAATCCTTCTCTTGATCCAGAAGGAACTTTTACAGTGGGTAGCTTGGTTGCTTTCAATGTTTTAGTAGCAAGGTTCTTTATTCCCATCAATGAACTCTCTGGACTTTACAATGAATTTCAATCAGGTAATGCAGCAGTCTTAAAACTCAGAGACCTCTTGGATACAGAACCAAGTGTAAAAGAATCGGAGAATTGCTTCGATCTTAAAGATTTAAAGGGAGATATAAGATTAAAGGATGTGAGTTTTTCATATGATGGCAATATTACAGTCTTAAAAAATATTTCTCTTCATATAGAGGCAGGAAAAACAGTTTCATTTGTAGGCCCTACCGGAGGAGGAAAATCTACAATAGCAAAATTGATGTGTAGATTTTATGACCCTAGTGAAGGTTCCATAACTCTTGACAATATCAACCTCAAAGATATTTCCCTTCAGTCTCTTCACAGCCAGTTAGGCATAGTTCCTCAAGAACCATTCTTATTCCATGGAACCATAAAAGATAACATTCTATTTGCTAGACCTGAGGCTACAGACGAAGAAGTTGTGGAGGCTTGTAAAGCTGTTGGTATTGAAGAAATGATTAGGAGACTTCCAGAAGGTTTAGAAACGCATTGTCACGAAAGAGGATCCTCGCTCTCCTCCGGCGAGAGACAACTTTTAGCTTTGGCAAGAGCTTTTTTAAGCAAGCCCAGAGTTTTGATACTTGATGAAGCGACTTCTAATGTTGATCAACAGAATGAGGCCAAGATAGAAAAAGCCCTGGATAGACTCTTGGAAGGCAGGACAGCAATCATAATTGCTCATAGATTGGCAACCACGAGAAGAGCAGACGTAATTGTTGTAATAGACGAACAACAAATTCTTGAAATGGGCTCCCATGAAGAATTGATTCAGAAGAAAGGAAGATATTTCCAGATGTATGAGACTTGGGAGAGGCAAGAGGAAGAAAAAAGCGAGGATATCTTGTGAACGCCTTTATGGTCGTCTCTCTAGGGATGATGATCATTGCAGTTGCCATACCGGTAGGCATGTGGATTCTAAGTGGTTCAATACCCAAGTCAGAACTCGATCCTAAGGACTTTAAACGAGCTGTTGCCTTGCCTTTCTTAACGGACGGGGACATCCCCGAGGAGAAAAATAAAACCATTGAAGAAGATGATCATGGTCTTCGAGAAGTGATAGTTTTGCTTTTTAGATCATGGCCTTTTGTAAGGCCTTATTTTTTAGGTAGATGGTATACGAGAAGTGAGGGAACCAGCCAAGAGGTCGCAGATCCTTTAGCTGGAGATGGTTATGGACTGATTTATGCACCGGTTTTAGCTACTGGGGTTGCAATCTTGGGGCCTTCATTGGGTCTTATAGACATTGAATTAGGATCAGCTGAAAGCACTCTTTATATTTTTGTTACTTCCATGGTTTTAAGCATGTGGCTTTTAGCACTAGGAAAATTATCTGGAGTTCGACAATCAGCAGTAGCTATCTTTTTAGCACTGTGCACCTTCTTTACTCTGTTACTTTGTATCCTGGTGCTGAATGGTACGGGACCAATCATTTATGGCGTGCTACTAACATTGTGCTGCGGATTGGGATGGGTGGTTCAGTTCAGGTTTGAATCAGGGAGGCTTGTGACTCGTTACAGGCTACACTCTCACCTCACTTATCTTTATCTATTGGCAGCCGTACAGGGTTTAGTTACTTTGCCGCTGGGACTAATAATTGCAGATCTTTTAAGCATGTCTTTACTGCAGAGTGAGCCTCTACAACAGGAAGTCGCTTCTTCTTTGTGGTTTGGAGTACCGGAAATGGGCGGTGACAATACCGAGTCTTTAACCCAAGAACAACGGCATGATCTGAAGTGGTCTTGGGTCTATCTTTCTATGGCTCTGTGGGCGTTCAACTTGCCCATCGGAATGATTGTTCCTTACTACACCGTTTGGATCATGCAACAAATTAATCAGAATATGCGTATTGCTCTGGTTAGAAGATGGCATCAATTACCACTTTCTTATCACAGCGACCACCGGACGGGAGATTCAATTTTTAGAATTTATGCTGACAGCGCACAAGTAAATGCTGTTATAGGACGTTTGGTGGAACTTTCTTTAAGTTTTTGGTATTACATTTATGCACTATTTTTACTTTCTTTTCTCAGTCCCACCATGGGAATTATAGCTTTGTCATTAGTTATTCCAACTGTCTTCTGGGCTAGATGGGCCATGCCCAGGATGAGAATAAGGAGTCTTGTGTATAGGGCTAACACTTCTGAACTTATCTCTAGGATCCAGGAATCTTTTGCCGCGATCAAACTTATCAAAGCATACGATGCCGGTGATCGAATTCAGGAGGGCATGGAAAAGGATTCTGTGATTGCTATGAATGCCGCTTTTCAGTCTCGCCGCCTGGTTGCTCTTCTAATGATAATAATGTTTGTCATTGCTTCACTTTTCCTTCTTTCAGGTGAATTTTTTATGGGTTATAGCGCTAATCAAGGTAATAAAACTTATGCAAATGAGTTGATAGCGCTAATGGCGGTAAGTTGGGTAATTTGGAATTTAGGAGCTTTCCAGTGGGCGAGAACACAATTTCATACTACCTCAAACAATGTAAGGCAATTTATGCGTCTTTGGTTAACAGCACAAGACATGGCCATGGGTTTAAGCAGGGTATTCGATATTTTAGATATCGAGCCTGATATCGAAGATGAGCCTGATGCTAAACCTTTTATAAAACTAGAAAAAGAAATTAGTTTTGAAAATATTAATTTTGAATACGAATCAGGAATTCCAGTACTTGAAGGGGTAAGTTTTACAGCTAAACCTGGGACCATCACAGCCATTATTGGCCCCACTGGATCTGGTAAGACTACCCTCATGTCTTTATTACTGCGTCTGTATGAGCCATCTTCGGGATTGATCAAGATTGACGGCACTCCTTTAAATAAATACCTTATTGCTTCAGTAAGGGAAAAAGCCGCAATTGCTCTTCAAGAAAATGTACTGTTTTCTCTAAGTGTAAGAGACAACATTAGATATGTTGCTCCGGAGGCTGATGACTCTACTATTAATCAAGCCATTGAAATAGCTTGCATGGATGAATATGTCCATGATCTTCCTCAAGGTTTAGACACTGTTCTGAGCGATAGAGGAGGAAAATTATCTACCGGACAGAGGCAAAGACTTTCCATAGCTAGGGCTGTGGTCAGGAACACACCAATACTTATCTTAGACGAACCAACAGCCGCATTGGACGCAG
>JAKUUM010000007.1 GCA_022447065.1 SAR86 cluster bacterium | reverse complement strand
CAGCTGCTATTACGACTTATATTGTCGATAAGTATGCACCCAAAGGGATTGCTCCAAATTCAGAAGATTCAGATTATTATAATTATCTTGAATTAATGCATTATGCTGAAGGCTCGGCAATGTTGCCTTTATTGTTATTACTTTATTCAAGCTTTCTTGGAGATGCTGCTAAACCTTTACATGAAAGAATTTTTTCTGAAATAAATAATCACCTAGGCTTCCTTTCAGAAAGGCTTGGTGATGATGACTTCTTTTTTAGAGATACCTTTTCCGCAGTGGATACTATGCTTTCCTTTGTTTTTGAAGGTGCACAGATTTCTGGATCGCTCCAACCATTTCCAAATTTGATTTCCATTTTAGAACGCTATCATGAGAGACCAGCATATAAGGTGGCTTTAGAAAAAGGTGGAGAATACAAACTTGGATAATAGAAGCCTGATTAGGAACAATCTCTCAAGCTTGAGATAGCAACCTCTCAACTTCCAGCGCGGCTTAATCTCCTATTCATAATTCCTTCATGTCAACCGCTACTTATGTATCTTCATAAATACTTTCTAAAAAACAAAGCTTGGAGGTCAGCAACGGCTCTGCCGTAATCTGATTTGCCATCAAAAGCATGCTCTTCCTCAGAAAAGATGTGCAAAGAAGCTGGTCTATTGTACTCTTTTAATTTTTCATAGAAGCTTGTACTGTCCTTTAATCTCACCACTCTGTCCTTTGATCCATGTATGAGTAAGCATGGTGGAAAATCTTTAGAAACATAGTTCATAGGACTGGCCTTGTCATATTCTTCTTTTATTGCATCTTCTCCCATTAACAACAGAAAAGCATTTTCTAATGGATTCGCCATTTTCAATTGTCTGATTGTTGTAGGCGGATAAATAGCACAAACCGCTTTCACTTCAGAAGATGCATTTTGATTGCCTCCCTCACCTTCAAAAGTTTTATCATACTGCTTAGCCGCGGCCATCAAAGAAAGGTGTGCTCCTGCAGAATTCCCAGAAATACCGATTCTGGATGGGTCTATACCCAATTCCTCAGCATGTGCTCTTAAATATCTGATAGCGCAATTTACATCTTGAATTTGTGCCGGCCATATTGCTTCATTAGAAAGTCTGTAGGAATTGCACATACACACAAAACCTAATCTGCCTAAAAGTATAGCGTATCCTCTAAGTTGGCTTCTATCCCCTTCCATCCAACCTCCTCCGTGAACAAAAAGAACAGCTGGTCTGTTTTTTGCTTTGATTGGTGGAAGAAAAATGTCTGCTTCGAGAGAATGGTTATCTCCTTTTCCTATAACCACTCCTTCTTGTATTGAAACTCTTCCTTCTTGTATTTTCATTTTTATATTCCTAGAGCAAAAAAAAGGCACCCTAATTAAGATGCCTTTTTATTTTAGTTCTTTTTAAGATCGACCTCTCCAGACTCCTAAAATGATAATAAGAGCTATGATAACAGCCAGACCTTCAGATCCAAGTGTAGCAATCACTGGTTCAATATTTGTTAAAACGTTACCAAAAAATGGTGCAGAAGGTCCAAACAATATGGATACTAATATTGAAACAGCGACAACTAGACCTAGAAGTTTAGTTGCTTCCCACAACCAACCCTTTATTTTTTCCAAAAGATCCATAACACCCCCTATATAATCCAGAAAAAAGAAAGGGGCACCCTAAAGAGGCCCCTTTCTGATGCAAAAGCTAAGTAGAACTTATCTATACAGATCAAGTAAAACCGCAAGCACGATTAGACCAACCAGGCCGTTATCACCAAGAGTGTTAACAACACCGAGAAGGCCATCCAGAACCCCACCAACAAAAGGAAGACCGCCACCAAAAACTATTCCAGCGGCAACTCCTAGAGCGATAAGAGATACAACGATGCCTGTCAATTGACCTATGATGTCTTTTACTACATTAAATGCATTCATATTTCACCCATTTATTATTTAGCTAAACAAACGCCCGAGTTCCCCTCGGACAAGCTGTATTTAACAAGAAAGCCATAAATAAAACAAATCAGGTATTAGCATAAAATGATGAAAGATTCAAATTTTTAATCATCTAATCCTTTCATAGTTAATCTGATCTTTCCTTGCCTATCTACCTCAAGAACTTTTACTTTAACTTCTTCGCCTTCCACAAAGTAGTCAGCAACTTTTTCAACTCTTTCCTCAGAAATCTCAGAGATATGAACTAATCCATCTCTTCCTGGCATAATGGTAACAAACGCCCCAAAATCAACTATATTGGCTACAACACCAGTATAAATCTTATTAATTTCAGGCTCCGCTGTTATAGCATTTATTCTTTCTACGGCCATTTCCCTAGACTCGGGAGTGTCGCCATAAATCATTACCTTTCCTGAATCATCTACATCTATTTGGGCTCCTGTTTCCTCAACTAGTTTTCTTATGGTTTCTCCACCCTTACCAATAACATCCCTAATTTTTTTTGTATTGATCTGAATTATTACTGCTTGTGGAGCCTTAGAAGATAATTGATCCCTAGACTGAGATATAACTTCATTCATTTTCCCTAGTATGTGCAACCTTGCCTTATTTGCTTTTTTCAGAGCAACATCAAAAATTTCTTCCGTAATTCCATCTATTTTAATATCCATTTGAAGAGCCGTTATTCCGTCTGAAGTTCCTGCTACTTTGAAATCCATATCACCTAAATGATCTTCGTCTCCTAGAATGTCGGTAATAACAGCAAATTCATCTTGTTCTTTCACTAGACCCATAGCAATTCCTGCTACTGGCTTAGTTATGGGAATGCCTGCGTCCATTAGAGCTAAGCTAGCCCCACAGACAGAAGCCATAGAACTTGAACCATTAGATTCTGTAATTTCAGATACTACTCTAATAGTATATGGAAACTCTTCTGGATCGGGGAGAACTGCTTCCAAAGCTCTTCTAGCCAATTTTCCATGACCTATTTCCCGACGTTTAGGTCCAGCTAAAAAACTTGCCTCTCCAACAGAATACGGAGGAAAGTTATAATGTAGCATAAATTGATCTTTAAACTCACCTTCTATAGCATCTATTAACTGGGCTTGTCTTGGCGATCCTAAGGTTGCAGTTACTATTGCTTGAGTTTCTCCTCGAGTAAATAGTGCAGATCCATGAGTATTATGAAGAAAACCCACTTCTAAGTAGATTGGCCTAACGGTATCTAAATCCCTGCCATCTATTCTAGATTCACCTGTAAGAAGTTTGGATCTAACAATCTTTTTTTCTATTTTTTTAAATGAATCTAGTAACTTAGATTCAGGTATTTCCGACCCTTCCTCAGCTGGTAACATTTCATTAACAACCTTTTCTTTTAGTTCAGATAAGCTTTGAACTCTCTCTTGCTTATTTTGAATTAAATAAGCTTTGGAAATACTTTCAGAGAATTTGTCTTCAACAGAAGAAATCAAGTTGCTATCTATAACACTAGGCTCATATTTAAAAGCAGATTTTCCTACATCTGCTGCCATTTCCTTAATGGCTTCAATAACTGGCTGCATTTCTTGATGAGCGAAAAGTATTCCGCCTAACATTTGATCTTCACTAAGCTCTTTAGCTTCAGATTCAACCATAATTACTGCCGAATCACTTCCAGCTATAACCATATCCAAAAATGAATTTTCCATTTCACTCCTTTTTGGATTAAGAACGTATTGACCTTCAATAAAACCTACTCTAACTGCTCCCAAAGGACCTTGAAAAGGTAGCCCTGAAATCGCTAAAGCAGCAGAAGCTCCTAAGAAGGACAGAACATCTGGATCTATATCCTTATCAGAAGAAAGAACAGTACATATCACTTGTACTTCATATAGGAAATCATCTTTAAATAAAGGCCTTATTGGTCTATCAATGAGCCTTGAAGTAAGGGTCTCTTTTTCAGTGGGCCTGCCTTCTCTTTTAAAAAACCCTCCGGGTATTTTTCCAGTGGCATAGGTTTTTTCTATGTAATTAACCGTGAGGGGGAAAAAATCTTGGTGCTCATTAGGGGGCTTCCCAACTACTACGGTTGCAAGTACCTGTGTATTTCCTGAAGAAACCATTACGGCCCCTGTTGCTTGCTTTGCTATTCTTCCCGTTTCAAAAAGAATTTCATCAGTTCCAATCTTTACAGTTTTGTTATAAGTTTCCATATATCCTTTTTTTGATTATTTTATTTAAACCACTTTAGTGGCATGTTTTCTAAAGAGGAATATTTAGATCTATCTTCTTAAGCCAAGATCAATTATGATTTTGGAATAAATTTCTGGCTTCTTTTTATTCAAATAATCAAGGAGTTTTCGTCTTTGGTTTACCATTCTAATTAAACCTGTTCTTGAGTGGTGGTCTTTAGAATTGTCTTTAAAGTGAGATTGAAGAGCATCTATATTAGCTGACAAAAGAGCAACTTGGACTTCTGGAGATCCAGTATCAGAATCAGACCTTCCAAATTTAGAAACTATTTCTTTCTTTTCTGAACCATTTAAAGCCAAAACTTTATCCTTTATATCTTGAAGGTGAAGCGGAATATTTTTTTGTAGCTAGTAGCCTTCTAGGCGATACTTTCATCGATAAATCAATGTTTCCAATTCCTATAAAAGAACCTTCTTCTTCGTATAATCTTACTATTCCCTCTTTTTCTTGGCGCGCATTATAGTCTACTTGCTGGCCATTTCTAATTTTTTTTGTTTCAGTTTTATTTAAGACTAGCTTTGGATAATTCTTTAAAACCTGGTCACATTCAACAATATCATCAACATAAGAATTTTTACCTTTAGAATTTAGTGGAGTTAGGTCTTCTTCTTTTAAGAAACCTATGCGAGTCCTTCTAAGCTCTAAAACTGTGGCATAAGTTTCTAATTGCCTACCTATAGATTCAACAAGAGTTCTTATGTAAGTTCCTTTTGAGCAAGAAACTTCTACAGTTACTTCTTTATAACTTTTAAAAGTTTTTAATTCAATCTGATCCACATAAATTAATCTTGGTTTTCTTTTTAAAAAAACACCTCTTCTTGCCCAATAATATAGAGGCTTACCATTTTTTTTTAAAGCAGAGAACATAGGTGGGATCTGCTCTTGCTCACCAACAAAATGACTTAATGCCCTTTTTAATTGGTTTAAGGAAAAATTTACATCGCCTAAGGATACTTCTTTACCGGTAATATCTCCCGTGTCAGTTTCTAAACCAAAAAGAATTTTTACTTCATATCGCTTAGATTGATCTGAGACATAATTACTAAATTTAGTTGCTTCACCAATACAGATTGGAAGTATTCCTGTAGCCAAAGGATCCAAAGTGCCACAATGACCTACCTTTTTTTCATTTAAATCTTTTCTGATACTATAAACACACTCTGCAGAAGAAATTCCAGAAGGTTTGTCAATCAACAAGAATCCGTTCAAATCATATACTCCGACTTATCCTCTTCAAAACAGAGCTCAGGTAGACGTTTGATTTTCATTTTTTTACCTAAGCTACTTCTAATAAATCCTTTTGCATTTTCTAAAACCTCTTCAACCTCTTTTAAGTCAACATCATTAAAACTGTTGAGTGGTGAAAAAAACACGAAAGCCTTCTTAATGTCTTTAGAAAGTTCAACTTTAATTATTGTTAACCCTTCTAACCTTGGATCTTTAACTTCATCTCTTAAAATGATAGAAATTTCTGCCCTAATCTGATCTGAAAGGCGATCAGAACGAGTAAAGTCAATTGATTGCATTAGCTTAAGGTTCTTCTAATTTCCTTCTTATCAAATACTTCTATTTTATCGCCTACTTTAATGTCAGAATAATTTTCGATTCCAATACCACATTCAGTTCCAGAAGATACTTCAGATGCATCATCTTTAAATCTTCTTAAAGAATCTAAGCGTCCTTCAAATATGACAATATCATCTCTAATCACCCTAGCAAATTTATTTCTTTTTATGGTCCCTTCTAAAACAAATGAACCTGCAATCACCCCGAATTTAGGAGATTTAAACGTTTCCTTAACTTCAGCTGTTCCAAGAATCTCGTCTCTAATTTCGGGTTCAAGATGGCCTTCTATTATTTCTTTTACCCCATCCAAAAG
Organism: SAR86 cluster bacterium; assembly: GCA_022447065.1. Taxonomy (GTDB): domain Bacteria; phylum Pseudomonadota; class Gammaproteobacteria; order Magnimaribacterales; family Magnimaribacteraceae; genus AEGEAN-183. The sequence goes on along the minus strand of JAKUUM010000007.1, from coordinate 67,118 downwards.
ATCATAAATTATTCCATAATAAGAAATTTCGATAGCTTCAGCATCTGCCAATTTCTTAGAAGAATTATCTGTTCTTACATTAAAGCCAATAATTATGGAATTGGTGGTTATTGCTAGATTTACATCATTAGTATTTATCCCGCCTACCGAATAGTGGATTATATTTAATTTTATTTCTTCAGATTCAAAATTCTTTAATGAGCCCAATATTGCTTCTAAAGAACCATAGGTATCAGCTTTTATTAAAAGATTTAGAGTTAAATTAGAAGATTTTTCTGAATCAAATAAAGACTCTAGGTTAGTGATCTGCTTTCTAGCCAATCTGCTTTCTCTAACTTTCTTAGCTCTCTCCCTGGAAATTTCTTTTGCCATTTTTTCGCTAGTTACTACAACAAATTCTTCTCCTGCTCTTGGAGGTGAATCTAGACCACTTATTAAAACAGGCATTGACGGTCCAGCTAAACTTAACGAACTTGAATTTTCATCCAACAAACTCCTAATTTTCTTAGTTTGATCTCCAACTAAAATCACATCTCCAATTTTTAAAGTACCTTCTTGAACAAGAACAGTTGCAACTGCACCCTGTCCTTTTTTGGTACTTGAGTCTAAAACTATCCCATGAGCAGGTCCATTATGATGAGCTTCCAGCTCTAAGACTTCTGCTTCCAAAACAACTGCTTCTAGCAAAGAATCTATTCCTTCGCCCTTCAAAGCAGAAACATTAACGAACTGGGTATTTCCACCCCATTCCTCTGGAATTAAATCCTTAGAGGAAAGTTCATTCCTAACTTTTTCTGAGTCAGCTCCCTCTAAATCCATTTTATTAACAGCTACAACTATAGGAACGCCTGCTGCTTTTGCATGACTAATAGATTCTTCTGTTTGAGGTTGAAGGCCATCATCAGCTGCTACTACCAGAATAACAATGTCAGTAGCATGAGCACCCCTAGCCCTTACTTCACTAAAGGCAGCGTGACCTGGCGTATCAATAAATGTAATTGTTCCCTGGTCTGTTTTAGCTTGATAAGCACCTATTTTTTGAGTTATACCTCCTTCTTCTCCTTCGGCTATTTTACTGTTTCTTATAAAATCTAATAAAGTAGTCTTACCATGATCTACATGACCCAAAACTGAGACTACAGGATGTCTAGGTTCTTTCTTTCCTTCATATGAAACCATCTCAACTAGTTTATCTTCAGCTAAATCTTCTTGAGCTAGTTCAGCCATATGACCAAGTTCTTCAGTAACTAAAATAGCTGTATCCTGATCAAGAGTTTGATTTAAGGTAGCCATTACTCCCATATCCATTAGTTGTTTAACGACCTCAGATGACTTAATAGACAATGCTTTAGACAAGTCACTTACTGTAATAGCCTGAGGTACCTTTATTGACTTAGCAACAAATTCCGAAGGTTTTTCAAATCCATGTTCTGATGCTTGCTTGTTTAAAAATTCTTCTCCTTCTAGTTCCTTTTGTTCTTTCTTCGAAAGAATAATATTTTCTTTTTTAATAGGTTTCTTTCTATCTGCTACCTTTAAGTTAATTGGTCCTTGCTTGGTTCTTTTAATTACAGGAGGTTCTGTATCTCTTTTTGTCTTTCTTTTAACAAAAATCTTCTTTTGAGCTTCTTTTCTTTGCCTTTCTTCTTCTGATTTCTTATTCTCTTCTCCTGCAATCCTTTTTTTCTCTATTTCATCAAAATCTATTCTTTTTGAATCTTCAGGAATTTCATTCTCTATTTTTTGTGATTTAATATTCTTCCTTCTTATTTCTATAGTAGTTCCTTTGTTAAATTCTTCTAAAGAAGGCTTCTTTTTTAAAGTAATAGTCTTAGAACTCTTTCTTTGTTGATCTTTTAAGAAAACTAGCAGAATCTTTTTATCTCTATCTGTAACAGAATCCAAAGGAGAGGATTGCTTTAAACCTGCCTCTTTCATTTGCATAAGCATCTTTTCTGCAGGTGTACCTACTATTTTTGCTAATTTTTCTACTGTTACTTCGGTCATCAAATGCTTATGGATTAATCTTCGTTAAACCAATGTTCCCTCGCTTTCATAATTAAAATACCTGCTATCTCTTCTTCCATCTCAACATAATCACACAATTCATCAACTGACAATTCAGCTAAATCATCTCTTGTTTTAATTCCTTTCTGATTTAAAAGAAGAGCTAAAGACATATCGACTCCTTCAACAGACAATAAATCATTTTCTTCATTCTCATTATCTGAAGATATTTCCATGGCTAGGGTTAATAAAGCCTCTTTTGCACGATTTATTAAAAGAACTGCTATCTCTTCATCAAGACCTTCTATCTTAGACAAGTCAGATACTTTTGCTGAAGAAATCAAGTTTAAAGAAGAAAATCCTAGACTGATAAGAACATTAGCCATGTCTTTATCAACATCTAAATTGTCCATTAGATTACTTAAAGAAATAGAGCTTGCTTCCTCTCCTTCCTTAACTAAATCCTTATCTACTACATTTAATTTCCAGCCTGTTATTTGACTGCATAATCTTACATTTTGCCCATTTCGTCCTATAGCTTGAGCCAAAGAATCCTCACTTACAGCTACTTCCATAACTTGTTTTTCTTCGTCAAGAACAATTGAATCTATTTCAGCTGGACCCATTGCATTAATAAGTAGCTTAGCTGGGTCATCATCCCAAACAACAATATCTATTCTTTCATTCCCAAGCTCTGAGGATACTGCCTGTACCCTTGAACCCCTCATTCCTACACAAGCCCCAACAGGGTCTATTCTGTTATCATTTGTTTTTACAGCTATCTTTGTTCTCAATCCAGCATCTCTTGCAATTGCCTTAACTTCTATTACTTGCTCAGCTATTTCAGGTACTTCCAATCTGAATAGTTCTTTTACCATTTCGGGACACCTCCTGCTTAAGGCAAGCTGAGAACCCCTATTTTCTCTTTCTTCTTCTTGTAATACAGCTCTTAATCTATCTCCTATTCTATAAACTTCTCCAGGAATTAGCTCAGTTCTTGGAAGAACGGCTTCAGCTCCATCCCCTAAATCAACAATTAAAAACTCTCTCGTAACTTTTTTTACTGTTCCATTAACTAACTCACCAAGTACTGATCTATATTGATCAACTATCTTTGCCCTTTCGGCTTCTCTAACTTTCTGCACTATTACTTGTTTTGCAGCTTGTGCTGCTATTCTTCCAAATTCTATATTCTCAATCTTTTCTTCAATCCTTGAGCCTAATTCTGAATTGGGATCTTTCTTTTTTGCTTCTTCAACTAACATATGTAGTCCAGGATCCTCAAAGTTTTCTTCATCTACTACTTCCCAGAACCTCAATGACTTATATTCACCTGTAGATTTATCTATACTCACTTCAATATTAGAAGGCTCTGTATACCTTCTTTTTGTGGCACTTGCCAAACCTGACTCAATCGCATCAAAAATAATATCCTGAGAAAGTCCTTTTTCTCCAGAAACCGATTCAGCTACTAACAAAATATCATTTTGCATGCTCTACCCCTGTGTATTCTAAATTTGCCTTATCTATACTATTAAAGTTTATAAAAAAATCTTCATTTTCAGTCTTAAGGACTAAGCCCTCTCTAATAACTTCCTCTAATGTGCCTTTGATACTTGTGTATTCATTTTCTTCTTTTTTATATCTGACTTTAAGGGTGAAACCTATGTAGTTTGAGTACTGATTTTTATTAAAAAACTTTCTCTGAACCCCAGGTGATGAAACCTCCAAAGAAAGATTGTTAATAGAAAATTCATCTGCTTCTAACACTTTAGATATGTGTCTACTAACTTTTTCACAATCTTGTATTCTTATACCCTTATTTCTATCAATAAAAACTCTTAGAGTTGGGCTATTATTATTTCCAACCAATTCAATTCCCCAAATCACACATCCTAGCGATTCTATGTCAGCTTTAATTAGACTCTGTATATATTCTTTATCCATCTTTCTAGTTAACAAAAAAGCCCTCTAGGGGCCTTCAATTTGGTAGCGGGGGTAGGATTTGAACCTACGACCTTTGGGTTATGAGCCCAACGAGCTACCGGACTGCTCCACCCCGCAATAAAGCTGGCGAAGTATAGGTCTACGGATCAAGGCGGTCAAGAAAATTGGTGCCGAAGAGAGGATTCGAACCTCCACGGGCCTAAGCCCACTACCCCCTCAAGGTAGCGTGTCTACCAGTTCCACCACTTCGGCAATAGTTACTCTGGCAATGTATCAGTCAAAATTCCTTCTTCAGATTCAATAATCTCTTCTTGCAAATTAAATCCTTTGTCGACTGTCCTTGATTGAAAGGTTAAGTAGAAACCCAAAACTAAAAAAATTAGTGCTAAAACAGCTGTAATTTTAGCCAAAGGACTTAAAGAGCTATTCGAACCAAACATTGTATTGCTCGCCCCACTACCAAAAGCACTGCCTATATCAGATCCTTTTCCTTGTTGTAAAAGAATAAATCCTACTAATAATATACAAACCAGAACGTATATAAAAATTAGAAATGTTGGCATATTATCAACCTTTTTTTTCGTTAATACTCATTGCAATATTACTAAATTCTTTATGTTCTAAGGAAGAACCTCCAATAAGTAACCCATCAACCTCTTGAAGAGAAAGGATTTCTTTAGAAGAAGAAGAGTTTATACTCCCTCCATAAACAACTCCTAAGAAATTTCCTTTTTCATGGGATTTTATTTCTTCAATAATTTTGTTGTGCACTTCCTTAATATACTTTACTTCAGCAGTTTCTCCTGACCCAATGGCCCACACTGGTTCATAAGCTATCATTAAATTGTTTAAAGGAACTTGATAGATAATTTCTAATTGTTTTTTGAGAACATTGAGAGTACGACCTTTTTCTTTTTCTTCAAATGATTCTCCAACACAAAAAATGACTTTTAAATTTGCAAAAAAAGCAGATTTTAGTTTTTCTAATAAAAGAGAATCATCTTCTTTAAATAGCTCTCTCCTCTCAGAGTGTCCAATGATTACGTATTCACAGCCTAATTCTTTCAGCATGGAACCTCCAATCCCTCCTGTAAGACTAGAAGCAGTTTTTGGATCTATATCTTGGGCTCCTAAAGCAATACCTAATTCTTGTTTTTTTATAATTTTAGAGGCCTGGAAAAGAAAACATGCGGGAGGACAAAGAATGCATTCAGATTGAGTATTTTTATCTAGAGTTTTGTCAACTCCTTCTAGCCAGCCAGTAAGCATGGATTCAGAACCATTCATCTTCCAGTTAGCAATAAACATATCCTTCTTACTCAGCTTTTTGCATGAATTCTGCCAATTCACTTGCTAAATCTTTAGCTAGTTTTTCAGAAGTAGCCTCAACCATAATCCTTATTAAGTCTTCAGTACCTGATGGTCTAAGAAGAACTCTTCCTTCTTTACCAAGTGCATTCTCTAATTTAGAAACCTCGTATCTTATGCTTGAATCCATTATTAATGTTTGAGGATTATTAACTTTTAAACTTATTATTTCCTGAGGTAGCTTTTCAAAATTAAGTAAAGCTTTAGATATGTCGAAATTTAAATCCTTTATTGCCTCTAATACCTTTAAAGAAGCAATAAGAGCATCTGACGTGGTAGTTGCATCAAGACAAATAATATGCCCTGATGGTTCGCCTCCTAAAATCCAGTTCCTTTCTTTTAATTCTCTTAACACATATTTATCGCCAACGTCTGTCCTGCTGAAATCTATTCCTTCTTTATCAAGGAATAATTCTAAGGATTTATTAGTCATGAGAGTGCCCACAATTCCTTCATAACGTTGAAGATCGTCTCTTAAGAGATTAGTTGAAACTAAGATGTATAGGAGATCATCACCATCCAATATTTTACCTTCTTTGTCTACAACAAGAAGTCGATCTCCATCACCATCAAAAGCTATGCCAAGATCGGCTTTACTTTCAACGACGGCTTTTTGGATATTATTGGGATTAGTAGATCCGCATTCATCATTGATATTAATCCCATTTGGAGAAGTGGATAATTCAATTATCTTAGAACCTAGCTCTGAAAAGATTTGAGGAGCTACTGAATAATTTGCTCCATTTGCACAATCAATAACCAAAGAAAGGTCTGATAAATCTAAATTTGATGCAAAGGATTTACAAAACTCTACGTACTTGCCTTTTGCGTCGTTTAATCTGCTCGCTTTTCCTAATTCCATTGATTCAACAACCTTACTATTTTCCAAAAGAACATTCTCGATCCTTTTTTCTAAATCATAACTAAATTTAAACCCATCTCTATTGAAAAATTTAATCCCATTATCATAAAACTTATTATGAGAAGCACTTATAACTACCCCAGCTTGATTTGAAGACTTAGCCAAGTAAGCTACACCAGGAGTAGGCATCGGACCGACCAACCTTACATCCATTCCTGCAGAAATAAAACCAGCTTCCAAAGCAGATTCAATCATGTATCCAGAAATTCTCGTATCTTTTCCAATTACAATACTTCCAGTGCCTTCTTCCTTAAGAACTTTTCCCACAGCCCATCCTAGCTTGACTACAAATAATGGGTTCATTTTTTTCTCGACTAGACCTCGTATTCCATCAGTACCAAAACGCCAGTCCACAGGAAAATAATCTGGTAAATTCTTGGGATTCATTAATTAAAAAGGTTTTGAAGAAATTGCTTAACTTTGTTCAGCGGCGTCCCCAACCGAAGGATCTTTTTTTTCTTTACTCTTAGTCGTATCTTCTTTAGAGCCAGAAGCCCTGGGTTTTGCCCCAGCCATTATGTCATCAATTTGTTTTGCGTCTAAAGTTTCATATTCAACTAGAGATTTAGCCATTAAGTGAAGATTTTCTATATTTTCGTTTAATATTTCAGTAGCTTCCTTATAACACTCTGAAATTATTAGTTTTACCTCAGTGTCTATTTTGAAAGCAGTTTCATCTGAAATAGCTTGTTTCCCAGTTCCAGCTATCCTTCCCAGAAATGGTTCTTCAGTATCATCTCCATAACGCAGAGGTCCTAACTCACCGGAAAGACCCCATTTAGTTACCATATTTCTAGCTAACTCAGTTGCCCTCTCAATGTCATTAGACGCTCCTGTAGTAATTCCTTTTACACCGTAGATAATTTCTTCAGCTATTCTTCCCCCATATAAACCACTTATTTTGTCAAGAATAGATTGATGACTATAGTTATATTTATCTTCTTCAGGAAGAAACACTGTTACTCCTAAAGCTCTGCCTCTAGGGATAATAGTGACTTTGTAGATGGGATCATGTTCTTTTAAAGATCTTCCAACAATTGCATGTCCCGCTTCGTGATAAGCGATCTTAAGCTTATCTTCCTCAGACATCACCATCGATTTTCTTTCAGAACCCATCATTACCTTATCTTTTGCAAAGTCCATCTGCTCCATGCCTACAAGATTCTTTCCTGATCTAGCCGCATATAAAGCAGCTTCATTAACTAAGTTTGCAAGATCAGCACCTGAGAAACCAGGAGTTCCTCGTGCTAAGATAGAAGGGTCAACATCTTCTGCTATGGGTACTTTCTTCATATGCACTTTGAGAATTTGTTCTCTTCCTCTGATATCAGGAAGTGACACCACAATTTGGCGATCAAATCTTCCTGGTCTTAAAAGTGCAGGATCTAAAACATCAGGTCTGTTGGTTGCAGCTATAATTATTACTCCTTCATTTTGTTCAAATCCATCCATTTCTACAAGAAGTTGGTTAAGAGTTTGCTCTCTTTCATCGTGACCGCCGCCTAAGCCTGCTCCCCTGTGCCTTCCAACTGCATCTATCTCGTCAATAAAGACTATACATGGAGCCTGTCTTTTGGCTTGCTCAAACATATCTCTTACTCTTGAGGCGCCTACACCAACAAACATTTCAACAAAATCTGATCCAGAAATAGTAAAGAAAGGAACTTGTGCTTCCCCAGCAATTGCCCTAGATAAAAGAGTTTTACCTGTTCCTGGAGCACCGACCAATAGAGTTCCTGTAGGTATTTTTCCTCCAAGCTTTGTAAATTTTGAAGGCTCTCTAAGAAAATCCACTATCTCTTGTACTTCTTCTTTTGCTTCTTCTATGCCCGCTACATCTGAAAACTTTGTTTTTACTTTACCGCCTTCAAGCAGTTTTGCTTTACTCCTACCAAAACTTAAAGGTCCAGATTTACCCGAGAGTCCTCCTTGCATTTGACGCATAAAAAAGATAAAAACTGCAAGAATTATTAAAATGGGAAAACTGGCTATCAGAAGCTGCTTAAGAATCGACTGTTGTTCTGGTTTTTCACCAACTATTGACACCCTATGGTCTTTTAAAATCTCACTCAGATTATCTTGTAAGAAAGGAGGTTTTACTGTCTCAAAATTCTCTCCATTGACGGTTTGTCCTTTTATGGTGTAATTATCATTTTGAAACTGAACGTTAAGAACTTGATCACTTTCAACTTGAGCAAGAAATTCAGAATAACTTATAACATCTGTCTTAGAGCCAGAAGAAAAATTATTAAAGACAGTGAACATTGTCCCTGCTATAAATAGCCACATTAAAATATTTTTTACTAATTGGCTCATGTCTTCTTTCCCAACCCTAGAATATAGGTTTCCTTAGAATTCGATCTAGAAGAGGTTGGTTTTCTAATTTTAACCTTTTGGAAGTTAGTTTTCATATAAATCAACATATTGTCAAAACTTTCTCCTTGAAATACCTTTGATAACACATTTCCATTAACACCTAAAAAATCATCTATACAAGTCTTTACCATTTGTAAAAGTCTTATCATCTGTGCATTATCCCTATCAGATATACCGCTTATATTTGGGGCAGTATCAGATAAAACAACATCAAAAGGAAGAATATTTTGATTGTTTACTTTGAAATCCTTTTTTTTTAGGTTTTCCAGACTTTTATGTAAGTAGTAAACGCCGGGTATTGGCTCCATCACTGTTTTATCTACACTAAAAATTATTCCCTGTTCACCGATTATTTCTTTACTAACTTGAGACCAGCCGCCAGGACTACAGCCTAAATCTAGTACCCTAGATCTCCTTCTAATAATCTTGTCCTTTTTTTGAATTTCTAGAAGCTTAATTGATGATCTAGACCTATAACCACTCCTTTTTGCCAATTTAAAAAAGGTATCTCCTTTTTTGTATATTGATTTTGATGATCTAGTCAAACTTTAGATATATTTAATAGATAATACTTCGTATTCTTTTGTTCCACTAGGAGTTTCAAGTTTAAAAAAGTCTCCTTTGGATTTCCCTACCAAACTTCTAGATAAAGGAGAGTTAACTGAAATTTTTCCTGAATTTACGTCAGCTTCGTCCTCTCCAACGATCTTATAAGAAATCGACTTACTTTCTCCTAAATCTTGTAGCCCAACAGTAGCTCCAAAGACCACTTTTCCTAAAGGTTGAATTTGTGTTACATCAATGACTTGAGCACCAGCTAATTTAGTTTCGATCTCTCTGATTCTTGACTCTATCATGCCCTGTAAATCTTTGGCTGTATGATATTCGGCATTTTCTTTTAAATCTCCAAACTCTCTAGCTTCGGCTATTGCCTCAACAACCCTTCTCCTATCTTCTGATTTTAATTTCCGAAGCTCTTTTCTGAGAAAGCTTTCGCCTTCCTTTGTCATTGGATAACGAGACATTTTGTTAGTTGATTAGAGTGTTAGTTTATCATGAAGATCTTGTAGACGATTTACACTCCAAGACTCCTTGTTTCTTAGAACTGAACAAACTGCTCTTCCTCCTTCAAGGGTTGTGGTGCAATATATCTTTTCTTCTAAAGCAGTTCTTCTTATAGAAGCAGAATCAAGGATGGACTGTCTTCCTTCTGTGGTATTAACAATTAGCTGAACATCTCCGTTCTTCATTATGTCTACGATATGAGGCCTTCCTTCTGCAACCTTCTTAACAATAGTCACTGGAAGGTCGCGTTCCGAAATATATCCGGCTGTGCCTCTAGTAGCTATAATTTTAAAACCTAACTCATGAAACTCTTTGGCCAGATTAGATACATATTTTTGATCTGAATTCCGTACACTAATAAATACACATCCCTCAGAAGATATTTTTTTTTCAGCACCAATTTGAGCTTTAGCGTAGGCTTCAGCAAAGCTTTTTCCAGTACCCATAACTTCACCAGTAGACTTCATCTCAGGACCTAGAATAGGATCAACTCCTTGGAACTTTGCAAAAGGCAATACAGCTTCTTTTACAGAAAAGTAGTTAGGAATTATTTCTTTTGTAAACCCCTGTTCTTGTAAAGAAATACCTGCCATGCATTTAGCTCCTATTTTAGCTAAAGATTTTCCAATACATTTAGATACGAAAGGAATAGTTCTGGAAGCCCTAGGATTAACTTCTAATAAATACAGAGTGTTTTCATAATAAGCTAACTGCACATTAATTAAACCAATAGCCTTTATCTCGAGTGCAATTAATTTAACCATTTCATGAATTTCATTAATTAAGTCTTCTGGTAGGTTGTAAGGAGGTAGTGAACAGGCGGAATCTCCTGAATGAATACCTGCTTGTTCTATATGTTGAAGGATACCTCCAATAACGACATTTTTGCCATCACAAACAGCCTCTACATCCAGTTCAATGGCCTGATTAAGAAAACTATCTAAAAGAACAGGACTTGCTTCACTAGCCTGAACGGCATCAGCAAAATAATTCTTTAAGTCTTCTTGTCCATAAACTATCTCCATTGCTCTGCCTCCCAATACATAAGAGGGCCTTACGACCAGGGGGAAGCCTACAGAGGTAGAAACCTGGATAGCTTCTTGTAAATTAGTTGCTAACCCATTTGGAGGCTGTAATAGATTTAATTTATGTACAAATTTCTGAAACCTTCCTCTATCTTCAGCCAAATCTATTGAATCTGGAGAGGTTCCCCAGATAGGCACTCCATTTTTTTCTAACTCTTTAGCCAATTTAAGTGGCGTTTGCCCCCCGTATTGAACTATTACCCCCTCAGGTTTTTCTAATTCAGTTATAGCTAAAACATCTTCCAAAGTTATAGGTTCAAAGTATAACCGGTCAGAAATGTCGTAATCTGTTGATACAGTCTCGGGATTGCAGTTCACCATTATGGATTCAAATCCTTCTTCTTTCATTGCCAAAGCTGCATGAACACAACAATAATCGAATTCTATCCCTTGACCAATCCTGTTGGGCCCTCCACCTAAGACTATAACTTTCTTACTATCAGAAGGATTAGACTCACATTCTTCCTCATATGTGGAGTACATGTAGGCTGTTGAAGACTCAAATTCTGCTGCACAAGTGTCTACTCTCTTAAATACAGGTTTAATACCTAAATTCTTCCTTTTCTTTCTTACTTTGCTTTCAGTAGATCCTAATAAGGAAGCTAATCTACTGTCCGAGAATCCTTTTTGCTTAAGGGATAGAAAATATGTCTTTTCCAGTGAATCTATATTGAATCCCTTAACAGAGATTTCTTCCTGAACTAGATCATTGATTTGAGCAATAAACCAAGGATCAATTTTAGTAAGGTTGGATACTTCTTCTACTGTAAAGCTGTTTCTTAAAGCATCAGCCAGGTACCAGATTCTATCTGGGCTAGGAATAGAAAGTTCTTTTTTTAAACTTGTTATATCCTGGATTTCTGAATCGTAAAGCTCATTGAGTCCATCCCTACCTATTTCCAACCCTCTTATAGCCTTTTGAAAAGATTCTTGAAATGTCCTACCTATTGCCATGACTTCACCAACAGATTTCATTTGTGTTGTTAATACTGATTCTGCCTGAGGAAACTTTTCAAAATTAAACCTAGGAATTTTGGTTACTACATAATCAATGGAAGGTTCAAATGAAGAAGGAATAATGCCCCCAGTAATATCGTTATTAAGTTCATCCAGAGTATATCCAACCGCCAATTTAGCTGCCACTTTTGCTATCGGAAATCCTGTAGCTTTTGAAGCTAAAGCTGAGGATCTAGAGACTCTGGGATTCATCTCTATTACAAGCATCTCTCCATTTTCAGGATTCACAGTAAATTGAACATTAGATCCTCCAGTCTCTACCCCTATCTCTCTAAGGATGGCCATCGAAGCATTTCTCATTAGTTGATATTCTTTATCAGTCAATGTCTGAGCAGGAGCAACTGTTATTGAGTCCCCAGTATGAACTCCCATGGGATCAAGATTTTCAATACAACAAACTATTATGCAGTTATCGTTCTTATCTCTTACTACCTCCATCTCAAATTCTTTCCAGCCTTCCAAGTATTCATCTATATAGATTTCTGAAGTAGGTGAAAGATCAAACCCTCTAGAACATATTTGTTTAAATTCTTCGAAGTTATATGCCACCCCTCCTCCAGCACCTCCCAACGTAAAGTTGGGTCTCAGAACACAAGGCAAACCTATCTCTTCTAATATTTTTATGGCTTCTTTATGATCGTGGGCTAGAGCCGCCTTAGGAGTTTTTAAGCCTATCTTTTTCATGGTTTCTGAAAATAACTCTCTATCTTCAGCTTTATCTATGGCTTCCTTTGTTGCTCCTATCATTTCCACATTATGTTTCTTTAAGACTCCTTCTCTATCTAGATCTAAAGCAGTATTCAATCCAGTTTGACCACCCATGGTTGGTAAGATTGCTTCAGGTCTTTCTTTTTCAATTATTTTCTCCACTGTTTGCCAATTAATAGGCTCAATGTAAGTGGCATTGGCCATTGAAGGATCAGTCATAATGGTGGCTGGGTTTGAATTAACCAAAATTACCCGATAACCTTCTTCCTTCAAGGCCTTACAAGCTTGAGCTCCAGAGTAGTCGAATTCACATCCTTGACCTATAACAATAGGGCCTGCTCCAAGGATTAAAATCGATTCAATATCAGATCTTTTTGGCATTGTTATCTTTCATGTCATCTAAAAAAGTACCAAATAGATAAGATATATCTTGTGGACCTGGGCTAGCTTCAGGATGTCCCTGAAAGCTAAATGCTGGTAATTTTGAATGACTTATACCTTGAATAGTGTTATCAAAAAGAGATCGATGAGTTATCTGAACTTCTTTTGGAAGCGAATTTTCTTTAACTGTAAAACCATGGTTTTGAGTGGTGATAAACACCTTATCTGTGTTCAAGTCTTTTACCGGATGATTAGCTCCATGATGACCAAATTTCATTTTTTCTGTCTTGCCTCCTAAGGCAATAGATAACAATTGATGACCAAGGCAAATTCCAAAGACGGGAACTTTATTTTTTATTAATTCTTTAATTGTAAGAATTGCATATTGGCAAGGTTCTGGATCCCCGGGACCATTTGACAAAAAAACACCATCTGGCTGAAGCTTTAAAATATCTTTGTAACTAGATTTTGCAGGTAAGACTGTAACTTCGCACCCTCTTTGGAAAAGTATTCTTAATATATTTTTTTTAATCCCAAAATCTAATGCTACCACTTTAAACTTCTTGTTAGTTTGTCTTCTTCTCCATTCCCCTTCTTCCCATTTATATGCTTCTTTAGTACTTACCTCTTGAGCAAGATCTAAACCTGATAGACCTGAAAATTCCTTAGCTAAAGCAACGGCCTTAGTTTCAGAAATATTTTTTCCCGTGATAATAGCTCCAGATAGGGCTCCTTTTTTTCTAATTAAGGAAGTCAGACGTCTAGTATCTATATTAGAGATTCCAACTGCGTTATTAGCTATCAAGTATTCTTTCAAACCACTGTCTTTTCTCCAATTGCTAGAGCTTACTGGAAGATTTCTTATTACCAAGCCAGAAGCCCAGATCCTTTCTGATTCAACATCTTCAGCATTTATTCCAGTATTCCCAATATGAGGGTACGTGAAAGTTACAATCTGTTTAGCATAGGAAGGATCGGTCAGAATCTCTTGATATCCTGTCATAGAAGTGTTGAAGATTACTTCTCCATGGATTTCCCCTGTCGCTCCTATGCTGCTACCGAAGAAGGTAGTGCCGTCTGCTAATGCTAGTAGGGCTTTTTCATTCCTCATCATCTTACTTAGAGGCTAAAAAAAATTAGAGAAAAGGTGATAAAAAAAAAGCGAACAGCAACAATAACTGAAATTCGCTTTTATGACTTTAATGCTTTTAGGCATTAAAACCGCACTATAATAAAGAATAAAGCTGTTGTCTATTTATAAGATTAATAAATCTTAAAATGATAAAAAATCCTGAAGAAATAAAAAAAATGAGAATTGCAGGCAAACTTGCAGCAGAAGTCTTAGAAATGATAACACCCTTAGTCAAGCCCGGTATTTCAACAGGTAAGCTTGATAAAATTTGTCACGATTTTATAGTTAATAAACAAAACGCTATCCCTGCTAATGTAGGATACAGAGGTTACGAAAAAACTATCTGCAGCAGTTTAAATCAAGTTGTTTGTCATGGAATTCCAGACTTTCAAAGAGCTTTGAAAGACGGAGATATTTTAAATATTGATGTAACTGTGATAAGAGATGGCTGGCATGGGGATACTTCTAAAATGTTTTTAGTAGGCAAAACTCAACCCCATAACAAAAGATTAGTTAGAGTCACTCAGGAATGCCTCTACAAAGGTATTGAAGAAGTAAGACCAGGTGCTTATTTAGGAGATATAGGGTACGCAATTCAAAATCATGCCGAGAAAAATTATTATTCTGTCGTTGAAGACTATTGCGGACATGGAATCGGTAAGGTTTACCATGAAGACCCTCAAGTTTTGCACTACGGTAATCCAGGAACTGGCTTGGAACTAAAAAAAGGAATGTGTTTCACAATTGAGCCGATGATAAATTTGGGTACTAAATTTACTAAGGCGCTTAAAGATGGTTGGACCGTTGAAACTAAAGATGGTAGAAATTCAGCACAATGGGAACACACCATTGTGGTGACAGAAACAGGCTATGAGGTTTTAACCAAAAGATCTGAAGAAAACTTTTAACTCATGTCGTCAAATCCTGCACTGGTAAGTCAAAAGGTAATTAATACTTTCTACAATGATAAGAAAATCAATAAAGAATTTCTTAACTGGATAAGTAAAAGAAAATCTAGTGTTTCTGGGATCGAATTCTTTTTAAAGGAGAGATCCCAGAGGACAGATAATTTAATTTTAGACCTTTGGAAAAGATCCCTATTATTTGACAAGAAAAATCTTAGTCTCTTTGCAGTAGGAGGTTATGGTAGAAAAGAACTTCATCCATATTCAGATATAGACCTCCTAATTTTATTTATAGAGACAATAGATAAAAAAACAAAAAGTCAGATTGAGTCTTTCATCAGTGGGCTGTGGGATTTTAATTTAGACATAGGACATAGTGTCAGGAGTTTCAAAGAAGAAGAAAAGATAGTCTCCTCTGATTTACAAGCTTTTACTAACCTATTGGAATCAAGATTTCTCTTTGGAGATGAGAAATTGAGATTAGCTCCCAATATAATTTTAGAAAAAAAGAGTCTTTGGAAAAAAGAAACATTTTTCAACGCTAAGTTAAAAGAACAAAAGGAAAGGCATGCCAAATTTGACAATACAGAATACAGCCTTGAACCAAATATTAAATCTTCACCTGGGGGTCTCAGAGACATTCATGTCATCAATTGGTTGATACTAAATTACTCAAGAAAGAATCATTATTTCTATAACATTGATAAAGCCTTAAGTAATTCAGAAAAAAAAGAACTCCAGAAGAGTAAACTGTGGTTATGGACTATTAGGTATCTTCTGCATAAAGAAGCCGGAAGAGAAGAAGATAGATTGTTACTACATTTCCAAGTCCTAATTGCTAAAAAACTTTTTCCAAGCTTAAAAGATAGTAACAAAGCAGCTGAAAAGCTTATGCAGAGGTACTTTAGGTCAGCTTTAAATATCTCAGAAATAAACTCAACCCTTGTACAAAGTTTCAAAGAGAATCTCATTAAGCCTCAAAGAACATCCACGTATCTTAGAGATAAAAATTTCAGAGTTAAAAACAACCTCATTGAGCTGAAAGACTTACAAGGCTTTAAAAAAAATCCTTCACTGATGTTAGAAATTTTTGTAAAGCTTTGTGAAAACCCTCGAATTTCTGGTATTCACTCTGAAACTTTAAGGAAGTTAAAAGAAGACAGAGTCTTAATAGACTTAGATTTTAGAAAGAAGAAAAAAAACATTGATCTTTTTATGAGACTGATTCGCTCAGATAGATTGATGGTTACCCAGCTAGAAAAAATGAAGCAATTAGGAATTCTTGGAAGATACCTTCCAGAATTAGGAAGAGTTACAGGTCAAATGCAGTATGATCTTTTCCATATTTACACAGTTGACGCTCACACCCTTCAGGTGCTAAGGAACATGAGGAGGATACTCTTAGGAACTTATAAAAACCTCTACCCTCTGGCTTCTAAATTAATTAAAAATTTACCCAAACTAGAAATACTCTATATAGCAGGCCTTTACCATGATATTGGCAAAGGAAGGAAGGAAGATCACTCGAGCCTTGGTACTAAAATTGTTAACAGGTTTTGTCAAAACCATAGACTGAACAAGAAAGACTCGGTTTTAATTGAATGGCTTGTCGAGAATCACTTAAAGATGTCAATAACTTCTCAAAAGGAAGATCTTACCAATCGACAAGTTATAAATACCTTTGCAGAGATTGTAGAGAATGAAAGAAAACTTAATTATTTATATTGTCTTACGGTATCTGATATTTCTGCTACAAATCCAAACTTATGGAATTCTTGGAATGAATCTCTCTTAAATGACCTATACTTTAAGACCTTCAGCCTTCTCAACACCAAACAAGAACTGACTAGGTATTCTCAATCAGAAGTAGAAAAGCTCTTAATTTCTATGCCTAAGAAGAAACAAACCAAATTAAAAGATTTATGGAAAAACTTTTATCCTGCATACTTTGAAAGTCACCCACCAGAATTAATTATTAAACATGGCCAATTAATTTCTGATAGATCATCAGATTCAGTGGTTAAATTCATATCTAGTATAGATTCTTTGACCCCAGATTCTTTTGTTGTCTACACAAAAGACAGGCTAAATGTATTAGGGACTATCGTTAGAGAGTTAGACACTCAAGACATTAATGTTTTGGATGCAAGGCTTTACGGCACCAAAGATGGGTTTTGCCTAGATCATATCATTGTTTCAGATCATGAAGGGGAACCCTTAAATTTAACTAAAGAAAAAATAAATAATATTGAAGTAGCAATCACTAATTCTCTGAATAAAGAAGACCTTAAACCAAAATTAATACAAAAGAAAATGCCAAGACATTTCATGGCCTTAAAAATAGATACTCAAATAGTAGTAAAGCATGACATGGGTAATAGGTGGACCCAATTAGACATAACAACTGCAGATCGTCCTGGGCTACTATCAGCAATTTGTAGTGCATTTGCTAAAAATAATGCTTTTATAAGGAAAGCTAGAATCGCTACCTATGGAGAAAGAGCTGAAGATAGGTTCTGTATCTCCTCGTTAGAAGAAACTCCTTTCTTAAAGAAAAAAGAATTACATAAATTAATTTTTGAGTTAAAAGAGTCTCTTGACCGTACGGCTCCTGATCAAACTTAATTTAAAAACTTTATTTTTATCACATAAAAATTTGACTACCCAAGAATGAAGTCTATTATGCTGCGGCTCAAGAAAAACATAAGAGATTAAAAAGAAAATGAGTACCTGGCTTGGTGTAGGAATTGGTTCTAAAAACTCCAAAGGCGATTGGCTTGAAGTTTATTATCCTAGAGAACTTATAAATCCTTCAGAAGAAATTATTGTTAAAACAAAGGAATTAGTTAATTATCAAGAGGGGAATCTTACTCGCCCTATTCCACAAGAACTAAAAGATGATCTATCAAAAATTAATCAGGAATTTTTCTCTTTAAATGCAGAAACCTGCCTAGTAGTAATTATAGATTCTGAACTTCCTCCTCATGATGTCCCTGGTTCTTACCTGAGACTTCACCTTCTTTCACATAGATTAGTAAAACCAAATGAAATAAATTTAGTAGGAATTTTTAACGTTCTCCCAACCGTTGCTTGGACATCAGATGGCCCCAAAGACCCTAAAGAGTTTGTTGAAATTCTTACTACAAAAAAGATAAATAATGAACCTATACATGTTTTCTCATTAGATAAATTTCCTTGTCTAACAGATTACGTAATTCCAGAAGGAGTAAGAATAGCTGATAGCCATAGAGTTAGATTAGGGGCTTACCTAGGAGAAGGAACTACAGTAATGCACGAAGGGTTCATCAATTTCAATGCAGGCACTTTAGGAAAAAGTATGGTAGAAGGGAGAATCTCACAGGGAGTAGTTGTGGATGAAGGAAGTGACCTGGGAGGAAGTTCTAGTACCATGGGAACTCTTTCAGGTGGCAATGAAACACTGATATCGGTTGGAAAGGATTGTCTGCTGGGAGCAAATTCTGGACTGGGAATCCCATTAGGAGATAGATGTATCATTGAAGCTGGTTTATACATAACTGCTGGAACCAAAGTTGAACTGATCAAGGCGAATAATCAAGTTGAGGAGGTTAAGGCATCAGATCTCTCTTACAAAAATGATCTTTTATTTATTAGAAACTCTTTAACAGGAACTGTGCAATGCAAAGAAAACTCTAAAACTGTAAATCTTAACGAAGAATTGCATTCAAATAATTAATAAATGTCTGACGTATTAGAGCTAACCAAAGAGCTCATAAAAAGGAAATCAATTACACCTTTAGATGAAGGATGTCAGGCTTTGATTGCAACACGCCTAGAAAAAGCTGGGTTTAATATTGAACATTTGCTTTTTGGAGAAGTATCAAATCTTTGGGCTACCTATGGAAAAGGTGGAAAAACCCTTACATTACTCGGACACACAGACGTTGTGCCAACCGGTCCCATAGAGAACTGGACAAACGATCCCTTTGAACCAACTGAAAAGGACGGGTTACTTTTTGGACGTGGAGCTGCAGATATGAAAGGCAGTGTTGCTGCCTTTGTAGTTGCTGCAGAAGAATTCTGTAAAAAAAATACTAGTCCTAATGGGAAATTAAGCATTATGTTGACTAGTGATGAAGAAGGGCCTGCAATAGATGGAGTGCGCAAAGTTATTGAATATCTAACTAAAAAAGGTGAAAAAATTGATTGGTGCCTTGTAGGAGAGCCAACAGCTGAAAAACAATTAGGTGATGTAATAAAAATTGGAAGAAGAGGTTCTATAAATGGATCAATCACTATCAAGGGGGTTCAAGGACATATTGCTTATCCTCATAATGCTGAAAACCCTATTCATACTAGTTCTGCAGCTATAAATGAAATTATCTCCCTTAAGTGGCCAGATGAAACTGGACAATTTCCAGATAGCATTCTTCAGGTATCTAATATTAATTCGGGAACAGGGGCTCACAATGTTACTCCCGGAGATTTAAGCTTAAAATTAAACGTTAGATATTCACCAACCATTTCTTCTCAAACTGTAATAGAGGCTGTTGAGAGAATCTTAAAAAGATACAAATTAAACTTTACAGCTGAATGGGAAGATAGTGGATCTCCTTATCTTACAACCTCTACTACTCTAATTGATTCAGTAACTGAAGCCATATCACATGTAACTGGGGTCAATGAAATTGAACAATCTACTGCCGGAGGAACTTCAGATGGAAGATTTATAGCACCAACTGGAAGTGAAGTTGTGGAACTTGGCCCTTTAAACGCTTCAATTCACAAAATAAATGAGGCCGTGAGTCTTAAAGAGCTAGTAATGCTCTCTAAGATTTATGAAAGGATCATTCAGAAACTACTAACTTAATGTTCCTTCTTAAAGCTGAAATTGATAATTTGTCTTTGATAATATCTTCCAGATAGCTTAGAAAAAAAATCACCTATCTTAATTTTCCAACCATACTTACTCCTTATTACCGAAAAAGCAAAATTAACTTTCTCAGGCTCATCAATCAATTCAGCCTTCGCTGGAAACCAATTCCCACGTAAATCTCCTTTGTAATTACATACAGCAACCTTAACCTCGGAAAAATTTCTTATTCTTTTAATTTTTCCAGCTTTTTTATTTGAGAAAATAAAATAACTATTTCTTTCTCCTTCCTGTGCGAACCAAACAGGTGTATTTACAAAACTACCATCTCTTTTTTGGGTTGCCAGACTAATATATTCTTCTTGATTCGGAATCATTCAGCAGCTTTTGTATCAGTTAAAGCACCCTTGATGAAAAAAGAGAGGGCTATGAGAACAGCTGCTATAGCTAGGTAGTAATAGACCAGTTCATTAAATACAGGAGAAATACTTTCTAGACCAGATTCTGTTGCCTCTCCTCCTAACAACCCAGCTAAGACACCTCCCAAAGAGGAAGCTAAGAACCAAATCCCCATCATCTGTCCGAGGTATCTTTTAGGAGAGTATTTTGAAAAAGCTGATAACCCAACCGGAGAAAGGGTCAATTCACCAAAAGTATGAAGTAAATAAGTTAATAAAAGCCATTGAACTCCTACTGGGGAAGATACTAATGCAAACTTGACAGCAAAAATCATTACTATAAAACCTAAAGCCATAAGAATAAGTCCTATACCAAATTTTATAGGCATATTGGGATCTAGATTTCTCTTACCAAGAAAAACCCAAAGATAAGCGAAAAACGGTGCAAACATAACAACAAATAAAGGGTTAACAAATTGAGTCCAACTTACAGGAGCAGTAAATTCACCAAAAGTCAGGTTTACATGATCTCGAGTAAATATTATTAAGGATCCTGCAGATTGATCAAATCCAGACCAAAATGCCGCTGCCCCAACAAAAAGAAGTAGTAACATCAGAACATTTTTCTTTTCATTGACAGTCAATCCGGCTAAGAAAAAAAGATAAAAGAAATAAATTATGGATAAGATCACCAAAAAATCTCTAAATCTCTTTGCAAAGTAGACAGGGTCAATAGACCAGAGCCCCATTATTCCGGTTACCACTATAGTTGCTATCAAAAGAACAGTTAAACCGAGTCCTCTAATGTAGTTCAGTTTCGTTTTTTCTTTAATTTGATTAGGGTATTTTCCCGACTCACCAAGATGGTGTCTAAAGAGGATAAATTGGGTAACTCCAAAAAGCATCCCAACTCCTGCTGCTCCAAATCCCCAGTGCCAACCTACTTTTTCTCCCAGCCATCCACATACAGCAAATCCCAGCATACTCCCAATATTTATGGACATATAAAATATGGTGAAACCTGAATCTCTTCTTTGATCATTATAAGAATAGAGCTGACCAACAATGGAAGAAATGTTCGGTTTCAAAAGTCCTGTTCCAATTGCAACGAATACTAAGCCCAAAATAAAAGTTTGCTGTAGAGGTATCGCCAGAGTGAAGTGCCCTAAAGTTATGATTATGGCTCCAATCAGAACTGCTTTTTGATAGCCTAAGATGTTATCTGCAATCCAACCGCCTGGAACCGCTAAGAAATATACCATTCCAGCATAGATTCCATAAATAGCATTAGCTTGAACATTGGACCAATCCATTCCTGGGTTCCCTGCAACCCCCATTGTCATATACAGAACTAATAAGCCCCGCATTCCATAATACGACATCCTTTCCCACATCTCAGTAAAGAATAGAGTACGGAGTCCTATTGGATGTCCAAAAAATCCCGTGTTGTTTTTATCTTGTAAATCTGCAGACATAAAAAATTTTTGTGATTATTGCACTAGAATAATGAATTATCTTGATAGGACCAACTAATTTATGCAATCAGCCGGATTTCTCAGAAGGATTTTAGCCTTAATTTACGATTCTTTAGTTGTCGTAGGAATAATACTTTTTTTAACTTTGCTGTTAGTAATACTGAATGGAGGATATGCAGATCCGAGTTCTTTAATATCTCTTGTTCAGATTTTTATAACTATTTGTAGCGGTCCTATTTTTTATAGCTATTTTTGGTTAGCCAATAACGGCCAAACAATTGGGATGCAAGCCTGGAAGATGAGATTAATTTCATCAGATAATTCTAAGCTTAAAATAAAGCAAGTTTTATTTAGATGCTTAGTTTCGACTCTTTCTTTTGTTTGCTTAGGATTGGGATATTTTTGGATCCTATTTAATAAAAATAATCTTTCTTGGTCTGATATTGTTACAAAAACAAAGATAGTCAGAATAGACCAATAAACTTCAATTAAACTCTTTTAAAAAGAAATAAAGCTATACAAATTATTAATAAGGCAGGGAAAATGACCGCTACGAGTATAGGAATGTTCGAAACTACTGAGATACTTCCTAATAATTTCTGTGACAAATCAACCGCAAAAGCTACCCCTATCCCTATTACTATTCTCTGACCTGTCGTTTGATCTCTCATAGGTCCAAACAAAAAAGACATGGCTAAAAGAACAAGCGAAAAAGTAACTAAGGGTTGAAAAACCTTTCTCCAGAATTCTAAAGATAACTGATTTTTTCTGTATTTCGAAGAAGTCTTTCCTACTTGGTTAAATAAATTTGTCAAAGAAAGATACTTTGGAGATAACAGATGATCAAAATCTAGATCCAGATCGGGAAGTTTAAAAACTCCTGAGTCACTCTCTTGGTTGGAAGGGTATTTATTTATGTTAAAAACTTCAATCTCTTTAGCTTTCCAGTTACCTGAATCGAGGAAAGCTTCTTCAGCAAAAATAACTCTAAAAACTTCCTTTTTTTCATTTAGTTCATAAACCGTGAGACCTAAGACTCTATTTCTTTCTGGAGTGGATTTAACAAAATTAAGGTTAGTTCCATTATCGTTCCAATACCCCCCAGTAAGAGGAGTTCTTTCTTTCTGTAGAGACCTATTTTCCTCAGCAGACTGAGACAAGCTTGGTATAAAGAACTCTGAAGCTAAGAGACCTAGCAGCATGATTAAAAGAACTGGTCTAAAAGCTGCAAGGACAATGTTACTTAAAGATTTTCCCAAAATTTGGGTGCCAACTAGCTCTCCTTTATCCGCTAAGTATCCTAAACCTACTATTAATCCTATTAAGCAGATGTAAGAAGTAAGATCAAATAATCGATAAGGCATACTCTTTACAGAATAAATTAAAATTTCTTTTAAACTATAACTGGCAGATAAATCTGATAACTCATTCAAAATTAGAAAAATAAAATCTATTCCTCCAATTGCAAACATTACAATCAACAAAGAGAGGAAAATTTGAGAGCTGATGTTTCTATCAACTATGTCTCCAAAAAGATATCTCATGCTTAACCTCTCAACCTTGAAAGTCTAAATAACAAAAATAAGCCTAAAAGAAAGAAAAATGCGTGCACTAGTAAAAGGCTTGATGGAAAAGTAACACTACCTTCTTCTATCCAGCCTTTAACTAAAAGTAACAACCCCAAATAAGTCATAAAAACAAATATACTTGGCAAGATCTTAGCGTACCTCCCCTGTCTTGGTTTTACTCTGCTAAGCGGTAAAGCTAATACAACTGAAATTAAACAAAGCAAAGGTATTGAGATTTGCCACAGCTTCTCTAAAGAAGAGTGCTTAACTTTAGTTAAATCAACCTGTTTAACATCTTGATTTCTAAAAAAGTCATTTCGGAAATTCATAGATAAAGATTCAAATTGCATCTCAATTTGATTGGTTTTATCTTCATTAAAAGAGAGACCATCTTCAAATAAGAGCAGATTTGGGTTTTCTTTTGAAATATAGGATCTTTTCGCTGTTAAGAAATTTCTAGAAGGTGTACCTTCTTGCTCAGGTAATTTTAAAAAGATATTGGATAAAATGTTGTCTTCTTTGTCTTGAGCAAAGATAACAGATCTGTCATCAAGAATTACAAATTTTCCAGGTTGGATGGAATTAAAATTGTCTTCAAAATTGGTTACTTGATAAATCTTATCTAAGTTCTCTTTAAAGAATGGAGATACCCAAAAAGATAAGAATCCTGTTATAAAGGCAATTAACAACCCAGAAGAAAGAAATAACTTTAGAAGTCTGGAGTTGGAAAAACCATTTTGTTCAAGAATGATCATTTCATTGTCTGAACAAATTCTTCCTATAACCAACACCAATGCAAGAAAAAAACTAAAAGGGATAATCAATTCTAGAAATTCTGGTAATCTAAAAAGAATAACCCAAAAAACAAGCTCAGAACTTAACTCACCCCTTGTTACTTGTTCTAAATATTGAATTGATCTTGAGGAAAGAACAACAAACAGAAAAACTAAACTTACTGCTACGGTATGTGAGAAAATATCTTTTAAAAGGTAGCGATATAAGATCATACTTTTAAACTAATTTAGTAATTTATTTTGCTATTGAAATATTAATTCGACAAGAAAAGGGTAATATTGTTTCAATAAAAGATAATTAGATTAGAAACTATCAAAGTAAAGCCTTAGTATAAATGAACTTAAGGAGAACAGGATGAAAAAACGTTTATCGATAAATCTAAACCAAAAAATAGTAAAAGAAATTACTGAAATTAGTTCGGGTGGCTTAATTATTGGAGTTTTCGAAGGTCCTTTTTCCGATGAACTTAAAATAATAGATCAAGAAACTAATGGCACGCTTAAAAAGTTAAGAAAACTAGGAGAATTAGAAGGAAAGTTAGGCCAAAGTATTTACTTACCAGCTCTCTCGGGTGTAAAAGCTCAAAGAACTTATTTAGTAGGTTGCGGGAAAGAGGGAAAGAAATTATCAAGACAAGAGGCAGTTAAAATATTAACTAAAATGGTTAGTGTTGCAATCTCAAGCAAAGCCTCAAATGTTTTTATATCTATACCTAAATTAAGTATTTCAGGTGAGGGAGATCACTGGATAAGTCAACAAATATCCTACCTTTGCGAAAACAATATTTATACCTACGATGCAAAATTAAATAAAAAAGACAAGACTACTAGAAGTCTTAAAAAAGTATCAATTGCTATTGACTCTTCACTTTCTTCTTCAAAATTGAAAAAAGGTATTAGAGTAGGCCAAACTATAGGCAGAGGATCCAACGCAGCAAAAGATTTAGCTAACCTCCCAGCGAATGTTTGTACTCCTTCTTACTTAGCAAAAGAATCTAGATCAGCTGCAAATAAGTATTTATCTTTAAGCTGTTCAGTTCTTGGCGAAAAAGAAATGAAGAAGTTAAAGATGGATTGCCTTCTATCAGTAGGTGCAGGAAGTGCTCAAGAATCTAAATTGATAACTTTGAATTACAAAGGAGGGAAAAAAGACGAACAGCCTCATGTAATTGTAGGAAAAGGAATTACTTTTGATACTGGTGGCATAAGCTTGAAACCTGGAGCGACAATGGATGAGATGAAGTTTGACATGTGTGGAGCTGCTAGCGTAATAGGGACTATGCAAGTAATAGCAGAACTTAAGGCACCAATAAACGTTATAGGGTTAGTAGCAAGTGCTGAGAACATGCCAGGAGGTAAAGCTACTAAACCGGGAGATGTTGTAAGAACTATGTCTGGCCTTACTGTAGAAATCTTGAATACAGACGCTGAAGGAAGATTAGTATTAGCAGATGCACTAACTTATGCTAAGAAATTCAATCCTCAATCTGTGGTTGATATAGCAACCTTAACTGGGGCTTGTATCGTAGCACTAGGTCATTCTACATCTGGACTTATGAGTAATGATGATAGACTTGCTCAAAAACTTCTTAAGGCTGGAACTACTTCTACTGACAGAGCTTGGCAATTACCTATTTGGGATGTATACAAGAAAGATCTAAATAGTAATTTTGCTGATATCGCTAATATTGGTGGAAGAGCAGGAACTATCACAGCTGCCTGCTTCTTATCTAAATTCACTGAAGACTATAGTTGGGCTCATTTAGATGTAGCTGGAACTGCTCACATATCTGGAGCAGCTAAAGGTGCTTCAGGAAGACCAGTCCCGCTATTGAGTCACTACCTTCTGGATCAATCTTAATCAAGAATAAATGCTTGAAACAACATTCCTGTCAGCAGGTTCCACTCATGAAGAGGCTTTAAAATATACTTGTGAATTAACTGCAAAAATCTTTTTAAAGGATATAAATTTTCCTGATGTTAGAAATATAGATATCCGCTGTGAATCAGCTAATGAAGCTGAAGAACTTAATGAGTTATTATGGATCTATCCTGAGGATGCTCTTATTCCTCATAATTTGACCCATAAAAGGGACCAGAATATTTTTGTTGAAATAGGTTACCCTGGTAGTAATTTTTGCACTAAAGATGGCAAATTATTAGTGAATTTAAACCCTGATTTACCCAATCAAATCTCCGAATATCTTTTCTATTATCAATTAGTGATTGAAGATCATTCTTCACTAAGAGAAAGGGCTGCTATTACTTGGAAAGAATGTAAATCAATGGGTCTTGACCCTAGTTTTCTAAAAAATTAGAAGAGTGAACAAAGTTTTTAATCCTAGTGATATAGAACAAAAATGGTATGAAGATTGGGAATCTTCAAACTATTTCAATGCTAATCCAGAAAATGATTCTAAGCCCTTCTGTATTATGATACCTCCTCCTAATGTGACAGGTGCCCTTCATATGGGGCACGGATTCCAAAATACCCTAATGGACGCCCTAATAAGACATAAAAGAATGTCTGGATATGATGCCTTATGGCAGGTTGGAACTGATCATGCGGGCATTGCTACTCAAATGGTAGTTGAAAGAGAACTAGAAAAAGAAGGACTTAACAGAGAAAGTCTGGGTAGGGAGGAGTTTGTTAATAAGGTATGGGAGTGGAAGAATAAATCAGGAAATAAGATAACTAACCAGCTTAGAAGATTAGGAGCCTCTGTGGATTGGTCTAGAGAGGCTTTCACTATGAGCCCTGAAATGAATAGAGCTGTTCAAGAGGTTTTTATCCAACTTTATGATCAAGGTTTGATATACAGAGGAGAAAGACTAGTTAATTGGGATACTGTTCTTCAAACAGCACTATCAGATTTAGAAGTTTCGAACGAAGAAGTTACCGGCAATCTTTGGTATTTTAAATACCCCATAGTTGGTGGAAAGCATTTAACCATAGCTACAACTAGACCAGAGACAATGTTGGGAGATACTGGGGTTGCCGTAAATCCTAAAGATGAAAGATTAAATCATTTGATAGGAGGCAAGGTATTACTTCCTATTTGTAATAGAGAGATACCTGTAATTGGAGATAGTTTCGTTGATCCTAAATTTGGAACAGGATGCGTCAAAATTACTCCTGCTCATGATTTTAATGATTTCGAAATAGGTAAAAGACACAAACTTCCTTCCTTAAATATTCTTAATTTAGATGGCACTCTTAATGACGAAGTTCCTCCACCTTATAGAGGCTTACAATTAAAAGATGTTAGAAAAAAGGTTATTAAAGAAATGGAAAACCTAAAACTTTTAGAAAAAACAGATTCCTACAAGGTCATAGTTCCAAGGGGAGATAGGAGTAATTCTATTCTTGAACCACTTTTAACCTATCAGTGGTTTTTAGACGTAAAGAAAATGTCTAAAGTAGCTGTTAAGGCTGTAGAAAGTGGTCAAACTCAATTTGTACCTAAAAATTGGGAGAACACATTCTTCGCCTGGATGAGTGATATTCAAGATTGGTGCATAAGCAGGCAACTATGGTGGGGACACAGAATTCCTGCTTGGTTTGATGAGGAAGGAAATATCTTTGTTGGTGAAAATGAAGAAAGAGTAAGAAAGAAATACAATCTTTCTTCTGAAAAAAAGATAACACAAGAGGAAGATGTACTTGATACTTGGTTTTCTTCAGCATTATGGACTTTTTCCACCTTGGGATGGCCTTCTGAGGATAACTTACTTAAAAAATATCATCCGACAGATGTTTTAGTTACTGGATTTGACATTATTCCTTTCTGGGTTGCCAGAATGATAATGATGACAACCCATTTCATATCTGAAGTGCCCTTTAAAAAAATATTTATTCACGGTCTGGTAAAAGATTCTGAAGGTCAAAAGATGTCTAAATCAAGAGGAAATACGGTAGATCCTTTAGACATAATAGAGGGAGTAAGCTTAAAAACTCTCATAGACAAAAGGACTGACGGTCTTATGCAACCTAAAATGAAACAGAGAATAGAAAAACAAACTATTAAAGAATTCCCAGAAGGGATTCAGGCATATGGAACAGATGCATTAAGACTAACCTTCTGCTCTCTGGCTTCTGGGTCTAGGGATGTAAATTTTGATATGAAGCGAGTAGAAGGTTATAGAAGCTTCTGTAATAAGATTTGGAATGCAGCAAGATTTATAGATTTACAATTATCTAAACATGGAGGTGTAGGGCCTGAAGAATCTAAAGAAAGTCCTGATTTGTGGATACAAGATAAATTCAATAAAGCCACTGTAAAAGTAAATGCAGCATTTGAAGAATATAGGTTTGATCTAGTCACTCAGACGATATATGAATTCTTTTGGAACGAGTTCTGTGATTGGTATATAGAAATATGCAAAATAAGACTAGCAAGTTCAAGTTATAAAGTCTCGGACAAAAAAGCTATTCTTAAATCTTTAGTTATGGTCTTAGAGCAATCCTTAAGGCTTGCCCATCCAATAATTCCATTTATTACCGAAGAGATATGGCAACAGTTCAAACCTATCCATGGAAATGACAATGCCAGCATTATGATCAGTGAATACCCTGACACAGAAGATCTAAAAGAATCAAAGGAAGAAAAAAGTATTGAATGGGTAAAAGAAATCGTTTCAGGGATTAGACATATTAGGGGAGAAATGAAAATTAAACCTTCTTTGAAGATTTCTGCTTTACTACAAAAAGGAAATAAGATTGATAAAGAAAGAATAAAAGAATTTGAATATCTAATTTCAGAATTATCAGGCCTTAGTTCTATCAATTGGGTTGCAACAGGAAAAGAAACTCCTCCTTCTGCTATTAACTTCCATAAGAATTTAAAAGTCTTGTTACCTCTAGAAGGTCTCATTCAACCCAAAAAGGAAAAGATGAGGCTAGAGAAAAATAAATCCAAACTTACTAAAGAGAATGAATTTATCTCAAGACAGCTAAATAATAAGAAATTTTCTAGAAATGCTCCTGCTAATCTTATTAAGGAACAGAAAAACAGATTCAAAGAAGTTTCTAAACAACTTAATCTACTCAGCATTCAAATAGAAGAAATACAAAAACTCTTCTGATTGTTTCAGTACAAATCCACCAGATAAACTATAATTATTTTTGGAGGCCTAAATGATTCTTAGATCATTATTTACAAGTGCAATTTTTGCAGCAATTTACACCTTTTTACTCCTTGTATTACGGGAAAATATTTATCTTTGGACAAATTTTCTAATTTTTTGGAGTTTGGGATTCTTTTCTATTTTAAGTTTTGTATATGGAAGAAAAATAAAAAGAGCATTTCAAAGCGAAACTGGAAGAATTAAATGGTTTGATCCAAGTAAAGGTTACGGATTTTTAATCAGGGACAAAGGGGGAGATCTATTTGTTCATCTAAGATCCGTTAAATCAGAAGACAGAAGGAAGTTGAGAGAGAATACTAGAGTTAGGTTTACAGTTGAAGATACAGAAAAAGGACCACAAGCAGAAAACATTAGAATTATTTGAATCTAAATGATTCGATCTAAAAACCAATGAGTTCCCAGGGCGACTAACAAAGTAGCCAAAATAGGATTGATGTAGAACTTAATATATTCTTGATTTCTAGAATTCAACTTATTAATTATCAAACCAATTATTGCAAATAGACTGATAGCTAAAAACTGCCCTATTTCGACCCCAAGATTAAATCCAAAAAGAGTTTTTAAGAAATTATCTTCTGAAAATCCTATTTCGAACAGGAAGCCTCCAAAGCCAAATCCATGAATCAAACCAAAAATAGAGGCTATAAACAACGAGAAAAGATTTGAAAAATTTTTGGAAGCTAATGTTAAGTAACAAATAGTAAATAAGAATAAACCTGAGAGACCTAAAATATATCTTCCATCTGTAAAGAAGAAATAAAGAAGAAAGAATAACAGCAGAAAATAAAATAAAGGTTTAATGTAGGTTGAGCTTTGTCGACTTTGCCTCACTAGAAATTCAAAACCAACTAAGGCTATAGTAAATCCAATTAGAGCTTCAATAAAGCCGCTTACAGGCCTGACGTAATTAAGAGCTGCCAAGCTCAAAGTAAGGCTATGACCCAGAGTAAAGCCTGTTATAGCTAAAAGTAAACTTTTAAATCTTTGATTCAGAAGAAGTAAACCGAAAAGAAATGCTAGATGGTCATAACCTGTTGAGATGTGCTTTATCCCTAAGGAAATATAGTCTTTAAATGATGAGCTTTCAGAATTTTTCTTAGATAACAAATCATTCTCGATCTTCCAATTTCTGGTCTGACTGGTAAATAATTTTTCGGCCGATAAACCACCTTCAGAAACCAGTCTAGCAATATGAGTATGAGTTGGGTCTTTATCGAAGAAAACATTATTTTGAATCTCTTGGATATTAGATTTACATGAAAATAACCATGAGATTTTTACAATGTCATCTTCTCTAGAAGTAACTATTCTAGGCTCATCTTTCCGAGTGCAATTAGAGTCAGTTGTAAATGAAGAAATGATATAACTAGAAATTCTGTCCTCCCATCCTCTTATTAATGGTCCTTCTAGTTTATTTAAATTTGAGAGTCTGATAGTAAAACTAACACTTACAGAATAATTATCTCCTTCTTTATCGATAACCCACTTAGAGTAGGACTCACTTCTTTGATGTGCGGATAAATTAAGGGAAGAAGAAATTAGAAGTAAAACCAAAATCCTTAAAGTAAATAGAATTCTAGATTTTAGAATGACGTTCAACTTCATACCAATTCTTTAATTTATCTAAATAGTCTCTTAAGGCCTGATCATCTCTTCTTTTTTTGTATTCAGACTTAACTCTATCTTTAATTTCATTAAAATCTGGGGGAAGAGCATCTCTTCTATCTACCAAATAAATAATCTTATAACCTCCTATAACCTTCTTAGGAGAAGTAAATTGCAATGGCTTCAGTTCTTTGGCTATCTGCATTAAAGAAGGTCCAATATATTCTCTGACTTTAGCTAGGCTCATCAAAGTATCTGGAATCTCTAAAGCGGTTTTATTTCCTTGAATCTTTAAATTATCTATATCTTTTCCTTCTAGAAGTTCGCTATACACCTGTTGGGACCTTTCCAAGGAGCCTTCTTTTTCATTCGAAAAATAAATCTGCTTCAGCCTCAATCTATCTGCGTTTGTAAAGAAACCTTTATTTTTTTCATAGAAATCCTTTAAATCAGAAGTGGATATCACATCTAGAGAATTTTCAGAAATAATCATGTTGATCATTTGTTGAACAATAGTTCCTCTTATCATCGTATTAGTTGAAAACATGCCTAAATCTTTTGCTCTTTGGATAAGTAGTTCTTCTTCAATCATTCTCTCTAGCACAAAAGCTTTGTCATCCTCTTTCAAAGGAACTCTTTTATCGGCATTCAGGCCTTCTAATTGCAATAAATATTTTGCTCTGCTAATTTCAGCATCTCCTACTCTTGCAACCCATTCTCTATCACTATCAAAATTTGTTTCTTTTATGGATGAAAAAATAGCTATAGAAATACCAATTAGTACCCCTGCGACTAGAAGCATGTTTATAAGTCTCTCTTTACTCATTTGTTATATTTCATTTCAATATGAGGCTGTCTATCTTCTTCGAAAGGATCTCCCTAATAAAGCCTTTCTGAAAATAGAAATTTTCCAAATAGAGTTGAGCTGAAAGCTTTATTCCATTTGTGGGATAGAAAGATAAACACTTTTCTACAGCTTTCTTTAATAAATCTTTTCCTAAACCCTTCCTTCTATACTCTTTCAAAACAGAAACCCTTCCTATGGAAGCCTCTTCATGCTTTATGCCTGGTTCTATTACCCTTAAATAAGCAGCTAAATCTTTATTTTCAAATGTCCCCAGAAAATGTATGGAATTTTTATCACAGTCATCAGCATCCTGATACCAAGTCTCTTGTCCAACAGAGAAAATTCCTTGTCTGATATGCATAATTTCGTATTACTCTTCTTTTGAAAGCACTTCAAAATTTTTCCATCTCCATTTTAATTTTAACCGCATACATCTAAATTAAGGACAAGGGTTCGGAGATCGATAATGTATCTCTTCAATTTTTACTAAATCTTCGTCATCTAACTTTACTACATGGCTATCAATAGCTAATTTGAGCTGTTCCATGTTAGTAGCACCTATGATATTTGAAGTTACAAATTCTCTTGAGTTAACAAAAGCATGAGCAAATACGGCAGGATCCATTCCTCTTTCGTTAGCATAATCTACGTACGCTCTAATTGCCTCTTCAGCATGAGCAGTTTCATATCTTAATCCTCTTTCAAACAGAGTCGTTCTAGCTCCCTCAGGCCTAGCACCGTCTAAGTACTTTCCAGTTAGATAGCCTTGGGCAAGCGGGGAGTAAGCTAAAAGGCCTACAGAAGATCTATAAAAAAATTCGGAAAACCCTTGTTCGTAGGTTCTGTTTAGAAGATTGTAAGCGTTCTGGACTGAAACAATTTTTGGTAGGTTATTAAGTTCAGAAGATTTAAGAAATTCAGATAACCCCCATGGAGTTTCATTTGAGAGACCTATATATCTAATTTTTCCACTTTTAACTAGATCATTAAGAATCTCTAAAGTTTCGGAGATAGCCACTGTTTCAGCTTCGATGTGTTTATAACCCAAACCCCCACCAAAGAGATTAATAGGACGATCAGGCCAATGTAGCTGATATAAATCAATGTAGTCTGTCTGGAGTCTTATCAAGCTATCCTCAACGGCTTTTTCTATGTTTTCTCGATCAAGTTTTGTTTCAGCTCCTCTGATCCAATTCATCCTTCCCCTTCCTGCAACTTTAGATGCTAAAATTATTTTTTCCCTATTTGAACTCTTCTTGAACCAACTGCCTATGATCTTCTCAGTACTTCCTTGAGTTTCAGCCCTTGGAGGTATTGAGTACATTTCAGCAGTGTCAAAAAAATTAATTCCCCTTTCTAAAGCATAATCCATTTGTTCATGTCCTTCTTCTTCTGAGTTTTGTTGTCCCCAAGTCATTGTTCCTAAACAAATATGGCTAACTTCTAGGTCAGAGTCTCCCAACTTTCTATATTCCATATTTTCCTCCTGAAGCTTTTTCCACTAATAAAAAGAATAAAACTATAATAGCCATAGTTAATTTAAGAAAGTCATGGTTGAAATAAAAAATATTTTTAATTTTGCTTGCAAAGATGTAAATGATGAAGAGATAAATCTTTCAGACTATTCAGGTAAGGTCCTTTTAATAGTGAATACAGCTAGCAAATGTGGCTTTACTCCCCAATATAAAGGACTGCAGGAGCTGTATAAGAAATATTCAATCCAAGGATTTGAAATACTAGGATTTCCCTGTAACCAATTTGGTGGTCAAGAACCGGGTACAGATCAAGAAATAGTAGAGTTTTGCAATATTAACTATGATGTAACTTTTCCTTTATTCTCAAAAATTGAAGTAAACGGACCTTCTGCGCATCCTCTCTTTAAGTTTCTTACTTCAGATAAACCAGGTTTGTTAGGAACTAAAGCGATCAAATGGAATTTCACAAAATTCTTGATTAACCGTAAAGGAGAGCCGGTAAAAAGGTTTTCTTCAAAAACAACTCCCGAAGAGATATCTTCAGAAATATTGGGTTTGTTGGAAAAATAAATTCTAGAAGAATCGCCAAGCTTTTCTTAATTTCTTTACCATGACCAGTGCGTCTTCTCTGCCATCAGGTAGCCTATAATAGTTCTTCTTTAAAGAAAGTTTTTTAAATCCTGATTTATTGTAAAGTTCTATTGCTTCCTTATTAGATATTCTTACTTCCAAGAAAATTTTTTTGCTGCCCATTTCTTTTGAGGTAGAAACAATCTGATTTAATAAATCCTGGCCTAATCCCTTCTTTCTAAATTTTTCTCTTATTCCTATATTAAGAAGGTGGGTTTTTTTTAAAGAAGTAGTCTGAATAGCAAAACCAGAAACCTCTTTGTTTACTTCTTGAATTAAACAATAATAATCATTACTTAAGCAATCAGTAAAGTTTTTTTCTGTCCACGGCACTGGGTTAGCTTTTACCTCTATTTCTCTGGTGACTTCTATATCATTCTCAGTCATATACCTGTAATTTGTGTCGAGAATTTGAATCATTTCTTTAAGATAACTCCTTTAGCTCACTAAAAAGATCTTTTTTAAGTTTTGCGTCATTTAAGAGTAGTTTCAGAGAGTCAAATTTAAGAGTTTTTTTACTTTTAAAAGATAAATCCTGAACGAAATCTATTATTAAGCTATATTCCTTCTCTAAAGCTTCGGTTTTACTTATTTCCTTTATATCCAGATCAGCCATCCCCAAAACTCTACTTATAGAAGGAACAAACCTAAAATACTTATTAAATTCATTTAAATCACCTGTAATTAGGATCTTCTTGCCTAAAAGGAAAAAAACTTCTGTCTCTTTACTATTAAGAGCTTCCTTATTTACTGATTTTGGTGACCAAAATTGGTAGCCTAATCTTTGTAATTTTTGTAAACCTGATTCACTCATAAAAAACAATCTTAAACTAATTTTAAATTACTTAGCTTGACCCTTCTAGCTTGCGTAGATATGCTGCGCAACCATGTTTTTGGTGATATTGAACATTTTAAGCATTCGACTTATTAGCCCGGTCTCTGTAATTCAGAGTAAACCGGGTTCATCTCTATAAATTTAGATCTAATAATATCTCTAATTAGACTGAAGATACCATTCTCAAAGAGATTATTTTCAGTAAACTTAGTTAAAAATGAAGAAAATAATAAACAAAGCTATTTCAAAGTATCGACCTTTTACCCTAATAAAGTTAGAAGACAGAACTTGGCCTAGTAATGTAATCTCTAAAACTCCTGTATGGTGCAGCGTTGACTTAAGGGATGGAAATCAAGCCCTGATAGAGCCTATGGGCGAAGAAAAGAAGTTAAGAATGTTTAAGCTTTTACTGGATATAGGATTTAAGGAAATCGAAGTAGGTTTTCCAGCAGCATCACAAACCGATTTTGATTTCATTAGGAAGATCATTCTTGAAGACTTGATACCAGATGATGTCACTATACAAGTTTTAACACAATCAAGAAAAGAACAGATTAATAGGACTTTTGAATCTTTAAGAGGAGCTAAAAACGCAATCCTTCATGTCTATAACTCAACATCAACTGTCCAAAGAAGAGTTGTTTTTAAGAGTGATAAGAAAGGTATTAGAAAGATTGCAGAAGATGGAGCCAAGTGGGTATTGGAAAATTCCCGAAATCAGCCTGAAACTAATTGGCGTTTTGAATATAGTCCAGAAAGCTTCACCGGAACGGAACTTCCTTATGCTGTTGAAGTTTGCAATGCAGTTAATGAGATATGGAAACCAACCGAAAAACAAAAATCCATTATTAATCTTCCAGCTACAGTTGAACTTGCAACGCCTAATATTTATGC
The DNA here is from genome assembly GCA_022447065.1 of SAR86 cluster bacterium. Classification (GTDB taxonomy): domain Bacteria; phylum Pseudomonadota; class Gammaproteobacteria; order Magnimaribacterales; family Magnimaribacteraceae; genus AEGEAN-183. Next base: position 31,684 of record JAKUUM010000007.1, on the reverse strand, counting down.
GGATCAAATTGAGTGGATGTGCAGAAATCTAGAGAACAGAGAAAATGTAATTGTAAGTCTTCATCCACATAACGACAGGGGGTCAGCTGTAGCAGCTACAGAATTAGGCGTCATGGCAGGAGCAGACAGAATAGAAGGTACATTATTCGGAAATGGAGAAAGAACTGGAAATGTTGATTTAGTTTCTCTAGCTTTAAATCTGCTAACGCAAGGTATTGATCCCCACTTAGATTTTTCAGACATAAATCCCATCATGAGAGAAGTTGAATATTGCAATCAACTTCCGATACATCCTAGACACCCTTATGCAGGAGATCTTGCATTCACTGCTTTTTCTGGTTCTCACCAAGATGCAATCAAAAAGGGTTTTGACGCAATGAAGGAAACCAACAATCCTTTATGGGAAGTGCCATATTTACCCATCGACCCTTCAGACGTTGGGAGGACTTATGAGGAGCTTGTGAGAGTAAACAGCCAATCTGGTAAAGGAGGTGTAGCTTACCTCTTAGAACGTGACCATGGTTTAAGTATGCCCAGAAGGTTACAAATAGAATTTAGTCAAATCATTCAAAAAATAGCCGATGAAACTGGTAAAGAAATATCGCGTTTAGAAATTTGGGAAGCCTTTCAGGAAACTTATTTTAAAACAAATGGTACCTTTGACTTTATAGAGCATCACATTGAATCTTCATCTAAAGAAAAAGCTCAAGAAGATTCCATAAAGCTGAAATTACTAAAAGACAACAAAGAACATACAATTAAGGGGTTTGGGAATGGTCCTATAGATGCATTTATAAATGCTCTCAAACAAGACCTAGATTTGTCTGTAAAAGTTTTAGACTATCATCAACATGCAATAAGTACGGGTTCGGATGCCAAAGCAGTTGCATACATTGAAGTTCAAAATGAAGGTAAATCTTCTTGGGGAGTAGGCATGCATGCCAATACAGTAATTGCTGGTTTACTTTCTGTGATAAGCGGTTTAAATAAAATCACCTCTAGCTAAATTCTAGTTTTCCATATAGCCTGACCTTCTATCTAAGAGACAAAGGATGGCTTCTATATTATCAGTTAGCAGGGGGAAAATTATGGCTTATGGTGGACTTGGAGCACCATTGGCTATGATTGGATACCCAATAGCTATTTGGATAATTCCTTTCTATTCTGAAGTTACTAAATTTCAACTTGCCATGCTTGCAAACTTGTTATTAATAGCTAGATTTACCGACGTTATTACTGACCCTTTGATAGGGCAATGGGGAGACACTACAAAAACAAAAATTGGTAGAAGGAAGCCCTGGATAATCTTAGGTGTTCCCCTAATGATGTTTTCCATATATAGACTCTTCAATCCTGGAGAAGACGTAACGGTTACTTATTTTCTTGTATGGATGATGTTGATGTATTTAGGTTCAACTGCCATAGGAATTCCTTATGGGGCCTGGGGTGCAGAGATTTCATCTGAATACCATCAAAGGTCTCGCATTGTCAGTGGAAGAGAGGCATTTACCTTAATTGGATTGCTCATTTCAGCTTTAATTCCTCTCGGGGTAGAAGTATCTGGGGAAGGCATATCTTTAAGAGAAGGCTTCGCTCGGACTTTATCAGCTATTTTTCTATTTCAAGACTTCTCAACTTCTAATCAGATGAGAGAAATTCTAAGGTACATGGGCTTAGGGATTATTCTTCTTTTACCAATTTTTGCTGCTTTAGCCATTTGGAAAGTACCAGATCCAATGCCAGAAGTTAAAAAGAAAATTCCACTCATGGAAGGACTTAGATATGCCAGAGAGAATCCTCTTCTGGTGAGAATTTTAGCAATAATTTTTCTTGTTATAGCTGGTGAATCATTCAGAAATACTCTGTCGCTTTGGTTCGTAAGAGATGTAATAGGCATAGAAACAGTAGGCGCATCTTACGCAAGGTATTTTATAGCAGGCTTTATTGCCATTCCTTTTTGGCTCTGGTTAGGAAAAGCTATTGGAAAGCATAAAGCTTTCTGTATCACTTTAGTGGGAACAGGAACAGTGAGCTTCTTATGCTTCTTTTTGGAATTTGGTGATAAAACTCAATTTCATATTTTATTCCTTTTAAAAGGAGCTTGTTTTGGGGGATTGCAGTTTTTACCTGCTTCTATGTTAGCTGATGTCGTTGATATAGATTCTTTAAAGACAGGAGGTAGAAGGGCAGGTACTTTCTTTGCATTAAACGGGATGATTGCAAAAATTTCCGCCATGTTGGCTGTTTGGGCTGCAATAAGATTAGTAGATTTCTTCGGCTTTATACCTGGGGCCGAAAACGGTGAGACAGAAATGCTGGCATTAAGGTTCTTTTATTGTATAGGCTGTGCTGCCTTCTTTCTACCAGCACTTTTCCTTACTTGGTTTTATCCTCTAACCAAAGAAAAACATGTTGAGTTAAGAAAAGAGCTAGAACAACAAAATTTAGAAACGGATCCACAAAGTTAAAAATTTCTCAAAAGAAAACTTCTAAATATTGTCTAAATTATCTGACCAATTTAGTACCAGTCCTTTTTCATTCTTCTTTGCGATAAATCCTTCACATACCCAAAGATCAGAAACTGCAGCTAATTCGTTATCTATATAAACCAAAGGAAGTCTATCTCTAGCCCAGGGTGGAACTTGGTATTCCTGTAAAAGTTTTTTTAATTTTTGCGATTTTGATCTACCTTGAGGCTTACATCTTTCACCGCCTGTTCGTGCTTTTATAAATATGCCTTTCTGACTCAACTCTGACGATAGTCCCCTTCCTGAACTAGGTTTCGTTGAAAGTGTTCCTGTAGGAAGTATTAAGGGGGTTTGGAGATTCCAACTCCATTTTTTATTTCCATTTAATGAGTTAGTTTCTACAAATGGAAAGTGGTGCAATATTCCATTAAATCTTCTTAATTGAAATGAGCCATTTTTTCCTGGTTTGCCAAAAGAAACTGCTGGGTCTGAACTTTCTTTTGCAAAAATAATATTTTTATAAACTTCCTCAATAAGATTAGAAGAAATACTTAAATCTGTTTTTAGGCTTAACCATCTAAAAAGTAGATTTAACCCTCGTGCTTTACTCAAATCTTTAATTTTTAAAATAGACAACCTATTCAGAGAATCGGTTGAGCACAGGTTTATATCAAGATCAGCCACCTCTTCTAGAATTTCGTTAGCTTCTTTAGCCTTTTTGGATAAATAAGATAAAGATTTTAAATAACTAGGCCAATTTTTATTCTCCAAGGAGGGGAGAATCTTTTTTCTAATAAAATTTCTAGAAATAGATAGATCTTGGTTAGATTCATCTTCAATCCAATTAAGTTCATTTAATCTGGCATAATCTTGAAGATCTTTTTTTGGATAATTAATCAAAGGCCTAACTAAATTGATTCCACTCATTTGAGAGAATTGTTCTATTCCAGATAATCCTTTAATCCCAGTTCCTCTCATTAATCTAAAAAAAATAGTTTCAACATGATCATCTTTGTGATGACCAGTGCAGAGAACGTCTTCTTTTTTAGTCCATGACAGTAAAGCTTTATAACGAGCTTCCCTCATGTCATTTTCACTCACTCCTTTTTTCTGACTAAATTCAATTTCTAATACAACAAAATTTACTCCCAAAGATGCACATATTTGTTCACAATGATTCTGCCAAGTTGAGCTATTTTGACTTAATCCATGATTTACATGTAATGCAAATAGTTTTTGTTTACATTCTGGGATCAAACTAAATGCATGAAGGAGAACTAAAGAATCTACCCCTCCAGAGTAAGCAACAGCTATGCGTTTGTACTTGGTAAAATCAATTTCTTTAAAATAATCAGGATCAAACATTTCCTATTTATTTCCATAAGACATTAACCTCTTATATCTTGTATCTAAAAGAGCTGAGATTGATTGAGATTTAAGATTTTCTAAATTCTTTATTATGGATTTTTTTAGAAGAAGTGCTGCTTGATCTGGGTTCCTGTGTGCTCCACCAAGAGGTTCATCAATAACTTCATCAATGAGGTTTAACTTTAAAATGCTTTCTGCATTCATCTGCATAGCTTCAGCTGCTTCAGAAGCTTTCTCTACATCTCTCCAAACTATAGAGGCGCAAGCTTCAGGTGAAGCAACAGAATAGGTGGCATACTCCATCATAGTAACGTGATCTCCCACAGCTATAGCTAAGGCACCTCCAGATCCTCCTTCACCAATGATATTGACCAAAATTGGAGTCTTAAGTGAAGACATGAGACCTAAATTATTTGCTATAGCTTCGCTTTGACCTCTTTCTTCACTATCAATGCCAGGATACGCCCCAGGAGTATCAACCAAAGTAACAACAGGCAAACTAAATCGTTCTGCTAGCTTCATTAATCTTGCCGCCTTTCTGTACCCTTCAGGCTGTGACATTCCAAAATTACGATTAATTTTGTCTTCGGTTGTCCTCCCTTTCTCGTGTCCAATTAAAACTAAACGATGATCTCCAATGGTCGCTAATCCTCCTAATAAAGCTCTGTCATCACCATAGTGACGGTCTCCATGTAATTCATCAAAATTAGAACAGATCTTCTCTACAAAATCTAAAAGGTGAGGTCTTTGAGGGTGTCTAGCTACTTGAACACATTGCCAAATGTCAAGATTGTTATAAATTTGTTCGGTTAGTTTTATAATTGAGTTGTTTAGTTTTGAGATCTCTTCGGATAAATTATTTTTATCACTTTCCTTGGAAGATTGCAGGTCCTGTATCTTTTTCTCCAAAGCAGCTATTGGCTCTTCAAAATCTAAATAATCATTACGCATGTCGGCTTACTAATGCACGTAGGGTCGGGCATAATACACTAACTCTACATTATCTTTACCACACAAGATCTCTAAATCTTTTAGAGAGTGATCATCCAAATTGATGGAAAGTTCTTTTGGAAGCTCAATTTCTGCTTTGGCCTTATCTCCTGAATATGAAATAACTATAGGACTTCCGGCCCCCAGTCCCTTTGAAGCAAGTTCTTTTAATCCTGAGGTGAGAGAATCTAAGTCAGTCTTCTCAGCATTAACTGAAAGCTTGATGTGCTTTATAAACTCTTTTCTTGCTTGATCAAAAGAATAGATTTTCTCAGCGACCATTTTAAAAGAAGTACTTTTCTTATCGCTGGAATAATCATCTTTCTCTACCACTCCTTCAATTACTATAATTTGACCCTTCCTCAGTATGCTTCGGTAGGTATCAAAAGACTCAGACCAAACAGAAACTTCCAATCTTCCAGAGGAGTCGTCCAAAGTAGCAAATGCGTATCTTCCATGCCTTCCTTGGCGAACATTTAAATGCATCAACATACCAGCAACCCGCTGAACATGCGTTCCCTCTTCTAGTTCTGATATATACAAACCACACATCCTTCTAACTTCTTCTTTTTTATTTTCTATAGGATGAGATTCCAAATAGAAGCCTAAAGAGCTCCATTCATTCGTAAGAATATCAAAATCTTGTTCTTGGACTTTATCTTGAGTAATTATTCCCTTTTCTTCTCTTACTTCATCTTCAAAAAAGTCCTTTATATGACTCTGTGATCTTTCAGTTGACTGTTCTACCCTCTTTAACAAAGGATCAATAAGATTAAAAAGCATTTTCCTTTTACCAAAAGAATCCATAGCACCTGAACCTATGAGGGTTGTTAATATTCTTTTATTTAACTTGTTACTTCCTATTCTTAAACAAAAATCATATAAGTCTTTAAAAGCCCCTTTTTCTCTGGCTGTAGTTATTGATTTGACTAAGGATTCCCCAATTCCCTTTATAGCGCCTAATCCGTATAGAACTGTTTTCTTATCCTTATCCTCAAATGCATAACTACTGGAGTTAATATCAGGTTTGAGTACATTTAGACCTATGAACCTACAATCGTCGACGAACATTTGAATTCTATCAGTTGAATCTAGCTCTAAAGAAAGAAGAGATGCCATAAATTCTGAAGGATGGTTAGCTTTCAGCCAAGCCGTTTGATAAGCAATTAAGGCATAAGGAACAGAATGACATCTATTAAATCCATATCCTGCGAATTGTTCTATTTGTTCAAATAAATTTTCAGCGTACCTTTTGTTTACTTTTTTGTTCACCGCTCCATCAATGAAATCTTTCTTCATTTTCTCCATTTCATCTTTCTTCTTTTTTCCCATTGCTCTTCTAAGAATATCTGCCTGACCTAAAGTAAACCCAGAAAGTTCTTGAGCAATTTGCATAACCTGTTCTTGATAAACAATTACTCCATACGTAGTACTCAAGACCTTCTTTACCGATTCATGACCAGGGGGAATCTCCTCTCTTTGATGCTTTCTTTCTATATACGAATCCACCATACCAAGGGCACCCGGTCTATAGAGTGCGTTCATACAAACTATATCCTCAAAATCATTAGGTTTTAATTTCTTTAAGTATTCTTTCATTCCCCTTGATTCAAGTTGAAATACTCCAGTTGTTTCTCCTTTTTGCAGAAGTTTGAAGGTTTTCTTATCCTCAAGAGGTATGTTATTAATATCTATAAGATCTTCTTTCTTGTCCTTGTTTATTCGCTTTAAAGTTTGATTAATTACAGTTAAGGTTTTAAGACCCAAAAAATCAAATTTAACCAATCCAGCTGATTCTACATCTCCCATATCAAATTGAGTTGCTACCGTACCTTTCTCTTGATCAACTATCAGAGGAGTGAAATCTGTCAAAGCAGTAGGAGCTATAACTACCCCAGCAGCATGTGTACCAACGCTCCTAGAAAGCCCTTCTAGTTTGAGAGACATCTTAAACACTTCTTTGCATTCTTCACTTGAATCTATTAGTTCTTTGAATTCCTTTGCTTTGTAAGCTTCTTCCAGAGTAATGCCCAAGACATCTGGAACAGCCTTGGCAAGTCTGTCCCCAAACCCATATGGCTTCCCTAAAACTCTTACAACGTCTCTTAATACTGCCCTGGCTGCCATGGTTCCCCTTGTACTGATTTGAGCTACTGAATCTTTGCCATATTTCTGAGTAACATAGTCAAGAACTTTGTCTCTTCCTTCCATACAAAAATCTATATCAAAGTCAGGATTACTTACTCGGTCAGGATTTAAAAATCTTTCAAATAAAAGATCATACTTAATGGGATCTATTGCAGTAATACCTAAGGCATAAGCTGTAATGGAACCTGCTCCAGAACCCCTCCCAGGACCCACAGGGATATCTTTTTTTTGAGCCCAGTTTACAAAGTCAGCAACTATAAGAAAGTAACCTTCAAACCCTAATTTACAAATCATCTCCAGCTCATAATCCAACCTTTTTATATAACTCTTTTTATCAATTACATAAGAATTTGATGATTTTTTAATTTCTTCAAATCTTTTATCCAGCCCTTCTTTAGACTTCTTTTTTAAATAGTCCTTTGTTGAGCTCTTTCCTGGCACATCAAATTCGGGAAGGTAGAACTCGCCTAGTTCTAGTTCTAAATTACATTTCTTAGATATTAATAATGTATTTTCTATGGCCTCAGGAATGTCAGAAAATTTTTCTATCATCTCTTCACCGGTGATAAAGTATTGACTCTCAACATATTCTTTTGATCTTGAAGAATCACTCAAAATTTCTCCTTTCTGAATACAAACCCTTGCTTCGTGAACTTCAAAATCGGAGGGGCTTTCATCATCTGGATCTATATCGATAGGAGTAGGAGCGAGGAATCTCACATCATTGGTAGCAACTATACCTATACCATTTTCTTGAGCTAACTTTATAGCTGAAAAATTATATTCTTCTTCATCTTCTCTTCCAATTCTTTGGATTTCTATAAAAAAATCTTTTCCGAAAATACTTTTAAAATAATCTACTCTATTTTCAGCTAATTTTTTTTGTTTTAGCAGAAGCGCTTGTCCTATATGACCTCTCTGACCACCCGACAATGCAATTAATCCTTCTGAATAATCCTCTAACCATTCAATTCTTACAAAAGGACCCTGGCTTTCCTGACCCTCAATATATGCTTTGGATACTAGTTTGGTTAAATTGGTATATCCTTTTTTATTCTTTACCAACAAAACAAAGGGAGCGGATAAACTTCCTGCTTCTTTAACCAACTGCAATTCGCAACCCACTATAGGTTTGACTCCTTTTTCTCTAGCTAGTCGGTAAAATTTAATAAGCCCAAAAAGATTAGATAAATCAGTTAAAGCGACGGCAGGGAAGTTATATTCTGAAGAAAGTTGCACTAAGTCTTCTATACGAATAATGCCATCAGATAAAGAGTATTCTGAATGTAAATGTAGGTGTACAAAATGCTGCTGAGTCATGCTATGTATAGTCAGTAAATTTTATCTCTTAAGGGTCTAAATGATTTTCGATGTTCCTTACAAGGTCCGTACAATTCTAGCGCATTAAGGTGAAATTTTGTGGGATAACCTTTGTGGTGTACAAAACCGTAATGTGGGTATTTTTTATGCAAATTAATCATGTGTTTATCCCTTGCGACCTTGGCTATTATAGAGGCAGCCATAATACTTTCATGCTTAGTATCTCCTTTTACTATTGCCTCAGATGGGTTAGATAAATCGGGCTTGTAAAGGCCATCAACTAGTACTTTATCAGGTTCGAAGTCAAGTCCCTCAACAGCTCTTTTCATTGCCAACAAAGAAGCTTGGAGAATGTTGATTTGGTCTATCTTTGTTGCGGATATAAAAGCTATATTCCAAGATATCGATTCTTCTTTAATAAGACTGTCCAGCTCTTGTCTCTTATGTGAAGAAAGAGCTTTTGAGTCATTTAGTCCATTAATTGTACTTGTATTTCGTAATATTACTGCCGCTGCTGTAACAGGTCCTGCAATTGACCCCCTGCCAACTTCATCAACTCCTGCCAGAAAATTCAAAGCATTTCAGCAATCACCTTAGCTGCAGTATCCGGGCCATTAGCCATTAATTTTGAATGTATCTTCTCAAAAGCTTCTAAACTCTTATGATAATTGTTTCCTTCTAAATCTTTATAGGCCTCAAAGAGATTAGTGGCTGTAACCTCTTTCTGAATTAATTCTGGCAAGACAACTTCTTCAGATAAAAGGTTTGGCAAAGCAAAGTGATTTATTTTTAACAGAGGTTTAACTAAAGAGTAAGTTAACCAGCTTGTCTTGTAAGCTACCACAACGGGAGTTCTTAAAAGGGCTGCTTCTAAAGAAGCTGTTCCAGAAGTTACTATACCTATGTGAGATGCTGCTAATACTTCCTGTGAGTTTCCTTCGGAGAAATTAACCCAGCTATAATTCTCATGGCCACGAATTATTTCTCTATGGTTTAAATTAATAAAAGGCATAAAAAACCTAGCGTTATCATCATAGTCTTTTATTAATTCAGCTGTTTTTAATAGGACAACTCCCATTTTAGATATTTCAGATCTACGACTACCTGGTAACAAAGCAATCATCTTTCCTTCATTTACAGAGAATTTTTTCTTTCTTATGTCTTCTTTATTAAGATCCTTAGAAAACTTATGAGCTAAAGGGTGTCCTACGAAAGTAACCTCTACTGAAGAGTTCTTATAAGCTTCTTTTTCAAAAGGGAATAAAGTTAAGACCCTATCTACTGATTTCTCTATGCTTTTTATTCTTCCTTCTCTCCAAGCCCACACCGAAGGGCTAACATACTGAATTGTAGTTATACCTTTAGTCTTCAGGTATTTAGAAACAGATAAATTAAAATCTGGATAATCAATTCCGATAAAAATATCTGGATTCTGTGCAGAAAGATAATCTTTTAAATTTTTTCTTAAAGATAATAGCTCGGATATTCTTAACAAGGGTTCGATAATTCCCATGACGGATAGCTTTTCCATAGGAAACAAAGAGTTTAACCCTTGTTTTTTCATTTTCTCCCCCCCAACACCCATGAAGATTGCTAAGGGGAAGATTTCTTTTATATATTTTATGAGAGAAGCTCCAAGTTGATCTCCAGATTGTTCTCCAGCAACTAAAGCTATTTTTGGATTTTTGTTTTGTTTATTGTCGATGCTAGAGGACATCAACGGACAATACCACGAGTAGATTTTTTTATCGTTTGGCTAAATAATTTGACTTCCTTGTACTTTATCTCTAGAGGCTTCATCTCTTTTAGTGCTTCTTCTATTGTTAGGTTCTTTCTATAAGTAGATCGATAAGCAGATCTAAGTGCCTCTATAACTCTCGAAGAATATCCCAACCTTTTCATCCCGACAGTATTTATTCCATAAGGTTTAGCTGGATTACCTTTAACTCTCACATAAGCAGGTATATCTTTGTTAACTGTACTGCCCATCGCGCAAAAACTATGGGCCCCAATAGAACAAAACTGATGAACAATTGCATAACCGGCTAGTATGGCACCACTTCCAACCTTAACGGCTCCTGCCAAAGCAGCTTGGTTAGTCAAAACTACGTCATCTTCTATTTCACAGTCGTGTGCTACATGGGAGTAAGCCAGAAAAAGATTTCTATTTCCTATTTTAGTCACCCCTTTCTCTTGAACGGTACCTCTATGAATGGTAACTCCCTCTCTTATCCGGTTCTCATCTCCTATAACTAACTTTGTTGGCTCCCCCTTGTATTTTTTATCAGGGCTACCATCTCCTACAGTTGAAAACTGAAACAAATGATTTTTCTTTCCGAGGCTGGTATTGCCTTTTAAAATAACATGAGATTCTAGTACAGTTCCAGATCCTATTTTCACATCAGGTCCTATCACACAATAAGGACCCACAGTAACTTTTTCGTCTAATTTTGCTTTAGGATCAATGATTGCAGTAGGATGGTGCATAATTTTACTTAGGTCTATCAGCACAAAGAATGATTGCTTTCGCTACCACTTCACCTTCTACACTAGCACTACAATCAAACTTCCAGATTCCTTTCTTGTCAGTGATGACATACGATTCTAAAAAAATCTGATCCCCTGGAACTGCTGGTCTCTTGAAGCGGAGAGAATCAGCTCCCACAAAATAATAGATCGAACCTTCTTCGGGTTTTTTGTTCATGGTTTTGAAACCTAATATTCCTGAAGCTTGTGCCATTGCTTCTAGAATTAACACTCCCGGCATGACTTGTTTTCCAGGAAAATGGCCCGTAAAAAAAGGTTCGTTAATAGTTACATTTTTATAAGCCTTAATATATTTACCTAACTCTAACTCAACTACTCTATCAACCAATAAAAAAGGGTATCTATGAGGTAGATATTGTTGAATTTCTTTTATATCTATAACTTCTTTCATTTATTATTTTTTAATTAAATCTTTTAGTCTTTTAAAAGCCACTGCATTTCTCTTCCACAAACTGTGTTCCATTAGAGGGGTACCCGAAGTATAAGTTCCAGGCTTGTTAATTGACTTAATTACTAAAGAAAAGGCTGTTATATGCACAGAATCAGTAATATTGAGATTGTCTATGATGCCACTACCCCCTGAAATAGTGCAGTTTTTACCAATTGTTGTGCTTCCTGCAATTGCAGTATTTGCCGCAATAACAGTAGCTCTACCAATGCAAACATTGTGGGCTAAGTGAACTTTGTTATCGAGCTTTACTTGATCGTCAAGACAAGTGTCTCCAAGGGAACCTCTGTCTATTGAACAATTAGATCCTATCTCCACATTATTGCCTATTATTACGCTTCCTAAATGTTCTATTTTTACCCAATCTTCTCCATCTCTGGCGAATCCTAACCCATCTGAGCCTACAACTGCTCCTGAATGAATAATACAATTAGAACCAATAGATACTGAATGATAAATAGAAACATTTGAGTAAACATGTGTTTTGTCTTCTATCTTTACCGAATTACCTATAATCACCCCACTGCCAATTGTTACTTCACTTCCTATCTCAACATTCTCAGAGATCTTACAAAAAGAACCTATTGTTGCAGATGAGCTAATTTTTGCTGAAGGAGAAATGTCAGCCAATTCTGAAATCCCATTAGCGACTGGTTCTGCATTAAGTTCCCTAAATATATGAGTAGCATTTGCGTAAAGAAGATAGGCATCTCCGCCTACTAAAGTCTGACAGGGAGCTAGACCTTTATGTTCCTCTCCAATGATTACTGCACACGCCTTAGTTTTCTCTAAATCTTTGAGATATTTCTTTCGAGAAAAAAAACTAACTTCATTATGACTAGCAGCGGAAAGAGTGTTTAAACCTTCTACAAATGTTTCAGGATCCCCAGGCATAGACAGCTCAGCATTTAATTTCTTAGCAAGCTCTCTTAGAGTTATACCTTTTTCTGGAGAAACCAAATAAAATTACTCTTCTTGTTGGTTTAGTAGCTCTACTACTTCTGGAGTTAAGTTCAAAGTAGGATCTCCTGTATCAAAACCGAGAACAGACTGTCTATGTAGAAGTATTTTTATACCCTTTGCTCTCATAAGCTCAGAAACAACTTTCTGAAATTTTGGAGCTTGCTCATTTTGAAGAAATCTTACTAGTTCGTCTCTCATGGTAGCTATTTTCTGATTAAGAAAATTAATATCTTTACTTAAAGAATTTAGTCGCTTCTGGGCATCAAGTTTTTCCGCGTCAGACAAAGTCGGTCCTTCTTTCTTTAGCCTGTCTTGGATCTCATTGGCTTCATTAATTTTTAGCTTAAGGTCTTCTTCTACCTCTTTCCATTCCTTGCTAGTTGCAAGCTCTTCAAAAGCTTGTTTTGAAGCTTCAGTACTTAAGATAGCGGCTTCCACATCTATTACTGCAATAGACCCTTGTACTGCAATAGACCCTTCTGAAGTATCTTCGGCAAATAATGAAAAAGGGATTACCGCTGTTAGTAATAACACCAAAATACGTTTGTTAAAGTTCATAATTTCTCCTAATTAACCTTTAAATCCTTACATGTGGGGCGCCAGTTTAACGGTTTAACAGCACCTGTATCCAGTTAATCTTTAAAATTGTGTACCTATTTCAAACTGGAAACCTTCTGTTCTATCTAAAGGACCTTCGTTCCCAACTGCAGCAAGAGCTAAAGACATAGGTCCTAATTGTGTAATCCAAGTTAACCCTATTCCATAAGAATACCTTAATTCTCCAAGATCTAGTTCACTACAGTTTTCTTCATTCCCACAATCTTGTGCAAAAACATTACCTGCATCAATAAAAAATGAAGTTCTTACAGACCTCTGGTCTTCAAGGAAAGGTAATCTAAAAATAAAATCAAAGCCTCCTTCAACTAAGTACACCCCTCCTATGGATCTATCATCATTCCTGGAATAACCCCAATAAGGATTAAAAATCTGTTGTCCGGTTGAATCCAACAATGGGTTGCCTTCAGCATCCAGAATATACTCAGATTGAGTAGCCCTGGGTCCTAAGGTATTGGCTCTAAAACCTCTTACCGATGTGATGCCTCCCGCATAAAAGTGTTCATAGAAAGGAGGAACCTTTGTGTCTCCATAAGCTTCTAAAACTCCTATTTCTCCTCTTAAGCCTAAAATAAATTTTCCCCCAAATATAGGTCGATAATACCTGTGTCTGTAGGTAGCCCTTGCATAAGTGATTGAACTCCCTGGAACTGATAATTCTATGCCCACAGATTGGGATTGACCCGCAGTTGGAAAAATACCTCTGTTGAGAGTAATTCTAGACCATATTACTTGTGTCTTTAAAGCTTCAAATTCAGTTCCTTCTGAGGCAGTAAAAGATAGAATCTGAGAAGCAGACATAGCGCCTACATCTATTGATGTGCTTTCGTATCTTAAGTTAAGACCTATTCTTTCTATATCACTTATGGGTAAACCAAACTGAATGCCAGCTCCATAAGAATCAGAAGTGTAACTGGCAATATTATATTGACCATAATCAGATGCATTGAAGAAAACACTATACCCTCTGCTCACTCCATCAATGGTGTAATAAGGATCTCCATAATCTAAATAATAACTTTTACGCCAGGAACTGTCGTTTATTCCCAAATTTACTTTTTTTCCAGTGCCAAATGCGTTATTTTCAGAATAATTTAATCCCAGCATGAGGCCCCAAGAAGAATAACCAAAACTTCCTCCTATGCTTCCTGAAACTTCTTCTTCAACCGTAAACTCAATATCAACCTGATCATTTATTCCTGCTACTGGTTTTGACTCTGACTCAACTTCCTTAAAAAAACCTAGCCTTTCAAGTCTTATTTTAGAATTTTCTATTAAACGGTTGGAAGCCCAGGATCCTTCCATCTGCCTCATTTCTCTTCTTAACACAACATCGTGGGTTCGTTGATTCCCTTTAAAAATAATCCTTCTTACATATGTTCTTTGTTGAGGGTCAATGTAGAAGGTGAGATCAACTTTTCCTGTTTCAAGATCCAAATCAGGAACACCTTTAACTTCTGCAAAACTGTAGCCTTCATTACCTAAGATGTTGGTAAAAAGTTCTTCGGTTTCAGTTATTAAAAACTGGGAGTAAATTTCTCCCTCTTTAATTAGAACAAGGGAACGCAATAGGTCTTCATCAACTGGTATATCGCCGGTTAAACTTATTTTATTTACTTTATAAGGCAGCCCTTCATCTACATTTAAGGTTATATAAACTGACGTCTTATCGGGAGTAATGCTCACTTGAGAGCTTGATAAAACAAATTCAACATACCCTCTATCTTTGTAATATGAAGTTAAACTCTCTATATCTCCTTTTAATTTCTCTCTAGAATATTTGTTATCACTACTGAAAAAAGAAAACCAGCCCCCCGTACTTAATTCGAAATCCCTGAGAAGCTCTTCATCGGTAAATGTCTTATTGCCTACAACATTGATGCCTTCAATAGTTGCGACATCTCCTTCTTCAATTTGTATTTCAATCTCGACTCTATTCCTAGGTTCTGGGTTGACCTTGACATCTACCAGAGCTCCGTACCTACCTTGAGATATATATTGTCTTTGAATTTCTAAAGCTAAACCACTAAGTATAGATCTTTTAAAAACTTGGCCTTCAGATAACCCGGCTCCCTTTAACCCTTTAATAAGGTCTTCAGTTTTTAAAGCTTTATTACCATCTATTTCTATACCCGAGATAGAAGGTCTTTCAACTAAACTGATAATTAAAATGTTTCCATCTTTTCCTATCTGAATATCATCAAACTGACCCGTTTTAAATAAAGTTTTAGCTACAATCTGTAAACCAAGGGTATCCACTCTATCTCCAACAGTTATTGGCATTTCAGCAAATACACTACCTGCAGAAACTCTTTGTAAACCGCTTATTCTAATATCGCTAACAACCCAGGATTCTTCTTCAGTCTGAACTGGTTGAGCTGAACAAATTAGTAACAAAAGAACTAAAAAAATAGGATTTGTATGCAAAAGAGCTTTAACCATTAAACCATCCTTGAAATATCATTAAAAACTGCAAATAACATAAGGCTAATAACAAGTAACAATCCTATTCTATAGGTGTATTCAATAAAAACTTGCGAAGGTGGAGAACCTTTTATTTTTTCAATAGCAATTAGTACTAATTGGCCTCCATCCAGAATAGGAATAGGTAGTAAATTAATCAAGCCAAGGTTAATGCTAATTAATGCAATCATGGAAATAAAAGGTAAGAGTCCTGCTTTAGCTGATAAAGCTGCTATTTTTCCTATCTCTATAGGACCTCCTATATTTTCAGAGGAAACTGAACCTGTGATCATCTTTCCAATGAAATCTAATAATAAAATAATAGTTTTATAAGTCTTTTCTGTTGCAAGATAAATGGCTTCAAAAGGACCTTTTTTACTAAAAACTATAATCTCTGGTATTTCATCATAGTTTTCTTTTATTCCTACTCCAATCAACCCTCTTTTAACTCCTAAATCATTTAAATCAAATCCAATTGTTATCGGATGAACAAAATTGTTTTGATCCCTTTTTATAAGAAAAAGAGTGCTTGTTTCTGGCATTTGAGATATTACATCTACGAAGTGGGTTAGGCTGTGGACAGAAGTTTTGCCCACCTCCAAAATTTTATCTCCTTTTAATAACCCAGACTTTTCAGCAGATCCCCCCGGGATCACCTCTGATACTTCTACAGTAGAGAATCTTTCTATACCAAAGCTCCTAATAATGCTTTGATCTAGTTCGGAATTTAACCAATCTTGTATGTAGGCAGAACCCGCTTTTTCTTGACCCGTCTTTTCTTTCAGAAATTTAATGTGTATTGTGCCTGATTCTCCAATTCTGGAAACAAGAAGGTCATTGAGTTCGCTTAAGCTAGTAATTTCTTCTTTGTCTACAGATAAGATCCTATCCCCTACCTCCAAGCCTACCTGTTCAGCTAAGCTTGCTTGGTGAACATATCCCACAACTGGAGCCAGTTCTTTAGTGCCAACTAAAAAAACTAGAAAGAAAATAAAAATTGCTAACAAGAAATTAGCTATCGGACCTGCCGCAGTAATTACTGCCCTGGCTCCTAAAGATACTTCGGGATAAGAAACTTGTTTAGATTGAGAATCTTCTTCTCTTTCTGTTCCCTGAAGAGGATTCTCTTCTCCTAGCATTTGAACATAGCCTCCCAAAGGGAGGATACCCAAAGAATATTCGGTTCCTTTTTTATCAAATTTACTTAACAAAGTTTTACCGAAACCTATCTTGAATCTAATTACATGAACACCAAACTTCCTGGCTGCCAAGAAATGTCCCAACTCATGAACACCAATAACAATAATTATCAGAGTGATGATAGAAATCAATATTATAAAAAAGTTAAGCATTTTAATTATTTAATTGATGCATACGATTTAAGGCCGATTCTCTTCCCAAAGCATCAGCTTCAAAGATGCTCTCTAATGTTTTGACAGTTTTTATTGGAATTGTATCCATTACAAAAGAAATAATTTCTGGTATTTGTATAAAGCTAATTTTATTGTTTAGAAAGGCTCCAACCGCTTCTTCATTAGCTGCGTTTAATAGTGTGGAGGCTGTTCCCCCTGAAATTAGAGCTTCTCTTGCAATGTTAATGCTAGGAAATTTTTTTAAATCAGGTCGAGAAAAATTTAACTGGCCTATTTCATCTAGTCGAAGACTACTTGCACCAGATTTAATTCTCTTTGGAAAACCCAAGCCGTAAGCTATCGGAATCTTCATATCAGGGACAGACATTTGAGCAATTACTGAGGCGTCTTGAAACTCTACTAGAGAATGAACTATTCCTTCTGGATGAACCAAGATGTCTATTTTTCTATGATCAAGTTTGAACAACCATTTTGCCTCAATCACTTCCAACCCTTTATTCATCATTGTTGCAGAATCCACAGATATTTTTCTTCCCATAGACCAAACCGGATGATTGATAGCCTCTTCGGGTGTTATGTAAACAAAATCTTTTATGTCCTTATTTAAAAAAGGACCTCCTGACCCAGTCAGAACAAGTCTTTTAATATCATCATTAGTTTCCTTTTTACCTTCTAAACATTGATGGATAGCACTATGTTCACTGTCTATAGGAAAAATTTTAGCCTTATTAAGATCAGCTAAATTATTTAACAGCTCGCCAGCAACTACATAAGACTCTTTGTTGGCTAACAATATCCTCTTTCCTGCTAAAACAGCTGCATGAACAGATTTTAAACCTGCTACTCCCACAATTCCTGCAACTACAACATCTACTTCAGATCCAGAAATTATTTTTAGAAAATCATCTTGATTAACTACTAAAGTGTTAAGTTTCTTTGAACTTAACTTATCCTTAAGTTCCTTAGCCGAAGAATCTTGTTTTAGATAAGCATATTGAGGATGGAATTTTTGACATTGTTCAAATATTGAATTCGTATTAGATTCTGCCGCTAATAAATTAACTGAACAAAAACCTGGATTTGCTTCAATTACTTCGAGAGTTGAAACTCCAATTGATCCAGTTGATCCTAAAATGGCAATCTTTTTCATTAAGTACTTTTCATCAAATAAGCCAGTATGACAAAACAAGGGGCAGCTGCTAAATGGCTATCTATTCTATCTAGAATTCCTCCGTGACCGGGCAGAAGATTAGATGAATCCTTAACACCTGCTACCCTTTTAAAAAGACTAGCTGTTGCATCTCCGAGAGCTGCAAAGATTGAAACTAACAATACAAATATTAATAACCTAATAAAATCGTATTCATAGAAGAAAGCCAAAAAAGGCATAACTAATAGTGGAGTCCCTAATAATGCAATCAGAAATCCTTCCAAAGTTTTATTTGGGCTGATGTTGGAAAGAAACTTTTTCCTGCCAAAGCTTTTGCCTCCAAAATAAGCTAATGTATCCATCAAAGCACTCAAGCTGATCATGAAGACGAGTGTAGATCTTGGAGATAGCCCTAAGCCTAAATGCTCTAAAAAAGTTCCTTGAAAATTGGCTATTAAAAAAATTGACGTCCAAAAAGGAATGTGAATGAACAAGCCAGATATTAACCAAAAGTATTTATTCTGTAGAATATTCTTATTATGAGGAAATCCTAAGATAAGAGATCCAAATATTAGCCATACTAGAAGGCCAGCAGAAATAATAGTCAATTTGAAACCTGTGCCAAAACTTAAATAGATAAGAGAAAAAAATAAGATCAAACTTATTACCACGGATATTTCTGAAGAGAACCTTAATTTGAAAAACTCCCAGGCTGACAAACTAATAACAATACTTATAAGAGGGGTAAGTATTTTTAGTGGAAGAAACAAAAAAGATAAAACAATAACAAATGCCATTGTTATACCGCTCAGAAATCTGGTTTTATCCATTATCAAGTAGCACTAAAATTAGACTGATCCCCGAAGCGCCTTTGACGTCTTGAATATTCGTCTAAAGCTAGCTCAAACTGGTTACTATCAAAATCTGGCCAAAACAACTCGCTGAAATATAGTTCAGAATAAGCTAAGTGCCATAATAAAAAATTACTAACTCTGTATTCTCCACCTGTTCGAATACAAAGATCAGGATCAGAAAAGGGAGCAAGAGAAGTCAGAGAACTAACCAATTCTTCATTGATTTCAACTTCTTCCTTTATCCCTTTTATCTTTTCTATTGCCTGAACGATGTCCCATCTACCCCCATAACTTGCAGCTATAACCAAATCAAGTTTTTTTTCATCCTGACACAGAGTTAGTCGTTCCGCTTTTTTCATTCTTTTTTGTAAATCGACATCAAATTTAAGTAAGTCACCAATGAAAGAAAGCTGAACTTTATTTTCAATTAGTCTTGGTATTTGTTCTTCTAGCGCTTGAGCAAGTAGTTTCATTATTAAACTGATCTCTTCATCTGAGCGTCCCCAATTTTCGCTACTGAATGCGAAAAGAGTTAAAGTTTCAAGGTTTTTTTCGACGGCAAACTCGACAGCCTCTCTGGCTCTTACAACTCCTTGTTGATGTCCAGATACTCCTGGTAAGTTACGAGCTTTAGCCCATCTATTGTTTCCATCCATAATGATGGCCACATGAGAAGGTAATGAATCACTATTATTTTTTTGTTGCATGGATACTAGACAAAAAACTAGAAATCGAGCAGATCCCTTTCCTTGATTGTTAAAGCTTCGTCAGTTTTAGTTACAAAAAAGTCAGTTAATTTTTGAATCTCTTCTTCGCCTTGTCTCTCTTCATCTTCAGAAATTTCTTTCTCCTTAAGAAACTCTTTCAACTGAGAATTCCCAGCTCTTCTAACACTTCTTATAGAAACCTTAGCAATCTCAGCTTCTGATCGAGCTTTCTTAATAAATTCTTTTCGTGTTTCTTCAGTTAAATCAGGAAGAATAACTCTAACTGTATTTCCTGATGTGGCAGGGCTAAGTCCTAACTCAGATTCCATTATTGCTTTTTCTATATCTTGGACAACTGACTTTTCCCAGGGCACAATTGCTAAGGTTTTAGCGTCTTCTACAGATATGCTTGCTAATTGGTTTAGAGGCGTGAGGGTTTGGTAGTAATCTACCTTAATATCCTCTAATAATGCGGGACTAGCTCTTCCAGTTCTTATGCTTTTAAAAGTCATATCAAGAGAGTTAAGGCTCTTTTCCATTCCTTTCTTAGTATCTTCTATTATTTCCTTAAGCATGAACCTAGATATTTTTTATTTGTGACATCACTTCTGTAACGAAATCAGTTTCTTCAATTTCTACACCCTCACCTACTTCAAACCTTTCAAAGGCAAGCACTTTTGCTTTATTCTTTTTCAATAGAGTTCTTATTTTTATTCCTGACTCTTTAACAAAATCTTGATCATTCAAACTCACCTCTGCAAAATATTTCTTTAGCTTCCCCTCTACCATTTTATTGATGATATCTTGAGGCTTACCAGTCTCGGCTGAATTTGCTTCAAATATCTCTTTTTCTTTGTCTATAATCTCTTTTGGAATATCATTAGAAGAAATAGCTAGAGGGTCAGTAGCAGCAACATGCATGGCTATGTCTTTAGCAATTTCAGAGTCTCCTCCTTCTAGATGAACCAAACAGGCTATCTTCTTGTTTGAATGCAAGTACAAACCTAAATTATCATAAGAATCATAGTTCTTTGAAATTCTTCTTACTACTATATTTTCTCCTAACTTTTGAACTAGTTTTTCTCTTTTATCTTCTAAATCTCCTTTCATTAAATCATCTACATTCCTATAATTTCCAGAAGAAAGAGCAGCTATTACATCTTCAGTAAATTCAATAAATAATTCATCTTTCGTTACGAAGTCGGTTTCACAATTTATTTCTACCATGAAACCCTTAGACCCATCAGAACATGTTGCAATTATCCCTTCAGCCGTAGATCTTCCTGCTTTCTTACTTGCCTTAACGCCACTGGATTTTCTTAACCCTTCTATTGCCAAAGTAATGTCTCCCTTTGTCTCTACTAAAGCCCGCTTACAGTCCATTATTCCTATTCCAGTTTTTTCTCTAAGTTCTTTAACAAGAGAGGCTGATATATCTGACATTTGTTTCTCCTTAGGTTACTTAGAGCTCTTCATCTCTTTAGTTTTTTTATCTTCCTTTTCGGGAGACTCCTCTTTCTTTTCTTCTGTAGTTTCTTCAGGTGAGGTATTCTTCTCAGGGGTATCTCCTTTTTCTTCTTTCTTAATAATTGTGGGTCCCTTACTTTCTACTGTTGGTTTTAGACCGGTCGCAAGTTCTAAACCTTCTAAGCAAGCATCAGAAACAGCTCTGGCAAATAAAGTAATAGACCTTATAGCATCATCATTTCCAGGAACTAAATAGTCGATTCCTTCAGGACTGCTATTAGTATCAACTATTCCTACTATAGGTATGCCCATTTTACTTGCTTCAGATATAGCTATAGCTTCTCTTTTTACATCTATTACAAAAAGAGCGTCAGGTAGACCACCCATTTCCCTAACTCCCCCAATAGATTTTTGAAGCTTGTTTATCTCTCTTTGTAACTTTAGACCTTCTTTCTTAGTTAATTTAGAAAAAGTACCATCTTCTTTTTGTCTCAAAAGATTTTCAAGTCTATTGATAGAAGATCTTATGGTCTTGTAATTAGTAAGCATGCCACCGAGCCACCTTTCATTTACATAAGGCATTCCACACCTTTCTGCCTCTTCCTTTAGAACATTAGAAGCTGAACGTTTGGTTGCAACAAAAAGGATCTTGTTATTTTTTTGTGCTACTGATTTTATAAAAACCAAAGCAGGTTTTAAAAGCTCAACTGTATGTTGAAGATCGATAATATGTATTTTACTGCGAACTCCAAAAATATAAGGGTCCATTTTTGGATTCCAATACTTTGTTTGGTGTCCAAAGTGGACACCTGCTTGAAGCATATCTTCTATAGATATTTGAGCCATTTGCTCTCCTAATTCATAAGCGATCATCAATCGCTTGGGTTATTCCTCCGTGTTTACTACTCTTAACTAAAGATGAGCAACCTTAAAGCACCCAAGAAGTAGACTAATTACACGTGTGTCGTTCTTAATAGAAAATAATCAAACTATTTCTAAAAAGGTGTGCGTTTATACCACAATTCTTTGAATTCAAGAATAAATATCTGACATACTGTAAAGACCTTTAGGCATTGATTTAAGCCATTGAGCAGCAACAAGTGCACCTTCTGCATAAATAGAGCGATCCTTAGCAATGTGGCTCAACTCAACTTGTTCGTGTTTTCTAGAAAGAATTATTTTATGCTCTCCAACATCATTCCCACTTCGTTCACTTACTATAGGAACAGATTCTTTGCTTTTTGTTCTCTTTGATAAGAATTCAGCTAGATCTATTGCTGTTCCAGAAGGAGAGTCTTTTTTATCTTTATGATGCTTCTCAAAAATTTCCACCTTATCGAAAGAAGAAAGAGAATCTGAAGTTAGATTTATAATCTTTCTTAAAAAGGCAATACCTATACTGGTATTTGGAGCTTTAATTATAGGAATAATCCCAGCCGCTTCCTTAATAAAGCTTAAATCATCCTCTTTGTAACCGGTGGTTCCTAAAACTATAGGAATTTTGTTATTTTTTGAATATTCAATAGCTTTCAAGCTAAAGATTGGCTCTGAGAAGTCTATGATTACGTCAGCATTGGTAAATTTATCGAAGGTTGAATACAAAAGAGCACCTACTTGACCTATTTCAGCTATTTCTCCTAAATCTTTTCCAACTTGTTTATTATCTTCTCTTGTTGCTCCTGCTAATAGAACAAAGTTATCGTTTTCATTAACTGCTTTGATAAGGGCTTTTCCCATACGTCCCGAGGAACCAGATATTGCAATTTTTAGCATTTCAATATTATTTATTATCAAAAAATGATTTAACTTTACTAAACCAAGCCGAACTCATAGGTGTATTTTTCTTGTCTTTTAAGGAAGATCCTAATTCTCTTAATAAATTTTTCTGCTTAGAATCAAGTTTTTGAGGGGTTTCTACTATCACTCTACACATAAGATCTCCTACTGCTGAACTTCTTATTTTCTTTACTCCCTTGCCCTTTAGTCTAAATAGCTTTCCAGTTTGAGTTCCCTCTGGAATCTTTATTTTTACTTTTCCATCCAGAGTAGGGATCTCTATTTCTGACCCTAGTGCTGCATCCACATAGCTGATTGGGGCCTCGCAGTATAAATGTTGGCCATCCCTCTCAAATACTTCATGGGAAGGAACTCTTATTTGAACATACAAATCGCCACTGGGCCCACCACTTGGACCTACCTCACCTTCACCAGAAAGTCTAATTCTGTCTCCTGTATCTACTCCTGCAGGGATTTTTACTGAGAGCGTTTTAGTTTTTTCCACCCTGCCATTACCACGACATTTCCTACAAGGATTTGTTATAACTTTGCCTGAACCTCCACACTGCCTGCAAGTCTGAGAGATTGAAAAGAAACCCTGTTGCATTCTTACTTGTCCAGCTCCGTTACAAGAAGGACAAGAAGAGGGTTGAGTTCCTGGCTCCGCTCCAGATCCACTACAGTCACCGCAGGTAGCTAAAGTTGGAATACGTATTTTTTCTGTAGTTCCCTTTACAGCATTCTCCAAGTCTACTATTAAAGAAAATTCTAGATCAGAACCTCGATTAGATCTCCTCTGTCTGGAAAAGGGATCACCTCCACCAAAAATATCTCCAAAAATATCTCCAAAAACATCATTGAATGCATCTGTAGCAGATCTATCGCTCCCAAAACCAGAGGACTCTACTCCTCGGTGACCAAATTGGTTATAGGCTGTTCTTTTGGAGGGGTCAGATAAAATTTCATAAGCTTCGGTGACTTCTTTAAACTTTTCAGAGGCAGAAGTGTCATCAGGATTTCTGTCCGGATGATATTTCATTGCCAATTTACGATAAGCCTTCTTTAACTCGTCTCCCTGGGCATTACGATTAACTCCTAATATATCGTAATAGTCCCTCTTAGACATTTACGGGCCTTTAGTAGAATAGAAGACAGAGAAATAAATTATGATTTCTCTTCTTCTTTTACTTCCTCGAAATCTGCATCAACGGCGTCAGAATCAGAACTAGCTTTCTCATCAGTAGCTTCATTCTCTTGACTAGATGTCTGGGCTTGCTCTTCGTACAACTTTTGTGCCAAAGAAGCAGAAGCTTCACTTAAAGATTTTATCTTTTCATCTATTCGATCCTTGTCATCAGATTTAAGAGCTTCCTCTAGTTCAGTTATGCCTTTCTCTATAGCTTCTTTTTCATCAGCTTCAGCCTTATCGCCAGCTTCTTCTAAAGTCTTTTTGCAACTGTGAACTAAATGTTCTCCCATATTCCTGGCCTGCACCAAAGCTTCAAACTTTTTATCTTCTTCTGCATGTGCTTCAGCATCTTTAACCATCTGTTCAATCTCTTCATCGGTTAAGCCACTGGGAGCCTTAATTTCAATTGATTGTTTTTTACCTGTAGCTTTATCTTTTGCAGAAACATTTAGTATTCCATTTGCATCAATATCAAAAGATACTTCAATCTGAGGCATGCCTCTTGGGGCTGCTGGAATATCGGTTAAGTTAAACTGTCCAAGAGTTTTATTTTCACTTGCTTGTTTCCTCTCACCTTGCAATACGTGAACGGTTACAGCAGTCTGATTATCCTCTGCAGTGGAAAATATCTGAGATTTATTCGTAGGAATTGTTGTATTTTTATCTATAAGGGGGGTCATCACTCCACCCATAGTTTCTATTCCTAAGGTTAGAGGAGATACATCTAAAAGAAGAACATCCGTTACTTCTCCAGCTAATACTGCTCCCTGAATGGCCGCTCCAACGGCTACCGCTTCATCAGGATTTACATCCTTACGGCTCTCTTTTCCAAAGAAAGATTTAACTTTTTCCTGCACCAAAGGCATTCTGGTTTGGCCACCTACTAAGATAACTTCATCAACATCAGAAGCCTTAAGTTTGGCATCTTTTAATGCTGTCTTCACCGGAGCAATTGTCTTTTCAATTAAATCTTCTACTAAAGATTCTAATTTCGCCCTGGTCAACTTGTGAACAAAGTGCTTTGGTCCAGATTTGTCAGCAGTAATATAAGGAAGATTAACTTCAGTTTGCTGATTGCTAGATAACTCTATCTTAGCTTTCTCTGCAGCCTCCTTTAATCTTTGTAAGGCCAGAGGATCGTTATGGAGGTCTACTCCGGATTCTTTTTTAAATTCGGCAGCCAAATACTCTATCAGGGCCAGATCAAAGTCTTCTCCACCTAGAAATGTATCTCCATTTGTAGAGAGAACCTCAAACTGGTGTTCCCCATCTACTTCGGCTATCTCTATGATAGAAATATCAAAAGTTCCGCCACCTAAGTCATAAACTGCAATTTTTTGATCTCCCTTGCCTTTATCAAGTCCATAAGCTAAAGCGGCAGCCGTAGGTTCATTAATTATCCTTTTAACATCTAATCCCGCTATCTTTCCGGCGTCTTTTGTAGCTTGGCGTTGAGAATCATTGAAGTAAGCAGGTACGGTAATAACAGCTTCTTTTACTTCATGCCCGAGATAGCTTTCAGCTGTTTTCTTCATTTTCTTGAGAATTTCAGCTGAGACCTGTTGAGGCGCTAAACTTTTTCCATCGGCTTCAACCCAAGCATCGCCATTATCTGCTGGGATAATCTTATACGGAACCATGCCAGCATCCTTCTTAACCACGTCGTCGTCATGTTTTCGTCCTATGAGCCTTTTAATTGCATAAAGGGTGTTAGTTGGATTCGTAACTGCCTGTCTTTTTGCTGGAGCCCCAACTGTGAGCTCATCGCCATAGGCCACTACAGAAGGAGTAGTTCTTGCTCCTTCAGAATTTTCTATGACCTTTGCCTGGTCTCCTTCCATAACAGCTACACAAGAATTAGTAGTTCCTAAATCTATGCCTATTATTTTTGCCATGCTCTCATCTCCATTAATATCTATATCTAAATGGGGGGTAGATAAGAAATTTCAATAGAGACAGTGATTATTTTTTATCTGATTTCTTTGTTACAACTACTTTAGCTGGCCGTAAAATTCTGTTTTGAATAGTAAATCCTCTTTGGATGACTTCAACTACCGTATTGGCTTCTTTTTTATCATCTTCTACAACCGAAATAGCCTCATGTTTCTCAGGGTCAAAAATTTCACCTTCTGGGTTTATTGGGATAACGCCTGCAGTTTCCAGAGACCCCTCGAAACTTCTCAAAGTTAATTCCAAGCCTTCTTTAATTAAGCTATTGTCACTCTCTTCTTCACAAGAGCTCAAGGCTCTTAGCAAATTGTCTCCAACCGACATGAATTCTCTTACTAAGGACTCTACTCCGAAAAGTCTTGCCTTGGTTATTTCTTGACCTGCAACTCGTCTTACATTTTGTACTTCAGCTTGAGCACGGAGTAATTTATCATTGAGGTCTTCCACTTGTGCTTCCAATGAAACTTCTTCGTCCAATTCTTCAACTGCTTCTTCATTTGCTTCTTCAGGTTTTTCTTCTACCAAATCCTCTTCTTGATCGAGGTCACTCTCTGTTTCTTTTTTAATCAAGTTTATTCTCCTGTCCTTCAATATGGGGATAAAGATCTTTGGTTCAAGGGAATTATTTCTTTAAGGGCTTTACGTACAGTACCATGCTGTGATCAACGATTTCGTAACCTTTCTCTTTAGCAACAGTTTCTTGAAACCTCTCAATATCGTCGCAGGTAAATTCGATTATGTCTCCAGTTTCTACACAAACCATGTGATCGTGGTGATGGGTTGGGGTCAGTTCATAAACCCCATGACCTTCTTCAAAGTTATGTCTAATGCAGATACCAGCTTGTTCAAACTGAGTTAAGACTCGGTAAACGGTGGCAAGACCAACTTCTTCACCTGCATTAAGTAATTGCTTATAAATGCCTTCTGCACTTAGATGGGGAGATTCAGCGGACTCCAACAATTCTAAAATTCTTAACCTGGGTAAAGTTACCTTAAGTCCTGCCTTCTTTAATTCTGCGTCATCTGTCACAATATTCACCCTTCTGAATAGATAGATATATTATCATTATAAATTAAGTCCTCATTAAGTTATGCCAAAAAGTATCAATAGGTGTTTATTTCTAGTTACACTTTTAGTAACTGTTAGCTGTTCTATGCCAAAACTCTTTCAAGTAGTCATTAATCAGGGAAATTTAATTGATAGAGAGATGTTGAGCAAACTAGAAGTGGGCATGACTGAGTCCCAAGTTAAATACATCCTTGGCACTCCTCTAATAAGTGATACTTTTACTCCCGAAAGATGGGATTACTACACATCAATTTCTCAAGGAAGTAATGTGTTCAGAGAAATTAAAGTAACTTTGTTTTTTGATGCTGGCGAACTTGTGAAATGGGAAGGAGATCTTCCTCCTGAAGAAAGTTAACCTAAGTCACAACTCCAAAGAAAACTGCAAGAACAAAAATCAAGCCCACCACTAGGGGCGATACAAATTTTAGTAGGAAAAACCATGCTTTTAGAACCAAACCCTCTTTGAGGTTTAATTCTTCAAATACATCACTGCGTTTCATTACCCAGCCAACAAAAATCGCTATAAATATCCCTCCTAAAGGCAAGAGGACTTGATTGGACAAGAAATCCAATGAATCAAAGAAATTCTTATCTCCTATTGGTGTAAACCCTGCAAGTAAATCAAATGAAAGGGCGCTAAAAATACCTAAAGTCCAAGCAATGAAACCTAGACCTGCGGCAGCTATGTATCGTTTTATTTTTAGTGATTCTACGATCCAAGCAACGCCAGGCTCCAACAGCGAAATTGCTGAACTCAAAGCAGCGATAGTCAACAATACGAAAAATAGTTTTCCAAAAATTATCCCTAAAGGCATGTTGACGAAAGCCCAAGGTAAAGTAACAAAAACTAAACCAGGACCTACTGCAGGTTCTAGATTATTAGCGAATACTATGGGGAAAATAGCAATTCCTGCAAGCAAGGCCACTAAAGTGTCTAAAAAGGCTACATAAAGGGCTGTAGAGCCGATATTTTGGTTGGCTGGCATATAAGCTCCATAAGCCATAATAGCCCCCATTCCTAGACTCAAAGTGAAGAAAGCTTGACCGAGAGCCGCCAAAATAACTTTCGCATTGATCTTGGAAAAATCAGGGGTAAACAAATAGGATACTCCTTCGAAGAAAGCACCTGTCTGCGTTGCGTAAACACATAAAAGTACAATAATAATAAAGAGAATGGGCATGAGACGATTTATCCAAATTTCAATACCTTTTATGACCCCCCTGGCAACGATGAAAATTGTCGCAAATATAAAAATACTGTGAAAAAAAATGAGTCTAGTTTCGTCTTTTAAGAAACTATCAAATTCTTGACCATAATATTCTGCTGAAGTCCCATTGAATTCCTCAAAGATATAAGCAAAAGCCCATCCTGCGGCTACACTGTAAAAAGATAAAATTAGAAGCCCTGCCACGGCCCCCATCATTCCTAGATATTTCCACTGTGGAAAGGCTCTAGCTTCAACCGCCAGATATGCCATCGTATTAGCCGGACTTCTACGGCCTCTCCTGCCTAAAAGAATCTCAGCTATCATGATGGGGACTCCTATCAGAAGAATGCAAACCAGATAAACCAGGACGAATGCCCCACCACCGTATTCACCTGCCATGTATGGAAATTTCCATATATTTCCAAGACCCACTGCAGACCCTGCAGCAGCCAAAATAAAAGTCCACTTACCTGTCCAAGTTCCGTGAATGGATTTTCTTGCCTCAGAGGTCATTCCAGTTAATAGCTCAGTGGTTGAGAATAAGGATTAAGCCAATAAGCTAACATAACTATCAAACAAATGCAGAGCATAATGTTACTTTTACGAATTAATTCTTTAAACCAAAAAGGAGATTGGACTTTGGTCTGGTCGGGTAATCCAAAAAAGAGCAAGCTTAAAAGACCAGCCAAGACCAGACCTAAACCATATGCCGGATTCAAATAGAAAGTCAGAAGTCCTCCCACTACTGCTATTAGCAACAAAATTAATGCCAGTCTAAATGCAAAATGGTCGGGGAAGATCGAAACAGTAATTTTTGATTGAGCCCATAAATAAGTACTGGCAAAAAAAAGAAGCAAACTAAGATATAGTTGAAAGGCGTGGGCTAGCTTTGTGGCTACCACATTAGGAGTAAACCAGACACAGGAAGCCAAGAAGATTGCAGGAGCGAGAGTAATATAAACCCTTCCTTTAAAGTACCTTTCTCTAAAATTGTTACTATTCATGGATAATAGAAAATATTCTATCTCTTTGTTTATACTCTAAGCGTGAATAAGAAGAAAAAGAAGCCCGAAAATATTATTGCCGAAAACCGAAGGGCTAGATTCAACTTTGAACTGACTAATAAGTTTGAAGCTGGGGTTTCTCTTGAAGGTTGGGAGGTGAGAAGCATACGTTTGGGTAAAGCTCAAATAGCAGAATCTTATGTCCTTTTAAAAGACGGCGAGGCTTGGTTAATTGGTTGTCATATAAACCCTTTATCCAACAGCAACCAAGAAAACAACCCAACCCGATCTAGAAAATTGCTTTTGAATAAAAAGGAATTAGCGGGAATCTTTAAATCCACCCAACAAAAAGGCCAGACCTGTGTTCCCACCAAGCTGTTTTGGAAAAATAACCTAGTTAAATGTGAAATCGCCCTAGCTACAGGTAAGCAAGGCAGAGACAAACGTCAAACCATTAAAGCCAGAGATTGGGATCGACAAAAGGCCAGAACACTAAGATCTAGAAACAAACGGTAAATATTATTCCCAAGGATCGTAGGAGCCAAAACTCCAGAGGTGACCTTCCAAGTCTTTACAAGAGTAACTCCTACTTCCACCGCCGTAGTCTTGATCTGCAATATCCAGAACTATTTCTACTCCTGCGGCCTCTGTTTTCTTATAGTGGGCATCCACATCCTCCACGACCATATAAATTCCTGCTGTATTTTGGCCATCCAACTGCAGAGGTGATCTGTTTAGTTTTCCATAAGGGTCTTTTGCATGCCTGTGACCATCGCCTAACATAATCATCGCCTCACCACAGACAAGTTGTGCATGAGTTATTCCGCCTTCCTCATTAGGAACAATAAGATTACGTTCAAATCCAAAAGTATCACACAACCAATCTATGGCTTTTGTACAATCCTGATATCTTATTGATGGAATTATTGTTGCTCCCATACTCAAAAACTTTACTCCTTTTTTTTAGTAATTCAAAGTTATCTGTATAATCACCAGTCCTTTTGGGGGCGAACTGGATTCGACAGCAGTTACAAACCCACGAGTGCATGTCGAGAAGGTAGTAATTCTCGTAAATCAACTACTACAAACATGTTAGTTGGCGATAACGCAGACTACGCTTTAGCAGCTTAATTTGCTAACTGTCTTAACTTGGTGTCCGTGCCATTGTTACGACAGACGACTTCACGGACTACGGATGTTGTAGTTCTCATATACAACTTCTTAAGTAAACATGAGATCGTTAGATAAGCCCTGTTCATCGGGCCCTATCAAACAAAATTAATAGATGAAACTAAGCATGTAGATCTTATGGCAGAGTACTGATGGACGCGGGTTCAATTCCCGCCGCCTCCACCTTCTTCTTATATACTTGCTTTATGAATGGAGTTTGGATTATCAATGGTATACCAGCTGCCGGAAAAACTACCACTTCAAAGGCGCTTGCAGAAAGGTTTGCTAAAGCCGCTGTTATAAGTAGAGATGACTTGCAAGCTCAAATTATTTCTGGAAATGTTTGGCCTGATGGAACACCACAAGAAGAAGCTAACTTCCAAATTGATATGAACATAAGAAACCAATGTGCTTTGGCAAAATCCTATCTTGAGCATGGATTTACACCTATTTGTGATGAAGTGGTAGGCAAAGAACAACTGTCTATCTACAAAGAGTCACTGGGGAGCCTTAACTTGTTCCTTGTTACCTTCAATCCTCCTTTTGAAACAGTCCTTAAGAGGGATCAGCAAAGAAGTAAGGTATCAAGATTTAACAACCCTACTAGATATAGGATTCTAAAAGAGTATGTATTAACTTTATCAGGAATTGGCTTGTGGGTTGATAATTCAACTATGACGGTTGAAGAGACTGTCAGTCATATTTTGGAGAATAAGGATAAGTGCCTTTTGGATTAAATGGAAATTGGAAAACTACATATCAGAAGAAGTGCTTTAATAAAGGCTAAGCCAGCGACAGTTTGGGAAGAATTTACTACCTTTGAAAGGGTTTCAGCTTGGTTGGATCAGGGACACAAGCTTCATTTATTTGAACCACGCCTCGGGGGTAAAGTTGAGTTTAGTGTCGAGCTTGAAGGAGCAGAAAGATATTTTGGTGGAGAGATAATCGTGCTTGAACCAGAGAAGGAATTATCTATCAAGGATGACTGGGTTGATAAAGACTTTGCGTTTTATGCTAGTGAGACCACTTTTTGGACTTTCAGACTATCGGAAATAAAAGACGAGACTTTGGTGGAGATTTTTCATCATGGATATGAAAGGTTTGGAGACTTAGCACGCCAAGCTTTAGAGGATTATGAAATAGGTTGGGATAACAGACATTTAATAAAACTACGAGAGATTGTAGAAACTCAACAATAAAAGATTTTAATTACTTCTTTTAACCTTTAACTAGTCCGGTCTGGAATAATACTGCATTATGTTAAATTGAATTAAGGGGGTATGTTTAGATGTCAACAACTATCCAATACTTAAATGTATACGTAACCAACCTTTCAGAATCTATAAAGTTCTTTGAAGATAAAACTGGGTTGAAATTAGAGTTTCAAGATGAAGAGTTTAATTACGCCTCGTTTTCCTGTGGTCCTATTAGGATGGG
>JAKUUM010000006.1 GCA_022447065.1 SAR86 cluster bacterium | reverse complement strand
GAGAAAGAGAGTGTTCCATCCAAAGACGCCACCAAAAGATATTTGAAGAATCCCCTTCCCCTAGAGTTGATCCTGAAATGAGAGAAGCAATGGCGTCCGCAGCTCTTAAGTTAGCATAGAAATTAAAATATGAATCTGCCGGAACTGTGGAATTCTTGGTGGATGATAAAACTGGAGAATTTTGGTTTCTTGAAGTGAATACAAGACTCCAAGTGGAACACCCAGTAACAGAGGCTACAACCGGTATAGATTTAGTGCATGAACAACTAAGAATAGCCAGAGGTGAAGCTCTTGGATATGATCAAGAAGACATCAGCTGGTACGGCTCAGCCATTGAAGCAAGACTTTATGCTGAGGATCCTACTAATGACTTTCTTCCTACCACTGGATCATTGGTTGCATTTGAACCTGACCTTTCTGTCGATGCTCGTTGGGATTCAGGGGTCGTTCAAGGTTCTGTGATAGGGACTGATTTCGACCCCATGATCGCAAAGGTGATCACCTACGGAGAGTCCAGGGTAGATGCAGCCAATAAGCTTTCAAGGGCTTTAGAATCATTGCACATAGGCGGAGTTGTTACAAACAGGGACTTTTTAGTAGCTATTCTCCGTTCCGAAGCTTTTCTAAAGGGCCTAACTACGACCAACTTTATTGAAAAAGTAAAGCCCGCCCTTTCGATAGTCCTTTCAGCTTCAAAACTTCAACAGGTGGCATCTATAGCTGCTCTTTGGATACAAGGGAAAAATCGAGATGATGCTGAGATTCTGGGTCAACTGCCTTCAGGCTGGAGAAATTCAAGATTACCAAGACAAAAGATTTCTTTTCAACATGGAGAAAATGAAATACTCGTCACTTACAGGTCAAGAAGAGATGGAAAATTTGATTTAAATGAAAACTCAGTTGCTAAGGTGTTTAATTGGGATACTAGAAGTATTAGTGTTGAAATTGATGGACATCGTTTAACTTCTAAAATTACTAAAGACAATGATTTAGTTGTTGTGCAAATGCCTTGGGGAAATGTTTCCCTTCGAGAGCTACCTCGCTTCGCACTACCTGGATCGGAAGAGATTTCTGGCGGTTTAACAGCTCCAATGCCTGGCAAGGTTGTTGAGCTTAAAGTTAAAGTAGGTGATTCTATTTCAAAAGGGGATGCACTTGTTATTCTTGAAGCCATGAAAATGGAACATGAGGTAAAAGCGCCTGCAGATGGAAAGGTCAGTGAAATTTACATAAAAAAAGGTGAACAACTTGAGAATGGCGCCCTGTTAATGATAGTTGACTCTAAATAGGTCGCAGTGAAAGCAAACCTCAAGAATACTGATTTTTTAGGAGAAACTGATGACCCTAAGCCTCCTAAGCCTTTGCTTTCAAGAGAAAGAGAGAGCTCACTTTCAGAAAGACAAGTAGAAGCGTTGGTTCAACTTGAAAAGTTGATACAAAAAGGGGTACCGGACCTGACCATGTCGGAGATTGCATCTCGTTTAAAGGTATCCCTCAGGACTTTGTACGAACTAGCACCCAGTAAGGATCAATTGTTGTTAATAGCGGTAGATCGAATACTTTTTAGGATAGGTGGAAGGGCTAAAAAAGCCATTAAAAATATAAACTCTCCACTTGAACAACTTAAAATCTATGTGAACGAGACAGGCAAAGCCATGGATCCTGCCTGTCTCGCTTTCACAAGAGATTTTGGTAAGTTGAAAGGAGCCAGAGATTTGGTGGATTCACATGAAGATTATGTTGTCTCCATGACCAAGAAATTGCTTGAAAGATCTGTACAAAAACAACTAATTAAACCCATTGATATTTCAGCTTTTGCCATGATTCTTTCGGGACTAGGAAGAGAAATTTATACTAATAACTTTGATTCCAGTTTGGTTAAAAGCCCGGAAGAAATATATCATGAAATAAGTGAGATAATATTTATAGGTCTTGGGACAACCGAACCATAAGAGTGTTGGAGATAAGTAAATGAGTGTAGTGGAAGATAAAATTTTAATAGCCAATTGTAGTGGTTTTTATGGAGATAGACTTTCTGCGGCTAAGGACATGGTTGAAGGGGGCCCCATTGATGTACTGACAGGGGATTACCTTGCAGAACTAACCATGGCCATACTCTACAACCAAAGGATGCAACGGGGGGAAGATCATGGTTATGTAGGAACTTTCTTAAAACAATTTAGAGATGTTGCGACAGCTTGCCAGGAAAAAAACATCAAAATTGTTACCAATGCAGGTGGTTTAAACCCAGTTTCAATGGCAGAAAAAGTTGAGGAGATAGTTGAAGAGCTAGGTCTGAAGTTAAAAGTTGCCTATATAGATGGAGATGATCTAATTCCAAGACTAGATGAATTAAATAAAGATGGAGAACTTTTAAAGAATATAGAAAAAGACATTCCGTTAGCTGATTATGAAAAAAAACCCGTAACTGCAAATGCTTATTTTGGAGCCTGGGGAATTAAAGAAGCTCTAGATAAAGGAGCCGATGTAGTTGTATGCCCAAGAGTTACTGATGCAGCCGTGGTAATTGGACCAGCAGCTTGGAAATTTAATTGGTCTAGAGATAATTTTGATGCTCTTGCGGGAGCCTTAGCGGCCGGTCACATTATTGAATGCGGTGCTCAAGCTACAGGAGGTAATTATTCTTTCTTTCAAGAAGTCCCTACTTTTTTAAATATGGGTTACCCCATAGCAGAGATCTTTGAAGATGGAAGTTTCACAATTACAAAACACCCAGGCACAGGGGGGCTGGTATCTGTAGGAACAGTTACGGCTCAACTACTTTATGAAATTGGTACTCCTGCTTATATGAATCCTGATGTTATATCTCACTTTGATACATTGAAGATTACTCAGGAAGCTGAAGATAGAGTTCACGTGACCAGCTGTCGAGGTAGCAGTGCACCTAAGACCCATAAAGTTTGTATCAACTTAGCAGGGGGATTTAGAAATGGAACAGAACTTCTTTTAACAGGTTTGGATATTGAAGAGAAAGCAAAGCTCGTAACCGAGTCTATATTTGAGAATGTAGGAGGAAGGGAGCAATTTGATAAAGTTGATGTTCAGTTACATAGAACTGACAAGGAGAACCCTGAGTCAAATGAACAAGCTCAAGCTTTTTTGAGAATTAGCGTTATGTCTCAAAATCCAGATCTAGTAGGCCGTCTATTTAATGCAAAAATTGTTGAATTAGGTCTTGCAAACTTACCTGGTTGGACAGGAAGAAGCGGATCTGTACCAAGTGGACATTATATTGAATATTGGCCTGCCTTAGTAGACAGCAAATATATTACAGAAAAAGTCCACTTTGAAGATGAAACCATCGATGTTATCCCTACGAGCCAAATGGGTTTTGAAGATACTTACTATCAAAAAGAACCCTACGAAAATAAGTTACCAGAAATTAAAAATACTAAAAAAATCTATTTTGGCAGGTTATTCGGCACAAGGTCTGGTGATAAAGGAGGCTGTGCCAATTTAGGGGTATGGGCGAAGACAGAGGAATCTTATGCTTTTCTCTTCGACTTCCTAACCGTCGATAAAGTGAAAGAACTTTTACCGGATCTTGCACAATACCAAATTGAACGATATGAGCTTCCAAATATCCTTTCACTAAATTTTTATGTTCACGATATATTGCAAGATGGAGTTTCTTCGTCAACCAGGCTTGATGGGCAAGCCAAGTCATTAGGTGAATACATCCGTGCTAAAGAAATTGATGCACCAGATTATTTAGTTAACTAAATCTAAAGGTTCAATTATGAATAAAGAGAAACTATCACTAGAAAGCTTAATATTTGAAGCCACAAAAATAAATATTGAAAACAATGTCCTGACCATAACTTTGAACAGACCAGAACGAAAAAACGCCATCAATTCAGTGATGACCAATGAAATAAATTATGCCTTAGCTTATGCAAAACAAGAGAGATCCATCCGGGTCGTGGTACTTGCTGCTGAAGGTGATATATTCTGTGCTGGAGCTGATTTACGCAATATGTCTGGAAAGGAAAAAGCTCCTGATTCAGCGGTACCGAGATTAGAAGGTTCAACAGATATAAGCTTATCAATTAGACACTTAAACAAACCTGTCATAGCAAAAATTCAAGGTTCAGTATTAGCTGGAGCTTTATTAATGGTTACTAATTCAACTCATGCCATAGCTGTGAAAGAAGCAAAGTTTTCCGCCCCAGAAATTAAAAGGGGAATATGGCCCTTTATGGTAATGGCAGGTTTATTTAGGATAATGCCCAAAAGAGCTGGTTTGGATTTCTGCATGCGTGGACAAGCCATTGATGCAAAAAAAGCTGAACAATGGGGTCTGATAAACCAATCTGTAAATGCAGCTGACTTAGATAAAACAGTTAATGCACTTGCTTCAGATCTTGCAAATTTAGCGCCTACTACCATGCAAATGGGTCTGTCTGCTTATAACAAACAAGACTCAATGAGCTTTGACGAAGCCCTGCCCTTCCTTCAAAAACAAATAGCTGACTGCGTACAAAGCGATGATGCGAGAGAAGGAATCAATGCTTTTTTAGAAAAACGTGAACCTAAATGGGACTAATTTTGTTCCTTGCTTGCTTGATAGATTCCAAAAAGGACTACAGCTCCGCCTAGGCCTTGCCAGAGGTTAATGGATTCAGATAACAGCAGCCATCCGTATATCGCAGCGGCAACAGGCTGTACTAAAAGGATTAAAGAAGAAAGATGAGCTGAAAGTCTTGATATGCCAAAAGTAATTAAACCTTGTGCTAACGCTTGACTTATAACGGCGTAGGCCAAGAGAATAATCCATCCCTTTTGAGAACTCGGAAAAAAAGATTCTGATTCAAGTAAACCTATTGGAAATAAAAAGACTGCTGTGAAGAGAGTGGCAAAAAAAAGTGTGTGGGCAGGAGGGACAGTATCCGTGAGTTTCTTAATAACTAAAATATAAGCTGCATAAAAAATTGCAGCTATTAACCCCAAAGAATCTCCCAGTAATCTCGTGGAATCAGAACCGCTGCCAGCCAGTATCACGATACTTACTCCCGCGAAAGCTAAAATCAAAGCTCTAAAAAAAGAAGACTCTATTTTTTGTCTAAGAAAAAAGAAGCTAACGAGAGTCACAAAGATGGGAGCTGTATTAGCCATCAAAGTGGCATGTGCAACTGAAGTAAAACTTATTGCCCAATTCCATATTGCCATATCCGAGCCAAAAAAAACGCCTGCTAAAAATAAAATAACTAAATTATCTTTGCTTAAATAATTTTTTATGGGCTGATCATGTTTGGATCTTAGAACCCAAATGAACAGGAAAGGTAAGGCTAAGAAAGCCCTATAAAAAGCTGTAAGTGACGGTGAAGTTTCACTAATTCTAACAAAAATTGCTGATGCACCTAATAAAGCAGCTCCTACAAAAAGAGCGATAAGTCCAAAATAAATAGATTTGGAATTTTCCATTAATGGCTGTAAAGGTTAGTCAGTTATACTTCCATTATGGTGGAAAACTTCTTAGATAACACACAAGAAATTGTCTCGGTCTCAGAGATAAACAAACGAGCTAAATCTCTTCTAGAGGAAAACTTCCCCTTTGTCTGGATAGAAGGAGAAGTTTCCAACTTTTTTTCTGCAGCTTCTGGTCATTGGTATTTCTCTCTAAAAGATGAACGGTCTGAAATTAGATGCGTCATGTTCAACAATAAGAACCTTCATATTAACTTCACACCTAAAGACGGAGACCATCTTGTTGTAAGTGGAACTCTGAGTATTTTTGAAGGCAGAGGGCAATACCAACTCATTGTTGAGCATGTAGAGTTAGCAGGAGAAGGCGCCTTACTGAGGGCTTTTGAGGAATTAAAAAAGAAATTACACGCTGAAGGTCTTTTCGATGATTCCTTGAAGAAAGAGCTGCCATCTTATCCAAAAAAAATTGCCGTGGTCACTTCTCCAGATGGGGCAGTAATTCAAGACATCATTAACGTACTAAATAGACGATCTCCTTTTTTTAACTTAGTAGTTGTTCCAACTCTTGTCCAGGGTAAAAAGGCTTCAACACAAATATGTGAGGCTTTAAATAAGGCATCAAAATTAAAAAATATTGGATTGATTATTTTAGCCAGAGGCGGTGGCTCAATTGAAGATCTTTGGGCCTTTAATTCTGAAGAAGTAGCAAGGACTATCATAAAATGCCCTATTCCTATAATAAGTGCAGTAGGCCATGAAACAGATTTTACAATTGCTGATTTTGTGGCAGATCTAAGAGCTCCTACCCCCTCTGTAGCAGCAGAGATAGTTAGCCAATCGTATAGTGAATTAATTGAGACTTTTGATAATTATCAAAAGTATTTAACTCTGGGTTTTAAGTCCTTTTTAGAACATCAAAGATTAAGCTTTAAAAATTTAATTAAAAGAATAAGACATCCAGGAGATAAATTAAGAGAAATAGGTCAAAAAACAGATTACATCGAAACGAGTCTAGTCCGAAATATTTATGACTATATATCTTCTTTAAAAAATGGTTTTAAACTGACTGAGCAAGCCTTAGCACAAAGCTCACCAGAACATAAAGTGAAAGAGGCTAAGATTTATCTAAAAAATGCTTCTAAAGATCTCTTAAGTATCTTTCAGATTAAGACCGAAAGAAAAAATAGTCTTCTGAGCGAATTATCTGCAACTTTGCAAGCCGTTAGCCCTTTATCTGTATTGGCTAGAGGCTATTCTATTATTAGTACTGAGCCAGATGGTCAGATCTTGTCTTCAGCCTCCCAAGTTAAAGTGGGACAGAAGATTTCAGCCGTTTTAAATAAAGGTAAAATTAAGGCCAAAGTTGAATCCAAAGATGTTAATGAAAATTAGAATTTCAATTTTTGTTGTTTTCTTCCTGTTTTCGTGTGCCACCTTTAGAGACACTTATCCTGTTTGTAATTTTCCTGAGCATTCCCCTTTTCCAGGCGGTGTAATCAATAAAAATCTTTATATTAGATCTTCTCAAACACCAGAAATAAGTGTAGAAGGTAAAAGTGTCTATTTATGTCAGGTTGATAAAAATCTCTGGAAAGCCTTAATCCCCATAAGCCTTATCAACCAGAAAAATTTTGTTGAGATTTATCATAATGAACATCGAATCTTAAATGTCCCTATTGCAACTAGAGACTACAGAGAATCAAAAATTACAATAAACAATCAAGATATGGTATCACCGCCTGCTGAGTATCTACCCAGAATAAAGAAGGAATCTGAATTAAGCTTTGAAGCTATTAATACCAACTCAAATACATTTTTATCGTCATTGAAAATGTCCAAGCCGGTAGAAGGCTTTAAAAGCAGTGAATTTGGAGTTAGAAGGTTTATTAACAATCAACCTAGAAATAGACACACAGGATTAGACTTAGCAGCTTCATCTGGGACAGAAATAAGGGCCCCTCTTTCTGGAAAAGTAGTCTTAATAGGTAATTTTTATTACAAAGGTAATACAGTTTTTTTAGATCATGGAGGTGGTCTTATAAGTACTTATTCTCATATGAGCAAAGTTTTGGTTCAAAACCATGATTTAATAACAAAAAATCAAATAATTGGAAAAGTGGGGCAGACAGGTAGAGTTACTGGTTCTCATTTACATTGGCAAACAGTTTTGTCTGGAATTCCCGTAGATCCTGAATTGTTTTTAGAAGAACCACTTTAGCTTTCTTTATATTTTTCAATTAGCAATTCAAGTTTCTCTCGAGTCTGGGCCCCAATTAATATTCCTCTCGTGTTACCTTTAGGATCAACTATGAAGGTGACAGGCAAACTTTGTGGTGATTCCCATCCGAATAATTTTCCTGGATCAGTGAGTATACTTGGGACATTAACTTTAAATCTTATAATCTGTTCTTGTAATTCTTGTCCTTCCAAGCGGTCGAAGTTATAGGCAAAAACGTTAACCTGTTCATGATTATTGCTATAAAAAGAAGATAATTCAGGCATTTCTTTAATACATGGAGGGCACCAATCAGCCCAATAGTTAACTATTAGCCACTTACCTTGCAGGTCTTCAAGATAACCTGAAGAGCCATTAAATATTTCATAATCAGGTTTAGAACAAGCTGAGAAAAAAATAGTAAATAAGAAGATGAATAGGATAAATCTTTCTTTAATAAAACTTTTTATTTTTGACATCCTACTAATCATTTCAATTCAATAGTACTATTGGTTAAAGGTTATGTAAGAAATAAGACGGAATCTTAGTTTTGAGTAATTTTACCATCTATCACAATCCAAGGTGCAGTAAGTCTAGGCTGACCCTAGAACTAATGAAAGAAAAAGGATTGGATCCAGAGATAATTCTCTATCTAGAAACTCCACCTTCAGAAAAAGATATAGCATTAATTCTAGATAAATTAGGAATGAACGCACGGGAACTTCTAAGAAAGGGAGAAACAGAATATAAAGAACTCAATTTATCTGATCCTTCTAATTCGGAAGAAGAAATTATCCAAGCCATGGTAAAATTTCCCAAATTAATTGAAAGACCAATAGTTACTTATCAAAAAAGAGCAATCATAGGTAGACCCCCCGAAAATCTTCTTAATCTTATTTAATAAATGAATGAAACAACAAAAATAGAACAATTTTGGGGGTGGGTAACTACTGCTAGAAAATTTACTATAAACCTCTTATTTCTTCTTATAATTTTAATAGTTGTTTTTAGTATCTTAGGCTCGATATTCAGCAGTAATAAAATTCCAGACCCTGAAGGAAAAGCTTTAGTTTTCAATCCTAACGGACCAATAGTAGAACAATTATCGGGATTGGGTGATCCAATTGATATTCTGTTGTCAGGAGGTCTTTCGGGACCCGAAGTCAATGTTAGAGACGTCTTGTTTACACTTGAAGCTGCCCAGAAAGATGAAAGAATAGAACATGTAATTCTTAGATTAGACAATATCTACGGTACTGGACAAACAGTTCTTTACGATGTTGGTCAAGCTTTAAAGAAGTTAAAAGATTCAGGAAAAAATATAGTAGCGATTGCGGATTATTACGACCAAAGCTCTTATTACCTTGCCTCTTTTGCCAACGAAATAATTTTGCATCCAGATGGAGGGGTAAGCATAGATGGTTACTCAAGAATAAGAACTTATTACAAATCTTTCATTGATAAGTTAGAAGTTACAGTCAATCTTTTTAGAGTAGGAAAATATAAATCTGCTATGGAACCTTTTATTAGGGATGACATGTCGGAAGCAGCCAAGGAAGCGAGTATGGCTTACTTAAGTATATTATGGGACTCCTGGAAAAAAGTGGTTTCGTCTAACAGAGATATAAAACTAAGCGACATTCAAAGTTATGCTGACAGTTTTGACGAATACATCATTAAAGAAACTGGTAATGCAGCAAAAGCAGCTCTTAACTCTAATCTAGTAGATAGGCTTTTAAACAGAACTCAAACAAGAGAGTACTTGATAGAACTCATTGGGAAGGATGAAAAAGAAAAGAGTTTTGCTCAAATTTCCTCTTCGGAGTATTTTAAGGTTGCAAAGAAAGACGAAGATAAAAATAGATCAAAAAATAAGATAGCTGTTGTTGTTGCTGCAGGTAGCATTATGGATGGGAGTCAGCCACCAGGAATGATAGGTGGAGACTCCACTGCAAGACTTATAAGAGAAGCTCATGAAGATGAAGAAGTAAAGGCAATTGTCTTAAGGGTGGATTCAGGTGGAGGAAGCGCCTTTGCCTCTGAAGTAATAAGAGAAGAAATAGTAGCGGCTAAAAATAAAAACTTAAAAGTAATAGCTT
This sequence comes from SAR86 cluster bacterium, assembly GCA_022447065.1. Taxonomy (GTDB): domain Bacteria; phylum Pseudomonadota; class Gammaproteobacteria; order Magnimaribacterales; family Magnimaribacteraceae; genus AEGEAN-183. Next base: position 67,225 of record JAKUUM010000006.1, on the reverse strand, counting down.
CTATGTCAAATGTTGCTGCTTCAGGAGGATACTGGATCTCAGCAAACGCTGATGAAATTTGGGCTTCTCATGACACAATTACTGGATCAATTGGAATCTTTGGCTTCATGCCAACTTTTGAGAGATCTTTAGACAAAATTGGTATTCATGCCGACGGAGTTGCTACCACTAAGATAGGAGGTGGCATAGACCCTTATCGTCCTATAAATCCTATTCTAGCTAGAGCTATACAGTCAGAAATAGAGTACGGATACAAAAGGTTTATTGAGTTAGTTGCAGAAGGTAGAAACATGACCCCAGAAGAAGTAGATTCCATTGCTCAAGGAAGGGTCTGGGCAGGAGAAACGGCTCTTCAGATAGGTCTAATAGATAATATTGGAAACTTAGACGAGGCCATTGAAAGAGCAGCCGAATTGGCAGAGTTAAAAGACTACAAAACTGTCTACCCTTCACTTTCAACTGGTTGGAAAGATCAATTGATAAATCAATTTTTCTCCAAGATAACTTCAATCTTCAAAGATAGAATTGAAAGCAAACCCTTGGTCAAAAAATCTCTTGAATTTGCTCTCCAGTTGGATGATTTGAATGATCCTAGAGGTATTTACCTCAAATGCTTGGACTGCCTTCTTTATTAGCAAGAAGATCTTTGACCAACGAGATTGATATTTTTCTCTTCCTTTCTAAGGAAAAAGTATCTAGATCTACCAATAATTTTAATAAGTCTGACAAGCTTCTTGAGGTGTGATTCAAAACGTAAGACTGAACCTTCTCATCAAAAGTTAAACCTTTTCTATTAGCAGATTCCTTTAAGGCTCTGATTTTTTCTTCATCGGTTATTTCAGGCAATTCAAACGCAAGAAAAGCAAGCAATCTTGATTTAAGATCAGGAAGTTTTACCTCAAGGTCTTTTGCAGGCAGTTTGGAAGTAATAAGTAATTTAGAGCCCTTAGCAAAACAAGCGTTTATCAAATTGAATAGTGCTAACTCCCATTTATTATCTGAAGGAAACTGATCAATGGCTTCAATGAACACTACGTCCATTTTTTCTAACCCTTCGAATATAGAAGTGTCTTCAAAAAAATTATTTGTAAAGGAGATAAAAGCTGTATGGAGATTATTTTCTAGAAACTTCTTATTGGTTGAATGTAATAAATAATTCTTACCCGTTCCCTCCTTGCCCCATAAGAAAAAAGTTCTAGTCATTTTTGATTCAGAAATAAAATCCCTCAAAGCTTGTAAAATAATTTCGGTAGAGGGGCAATCAATAAAATTCTCTAAGCTGATTGCCTCATCTAACTTAACATCCAAGTGAAGTTGTTTTGGTCGATTCATTTACTCACCAAATAATTGCCCGTAAAGCTCTTTACCCTGATTTTTAAAATAATAAAATAAACTTAAAGCCGTAAAAACTAGAACTCCTATCAAAGCTACTGGAAATAAGAGATTAAAAATCAATATCCCAGCCCCAATGGATTCTTGAAGCAAAGTAATAATAAAAAGAGCAATCGTCCAGCCTGTATAGTGCTTCCCCCATCTGTTAGATTCGGTGTTACGACCTTCAAATATCATTAAATAAAGCATTGATCCCATAACTGCAATGGCATCTCTAATCAGTAATAATGCTACAAACCAAAGTGGTAATAACTCAGCAAAAGCTAGAGCAAGTAAGGTACTTAAAATTAAGCATTTATCAGCCAAAGGATCTAATAACTGACCAAACTTACTCTGCCAGCTAAACTTTCTCGCTAAAAATCCATCAAGGCCATCAGACAATCCTGCAATAATAAACAAAATTAGAGCTAACCCTTCATTTCCTTGATAGATATTTATAGTTATAGGAATGGCCAATAACAATCTTATGAGTGTTATTGTATTGGGGATCTGTTTGACCACTATTTATTGCCTTTAAAGACATACTTCAGCTCTTCTTTACCATCGGCTCCAGGTTGGCTGATTAAAAGAGGATTTACATTCATTAATTTCTCAAGGTCAGAAACCTCACCTCTGATTTCAAGTAGATAAGTAACGGAGCTATCTGATATTGAGTTGATGCTATAAGAAATAACCAATGCATTTGATCTAATAATATTCTCTAAAGAAGTTATTTGATCATATTTCTCTATGCCTGATACTTGGATTTGTAACTCATTGGTAAGATTAGGATTAATTTTTAACAGAAAGTCTTTAGATAGCTCATCAGCTAAAAGATCCACTATTTCTTCTAAAGCAATTCTTTGTAAATCTGAAATGGGGGATAAGCATAATGGCTCTTCAATTAAAATCCCATATTCATCTTGAATGTAGCATACCATCCAGTTATCTAGACCATATCTGGAAGAAATTTTATTTAAAAAAACTTGATCTGATTTTGGTTGATAAAGATCTATAAACTTAAGGTCAATTAAATCCAAAATAGGTTCAATAAAAATAATATTCCTTATAGAACCTCTTCTTGAAAGCCTTTTTTCAACCTCGGTACATAGTTTATTCCGCTGCATAAAAACATCTTGCTCATCAAGGATCAGAAAAGATTGGGATTTACAAGGAAGGAAAGTAAGTATCTTGGGTTTTATACCTATCCACAAAGGGAGATTATTACTAGAAAGTAGTTTTCTGACCTCTTCGCCATTAAAAGAAAAAGTGCCTAAAATATTTTCAGCCTCAGATGATAATCTATATTCAGTTACGTATCTTTCTGAATCTTCAATGGCTTTTTCTACAATGGCTTGGTTATTAATATCAGAAACTCCGGACAAACTAATCATTAAATTCTTCAAAGCTCTTCCCATGCCTTCGGTCACAGAATCTCTATCTGTTCCATCTAGTTCCACCTCTATTTCATAAAACTTTTTAAATGCATAACCTTCTTCTCCGTAAAAAGAAGCGGAGAAACTAATGAGAAATAATACTGATAAACAAATTTTCTTCATTTCAAAAAATAACAAGCAGAACTAATTTAAGATGATTGTTAAAATACTTAAAGTAATTCTAATTCTATGAACACCAAAGTTCCAAAAGAAAACAAATCACTCAGTTATAAAAATTCTGGAGTTAACGTTGAAGCTGGCTATAAACTGGTAAATAAAATAAAACCGTTAGTTAAAGAAACAAAGAGACCTGAAATAATTTCAGGATTAGGTTCTTTCTCAGCCTTAAGTAAACTTCCCAGTCATATTGATAATCCTATTTTAGTAACTTGTACAGATGGAGTAGGCACCAAAATAGAAATAGCCAAGGCCATGAAACAATTCAACACTATTGGAATAGATCTAGTAGCAATGTGCGTCAATGATCTTATTACTTGTGGAGCAGAGCCCCTGTTATTTCTAGATTATTACGTAACTGATAAATTAAATGTCGATTTAGCTACAGAAGTTATTTCAGGCATTGCGGAGGGTTGCAAACAGGCAAATTGTTCTCTGGTTGGAGGAGAGACAGCTGAACACCCTGATAGTTTTCCTTATCAAAGTTTTGACCTTGCAGGCTTTGCATTAGGAATAGTGGATCAAAAAAAAATAATTGGTCAGAATTTAGCTGAGAAGGGAGACGTTTTAATTGGTTTGGCTTCTAACGGAGTACATTCAAATGGATTCTCTTTAATTAGAAAGATAATTAATAAAGACCCACAATTACTCTTATCCAATATTCAAGGTGAAACTGTTGGCTCAAGACTTTTAACTCCAACCAAAATTTACGTTAAAGAGATTCTTGAATTAAAAGAAAAAATTGAAATCTCTGCTATTTCGCATATTGCGGGTGGTGGGTTTTACGAAAATATCCCAAGAATTTTAAATTCTGATTCGAAAGCTATACTTTCTTTCAATGAAACTGAATGGCCAGCTTTTAAACTTTTTGAATGGATCAGGTCTAAAGGGGAAATTCAACAAAAAGAAATGCTCTCAACTTTTAACTGTGGTATCGGTATGGTTTTGTCTATTAAAGAAAATGACGTTAATAATGCTTTGGATTTACTAGAGAAGTTAACAATTCCTTCTAAAATTATAGGTACTGTTGAGTTTAAGAAAAAAGAGGAAGCTTCTTTAGATATTACCTTAAATTAAATGACTGATTTTTTGTTTGCTGTATTCATATCTGGAAATGGATCAAATTTACAAGCTATGATTAATGCAGTGAAAGAAAAGAAAGTCTCCGGCAAGATATGTTGCGTCTTAAGTAATAACGAAGAAGCCTATGGATTGATAAGAGCTAAAAAAGCAGGTATCCCAACCGAGGTCATTAATAATGATGACTTTGATAATAGAGAAGACTTTGATAACGAGATGATCAAAGTCCTAGCAAAATATGAACCAGATCTGATTGTCTTAGCAGGATTCATGAGAATTTTAAGTCCCCTATTTGTTAAAGTCTATAATGGAAAACTTTTAAATATACACCCTTCTCTATTACCAAAGTACCCAGGGTTAAATACTCATGAAAGAGTTTTAGAGTCTTCAGATAAGGTCCATGGAATTACTATTCACTTTGTTGATGACAGCATAGATGGAGGGCCAATTTGCGCTCAATCATCCTTAAAAATTAATACGTCTTCAGTTGTAGAATTGGAAGATCAAATTCATAAACTTGAACACGAACTATACCCAAAAGTAATTAATTGGTTTGGGGAAGGTCTGCTAAAACTATCTGGAGATAAAGTTTATTTTGACGGAAAAGAATTAATAATTAAGGGTAAAGATGAAAATTAATTTCCTTCTTATTTTGTTAACCGTATTTTCTTTTAATCTTATAAGTAAGGATCTCTCTGGTATAAAAGCCTCTAGAACCATATTGTCTATGGATAGTGGTGAGATGGAGTTTTTGATAACAAAAAAAGAAGATAACTTATGGGAAATGAGATCTTTTGTTGATGGAGGTAGAGTCTTCGAAAGAGAAGAAATTTCTATCTTTAAATTAAGCAAAGAAAATCTAATTCCTTTAAGTCATAAAATAAGAATGAGAATCCTATTTAAAAAGATTAGAAGCTCTACTTCTTTTGATTGGGAAAATCTCAAAGCAAACTACCAAGAAGGTAAAGATAAGAAATCCATTCCATTAATCGAAGGAACTTTAGGTCCTGCAACAGCTCAACTACAAATGAGATTAGATTTAAGAAGACTGGACCTAAATTCTTTGCCTGAAAAAATAAAATATTTAATCTTTTTCAGAGGTGAAATAAAGCAAAGAACTTATCTATTAGAAGGATTTGAGGATATCAAAACGCCTTTAGGTAATTTTAAAGCTTTAAAGTTAAGCCGAGAATTCGCACCGGATGAAGAGAGAGAACAAGTGTACTGGTTCGCTCCTGAATTAGACTTTGCAGTAGTGAGAATTTTAAACAAGGATAGGAGACAATCGGACTTTCTCTTAAAAAGCTTGGAAATTATTGATTAGGCTTTAGGGAGAGTTACTCCAGTTTGTCCTTGGTATTTCCCTCCTCTGTCTTTATAACTGGTTTCACACTCTTCATCAGATTCTAAAAATATCATCTGCGCGACACCTTCATTGGCGTATATTTTCGCCGGTAAACTAGTGGTATTAGAAAATTCCAGAGTTACATGGCCTTCCCACTCTGGTTCTAAAGGAGTTACGTTAACAATTATTCCACAGCGGGCATATGTTGATTTTCCAAGACAAATCGTAAGCACATTTCTAGGAATTTTGAAATATTCTACTGTACTTGCTAATGCAAAGGAGTTTGGAGGAATGACACACTCCTCACCCACGAAATTTACAAAGCTGCTTTCATCAAAGTTCTTTGGATCTACAGTTGCTGAATTTATATTAGTAAAAACTTTGAATTCATTGGAGCATCTAACATCGTAGCCATATGAAGAGGTCCCATAAGAAATTAATCTTTTACCATTATTCGTTCTTATTTGATTTGGTTCAAAAGGGTCTATCATCCCTTTTTCTTGGACCATTTTTCTAATCCATTTATCTGATTTTATGGTCATAAACAATAATTTCCTGTTGAACAGTTATATGCTATTTTGATACCACACAAAAAGGCATTACTGCAAATATTATGAAAATTATACTCCCTATTATATTTATTTTTATCCTTTCTTCCTCAGGTTTGAAAGCAAATAATAGTCTCGATCTGTTAACTTTATATAAGCAACTTCACTCATATCCTGAACTTTCTTTTAAAGAAGAAAAAACCTCAAAAAAACTGGCCAGCATGCTAATCGATCTAGGGTTTGAAGTTACTGAGAATTTTGCTGGTTATGGAGTAGTTGCTCTGCTAGAAAACGGCGAAGGTAAAACAGTGATGATAAGAGCCGATATGGATGGTCTGCCTGTGAGAGAATTAACTGGGTCAAGTTACGCTAGTAAAACTAAATCTTTCAACCAAGTAGGAGATGAAGTTTTCACAATGCACGCTTGTGGTCACGATATACATATGACCTCCCTCATAGGCACAGCTATTAATCTGATGGAGAGAAAAGACGAATGGAGAGGAAACCTATTACTCATTCTTCAACCGGCTGAAGAAGTTAGTGGCGGTGCTAGAAATATGATTAAAGAAGGTATATTTGAGAAATTTCCCAGACCTGATTTTAATCTAGCTTTACACGTAAGTGCAGACCTGCCTGCAGGAAAGGTAGGTTATGTACCGGGTTGGGCAATGGCAAACGTTGATTCTGTTGATATCACCTTGAAAGGAGTAGGAGGACACGGAGCTTACCCGCATACCACCAAAGACCCTATTGTTATGGCATCACAGTTAATTAACAGTCTTCAAACTATAGTAAGTAGAGAGATAGCGCCCATAGATGCAGCAGTTGTTACTGTTGGTTCTATTCACGGAGGAACCAAACATAATGTAATTCCTAGTGAAGTAAGGCTGCAGTTAACAGTGCGCTCTTATACAGATGACGTAAGGAACCAAATAATTTCTGCAATAAGAAGAATGGCTAGAGGGCTAGCAGAAGCTAATGGACTTCCGAAAGATTTATACCCAGAAGTTACGTTAAAAGATGAATACACGCCTGCACTTTTTAATAACCTGGATTTAACAGAGAAACTCAGAATTAGTTTTGAGAATGCCCTGGGAGAAGATAAAGTTTTAAAACTCTCCCCTGTAATGGGAGGTGAGGATTTTGGTATGTACGGTAGGGTAGAACCCATAATTCCCACTGTCTTATTTTGGTTAGGAGCTGTTAATAAGAGTGTTTACGATAAATCTTTAAGAGATAATATAAGCCTTCCTTCTCTTCACTCTGCCTTCTTTTTACCAGACCCCGAGCCCACTATTTCGACTGGGATTAAAGCGATGACAGCGGCAGTTTTAGACTTATATAAAAATTAGATTCAGTTAACCACTGAGTTAATAATTATCTATTTCAAACTAGTTCTTCCACTCAGGGCGTGCAAAATTGTCCCCCCGTCAACATATTCTAATTCGCCTCCCAAAGGTACCCCTCTGGCCAATCTGCTAATTGTTAAAGAATTTATCTTCTTTAGGCCTTCAAAAATAAAGTGGGCAGTTGCTTCGCCTTCCAAAGTTGAATTGGTAGCTAATATGACTTCTGAAAGTTGCTTATCTTTGACAATATGAAAAAGTTGGTCTAATCCAAGCTCTTGAGGTCCCATGTTATCTATAGGCGATAGATGACCATGTAATATAAAATATTTACCCCTATATTGATGGCTTTCTTCTATTGCAAAAACATCTGATACAGATGCAACAACACAAAGGGTATTAGCGTCTCTTTTTTTGTCGTTACAAATAATACAAGTTTCTGTTTCTGTGAATATCCTGCATTCATTGCATTTCCCTACATAACTCAAGGTCTGGGTTAAGGATTCTGCTAAAACCTTACCCCCTTCTCTATCTTTCTCCAATAAGTGTAGGACCATCCTTCTGGCTGATTTTGGACCTACGCCAGGCAAGCATTGAAATGCTTCAATTAAGCTGTCAACAAGTGGACTTATTTTACTCATTAGAATCGTTAGGAGTTATAGAAGACTCTACTATCTTGCCTCCTAAAGAACTTATGATGGTTTTAATCCTTGGATCATTTTTTATTGATTTAGTAGCTTTATTTAATTTTTTAGTTTTTTTCTTCTCCTTGGTTTTATTTGGAGAGGTATCATTTACTTCTCCTTCCTCAAAGAAGATATGGCATTCTTGGTCTAAAATTTCACTCAGACTATCTTGGAATTTTTCTCTATGAGATCCGTTAAGAATCTCTAATTTATCTTTAGGCATAGAAAAATATACGACTGCATCTTCTGTTCTTAAAAAGGAGCAATGAGAAATTAATTGCTTAGTTCCAGAATCAAGTGGCAGGGAATTGAAAAGAGTATTCCATTCTTTTTGATCTAAAAACTCTAGGGAAATATCCGATTTTATGGACTTTTTCTTTTCTTCTGGGTCACTTGCTTTAATTTCTTTCTTTGGTTTTAAATCCTTCTTAACTAAGACTTCATCTTTTTCTTCTTTTTTTTTAGATTCTTTTGTAATTTTATTCTCTGGAAGAAAAGACATCATCCTTAATAAAGCCATTTCAAACCCATCACCAATATTAGGAGCTAAGTCTAAGTCTCTCTTTGCAATTAGTCCTATTTGATAAAGAATTTGTATTTCTTCAGCTTCCATAGAATTGGCTAAAGAAACTACTTCCTCTGAAGGAAGATTTAGATCAGAAACACTCTCAGGAGAAATTTGCACTATTGCCATATGTTGCAGGGCTTCTAAAAGAAGATCCATCAACCTTTGATAGTCAACATTTAAATCAGAAATAATTTTTAACTTCTGAACCAAATCGTTAGATTTCTCATTAATAACACAATCGATCAAGCTGTAAACATGATCGTAGGGTAAAGTACCAAGCATCTCCGAAACATTTGAATCAGTTAGTTTTCCATTACAAAAAGCTATGGCCTGGTCAGCGATAGTTAGGCAATCCCTTAGACTTCCCCGCCCTGCTCTTGAAATCTGATTGATACTCTCTGAGTCAAATTTTATGCCTTCCTCCTTTAAAATTTCTTTCAATCTTTCACTCAATTGAGCTGGAGTTAAATTCTTTAAATGAAATTGTAAACACCTTGAAAGCACCGTGGCTGGAACGCTTTCTGGTTCTGTTGTAGCAAGAATAAAAACAACATGTGGAGGAGGTTCTTCTAAAGTTTTGAGTAAGGCATTAAAGCTATGTTTGGATAGCATATGCACTTCGTCAATAAGATAAACTTTATATCTAGAAGAACTTGGCATATGCATTACTGTTTCAAGCAGTTGTTGAGTTTCCTCTACACCTCTCCGCGAAGCAGCATCAACTTCTTGAAAGTCCATAAAACGCCCCTCATTTATAGCTTCACAAGAAAGACATTTGTTACACGGAGAAGATTTCAGACCCTCTTCACAGTTTAAGCATTTAGTTAGTATTCTTCCAAGAGTGGTTTTTCCTACTCCCCTAGTACCACTTAACAAATACGCTTGGTGTATTTTGTTGCTATCTAAAGCGTTGGATAAAGCTTTGATTACATGTTCTTGACCAACAACTTCTGAGAAACTATTTGGGCGCCATTTTCTTGCTAAAACCTGATAACTCATTTCTTTAGAATTAGGATGTAATCATATGATTTGATATTTACTAAGTCCACTGTCTATTTTTTAAGATTCTTTGTATAAGATAAGAGCTTTCTCTATGTGAGAAAAGTCGAAACCCCTATAGCTTAAAAATTTTTTAATTTTTAGTAATTCTTTAGTTTCTTCAGGAAGTTTATTACCTGCCTTCTTCTTCAATACTTGATGAGCTAAGCTAGTCCAATCTCTATCAGTCATTAAAGAATGACTGATATTTTCTTCTACTCCTTTTTGTTTTAACTCTTGCTTTATCCTCAAAGGCCCATAGCCTTTGAAAGATCTTGAATGTATATACTGTTCCGCAAATCTTTCATTATCTATAAGACCTTCTTCTACAAGTTTATTAATCTCGTCTTCTAATACATCTAAAGACTCAACTCTCTTTTCTAGTTTTTTATAGATTTCCTTAGTTGTATGTTCTCTCCTTGCCAGAAAATCCATTATTTTTAACCTTACCGATTTTGAATTATCTAGATCCACTTATTCACCTTTTGTTGTCTAAATGCTTTTAGAGAAGCTAAAGTGTAAACTAAATTGAGAGTTCAAGGTGTAACCAAAATGGTGGAGTTTCATGACTCAATTAAATTATATTAATAAGCCAGTATTTGACCATGGGGCTATAGAGCAAATTTCTGAAGTTCTTGGGGGAATAGGTATAAAAAAACCTCTGATATGCACCGATCCTGAATTGGTTCAATTAGGAATGTTAGATCAACTAAGGAATCTAATATCAAATGAATTTACACCGATAATTTTTGATCAAACTCCCGCAAATCCCACCCAGGAAGCTGTAGAAAAAGCTCTCGAAATCTATATGGCTGAGGGTTGTGACGGCATTATAGGTTTTGGAGGCGGATCCAGTATAGATCTTGGCAAAGCCGTATCAATTTTGGCCACGCACGAAGGAACAATATTAGATTATTCTGTAAATGAAGGAGGAGTAGAAAAGATTTCTGAAACAGCCCCTCTTCTAGCCATACCAACTACTTCTGGAACTGGCAGTGAAGTTTCCTCTGGATCCGTTATTATCATGAATGATGGAAGAAAATTAATTTTAGCCAGCGCCCACTTAATCCCTGATGCTGCCATTTGCGACCCGGACTTAACTCTTGGACTACCTCCTACCATGACAGCAGGAGCAGGCATGGATGCTTTTACTCATTGTGTTGAAGCAGTTTTGTCTCCAACCATAGATCCGCCAGCTGAGGCCGTTGGGTTAGATGGCATTGAAAGAATTTATAGGGGTGAAAATTTAATTAAGGCGGTCAAAGATGGTACTAACAAGGAGGCTAGGTGGAATATGATGATGGCTGCTACAGAAGGAGCTATGGCCTTTACAAAAGGATTAGGAGCCGTCCATTCCATGAGTCATGCCTGTGGAGCTAAGCAAGAATTGAAACTTCATCATGGCACCTTAAATGGAGTTATTCTTCCAACCATAATAAGATTCAATAAAGCTCATGTTGGAGATAAGTACGAAAGAATAGCTAGAAGTATGGGTCTTCCAGAATCTTCTGATTTAGCTGAAATCATAGAGAATTTAAACAGTGAGATAGGGTTGCCTAAAAACCTTGGTGAAATGAACATTGTAGAAGATATGATCCCTGAACTCTCTCAACATTCTGTAGTTGATGTATGTTCTTTTACCAATCCAGTGATTCCTACTTTAGAAGACTATGAAAAACTCTTTGTCGAAGCTATAGGATAATACTTTCTAAACTAGATTTAGATCAATCTTTAAATTGAGCGTCTTCTTCAGGGTCAGGATTTTTTCCTTTCAGATTTTTTTCTCTATCTTTGTAAGTAAAATAAGAAGACCACTTTAACCGATCACTTCTATCTGTCTGTTTTGAGGAAGCTTTGAATCTAAGGAAATAAAAGAAGATAAAAAATGAAAAGATTCCAATAACAATAGTAAGGATGGTACTCAAAGACATAATTACCTACGTAGCTTAGATAGCAGTCTTAGTATCTCTATGTATAGCCAAATTAGTGTAGCTACCAATGCCATGGCTCCAAACCATTCAACGTATTTTGGTGCTCCTTGTTCATCTGCTTGCTCAATTATGTCAAAATCAAGAACTAAATTAAGTGACGCGATTGCAACCACAAAAAGACTTATTCCGATTCCAAACATTCCATTACCGGTTAAGAAAGAGAAAGATGCCCCAGTAAACATGGAGTAAAAAATATTAACTATATACGTCAATAATATCCCTACCGTAGCAGAGAAAACTATGAGCCAGAAATTTTGAGTTGGTTTAATTAAACCTGTTTTATAAGCTAGTAAAAGAGATGCGGCCACAAAGAAAGTTAACGAAACCGCTTGAATAACTATCCCAGGAAATTGACTTTCCATTTGTTCTGATATTAACCCTATCAAGAATCCCATTCCCAAGGCATATATAGGAGCTGTTTTAGGTGCTAAATATGGACGTGGTTTTACCAACCAACCAACAAAGAAAAACCAAAAACCAAAAGTAGCAATACCGACAATGAAGGCCGTAAACATACCTATGATTGAAACCAAAAGCATAAAAGGACCTTGAAAATTCCAGCTAATAGTTGCTGCTAGAACCGTAAGAAACAGTAGAATACCGGTTTTATTAACGGCTCCATTCAAGGTCATGCGATCTTCGGAACTAGAAGCTTTAGAAGTAAAAACGTCCGATCTAATTATAGGGTTTCCAGATCTACCAAAAGTATTTAAAGCTCCATGTCTGGACATAGTCTCTCCTGAGTTAAAAAAGTAATGATATTATCCCTTTGGAAAATAAAAAAAGAAAGATTGATGCCCAAGAAATGGAAAACCCTAGAGACAAAACGAATCTTTGGAAATAGAATCTTTGGTTTCAGAGAAGACACGGTTGTTTCTCCAAAAACAAACAATAGTCATCCAGTTTGGGTTATGGATGCCCCTACTTGGGTAAATATCATCCCAATCACAAGAGACAAAAAAGTGGTTATGATTAAGCAATATAGATTTGGAAGTAAGGAGATCTCATTAGAAATCCCTGGTGGAATGGTTAATGCTGAAGAGGATACTAAATCTGCAGCTACACGCGAAATGAAAGAGGAAACTGGGTATGATTCTTCTGAGGTTTTTAAAATTGGAAGGGTTTCACCTAATCCTGCTCTCATGACTAATAGCACTTATTCTTACGTTGCCTTAGGTGTTGAAAAAACCGATGAGCAAAAACTTGATGATATGGAAGATATAGAAGTATTAGAAATAGATCTGGAAAAAATTCCTAGTCTTATAGAAAAAGGAGAGATCGATCATTCTTTGGTAATTTCAGCCTTCTATTTCTTTGAAAAGTTCAAAAGGTAAAATTTAAAATTACTATGCCTACTGAGAATACAGAAAGTTGCAAAAATAAACTTCTTTACTTTTCTCCCAGTGAGAAACATTTCTCTTACTTTACTGATAGTTTGATATATATCTGTGATCATAATGTAAATGGATCCATGGGAATGGTTGTCAATAGAGCAACAAACATCAAAACCATAGATCTTTTTAACAGCCTAAAATTAAAGGTCACAAAAAGCTTAGTTCAAGAAAATCTACTATTAGGCGGTCCTGTCAATCCAGACGCAGTATTCGTTTTGCATGGTAAACCTCTAAATTGGGATAGTACTGTCCTTGTAAACGACGAAATCGCTTTAACAACGTCTAGTGACATTCTTCAAGCCATAGCTGAAGGCAGTGGACCTGAAAATTATTTAATAGCTCTAGGGTATGCGGGTTGGAATCCAGGGCAGTTGGATGAAGAATTATCAGAAAATGTTTGGATACAAAACCAGTCAGACTTTAATATCATCTTCAATACACCTGCAAAAAATCAAGTTGACGCTTTATCAAAAACAGTTGGTTTCAATCTTAGGATGGTAAGTCCAGACTTTGGTAATGCTTAATATGAAAAGAAAATTTTTAATTTCTACCTTCATAGTTGGATTTGCCGCTTTCTCTGCTTGTTCTTCAGAATTATCTTCCTATGAAAATAAAATAAAAAAAGAAGCTGAAAGTTTTAATCAGGACCTATCCTCAATAGAAATTAAAAAAAGAGCCCTTAGGCTAACAAAATGGAGTTCTCTTGATTACTTTGAAAAGGATATACAAAAATTTCTTGATCAAGACAAGGCTAACCCTCCTCCAAGAAATGCTATTTTGTTTATCGGAAGTTCTAGCATAGTTTTCTGGAAAACACTTGAGACTGATATGCATCCTTTCCGAGTTATAAATCGAGGGTTTGGTGGCTCACATATAGCACATGTAAATAATTACTTAGAAGAAATTGTTCTGCCTTACAACCCTAGGGGGATTGTTTTCTATTGCGGAGGTAATGATATCTTTGGGCTTAAAACTCCGGAAGAAGTATTACAAGATTTTCTCCATTTCTATAAAACCATTAAGGCTAACCTTCCAGAAGTAAAAGTCTTTGTTATAGGAATTAAACCTTCTGCTGCCAGGGAGTACCAGAAAGTAAAGCATATTCAATGGAATGATTCAGTAGCAAAATTATCTGATAAAAATGAGAATTTATTTTTTATAGATGTTAGACCCACTATGCTTTTAGAAAATGGTAAACCAAATCCAGATTTATTTGTTGAAGATGGATTACACATGAATTCAAAAGGCTATGCCATTTGGACTAAATTGTTAAAACCTTATTTAGAATCTAATTTCAAACCCGATAAAACTAATTTGTAGGCAATAGACCTAATGCCTTTGGAAACACGAATTTTTCTGAAATAGGTTCTTTGGGACGAGGTGGAGGGCTACTAACTGGAAAAGCCAAAGGAGTTACGTCACTATCAATAATTTCTCCGACTCCTATCCCGGCTCTATCAACGCTAAAATGAAACCGATCATCTCTTCTGGTAGAACCATCAGCGAAGTAAATGACCGTAAAAACAGGCCTATCTTCTTTTGTCTTATTGGGTTTGGCTAGGTGGAATGTTAGTCCATGATGAAAAGAAACATCACCTTCTCTCAACTCAACATACTCAGGTTCCTTTCCCTCAACTTGGGGAAGTTTATTTAATTCCTGTTGATCTACCTTGCCTTGGAAAATATTAATAAACTTTGCTTCTTTAATCTTGTGCGAACCTGGAAAAAAACCCATTTGACCATTATTTTCTGAGATGGGTACCAAAGGAATCCAAGCCGTAATAGTATTACTTTCTTTAATAGGCCAATAAGGTTGGTCGTGGTGAGCATCTGTTTCTCTTCCCCCACTTTCTTTAACTAAAGCTTGGTCGTGCCAAATTCTTAACCTATCAACACCCAACAATTTAGCAGCTGTAGCAGCAATTCTTTGATCGAAAGCTAATTCTCTTATTTCAGGATTATCTTCCCAAAGATTTTGGCATTGAATGAACGATTGTTCGTACTCTGTCTTCTCAGATAATTTCCTTTTATCAAGCTGTTTGCGCAATCTAACAGCCTCGTCCAAAACTTTTCTGTAATGCTTAATTTCAGAAACCTCTAAAAGTTTCTCTGCTATTACGAAACCCTTTTCGTTAAAATGATCGATTAAACTTTCTTCCATAACATTTTTACTAGTGAAAAAATTATATACGAATAGAAGTTACCTTAGGGTAAGCCTTTTCTTATTGTTTTTCAGTTTGCTCTCTAATTCTATTACAGCCGAGTCTTTTTTTGATGCTGGAGAATCAAGTTTGTCCCTTATTGCAGAATCTGATGAGATAAGCACTGGTGAAACAATACTGGTCGGGCTTAAGTTTGAGCTTAACCCAGGATGGCACACTTACTGGGAAAATCCAGGAGATGCTGGTGCAGGTGCCTCTGTTGTATGGGAATTGCCTCCAGGATTTAAAGCTTCAGAGATTCTGTGGCCTGGACCTACAAAAATTCCGGTAGAGCCTTTAATGACCTATGGTTATGAAGACGAAGCCTTGTTATTGACCAAGATTACAAGTCCTAGAACCATTTCTTATCCAGTAAATATTGGAGCAAAAGTTTCTTGGTTTACATGCAAAGATGTTTGCCTACCCCAAGAGGGAGAAGTATCTATAAAACTTTATCAAGGCTTGAAATCTGAAAATCAATCCACTTCGCTGTTAAGGGAAATGGAAAGAACAGTTCCAACAGATTTATCTTCTCCTCATCGTGTTAGCATCCTAGATAACAAGATATTCTTGCAGTTTGAAAGAGAGGAGGCTCAACAAATATCAAGTGCCTACTTCTTTCCTGCTGAATATGGATTCATTAGCTATGTCGCCAATCAAAAATTAGAAAGGAATGATAGAAGCTTCAGCCTTGAACTTACTCCAGCAGAAGTTCAAGTTAAAACACTAAACCTGAAGGGAGTTTTAAAACTCAATTCTGATGGTGATTCAGAATACTATAATTTAGATTTACCTCTAGGTGACAAGGCTGATCATTCTCCTCTGGGTTTGAATTTAATTACTGCCCTCCTCTTTGCTTTCTTGGGCGGTCTGATATTAAACGCAATGCCCTGCGTTTTCCCTATATTGTCTATAAAAATACTGGGCTTTATTGAGCAAAGCCAAGGCTCTAGAGAAAAGATGATGCAACATGGATTTGTTTTTTCTGCGGGTGTCTTAACAACCTTCCTTATTGTGGCGGGTCTCCTTCTCTTTTTAAGGTCAACTGGAGATTCGATAGGTTGGGGTTACCAAATGCAATCTCCACTGATAATTTCACTTCTTATTTATTTGTTCGTAGCAGTCGGAATAGTTTTTATGGGCAATTTAGTTTTGGGTGGCCAGTTGGCAAAATTTGGTGTCCTAGCTCAAGGCCAAAGAGACCTCGCAGGTTCTTTTTTAACAGGCGCCCTGGCTGTAGTGGTAGCTTCACCTTGCACAGCTCCTTTCATGGGTCCGGCCTTAGGGATGGCTTTTCTTCAACCCGGCTTAGGGTCGTTATTTATCTTTTTGGCCTTGGGGATAGGCTTTTCACTTCCTTACTTGACGTTAAGTATTTTTCCTCAGCTCTTGTCTAAACTACCCAAACCTGGAGAGTGGATGGAAACCCTAAAACAAATCATGGCTTTTCCTATGTGGGGATCTGCATTATGGCTTACCTGGGTCTTAAGCAGCCAAGTAGAGCTCCAATCCGTTTTTGCAGTTCTTATCGGTGCATTGCTTGTTGCTGCAGGTCTTTGGCTACTGGAAAAGACACAAAATTCGCAAGGACTCTCAAGAAGCTTTGCGCTTTTTATTTCTGTCATTCTACTGGCATTTTCACTTTGGCTTATCCCTACTTCTTACAAGGCAAGCCCTGCAGAAATAGAAGGAAATGAATATGCGTTTAGTGCAGAAAGACTAGAAAATCTGAGATTGAATCAACGGGCGGTCTTTCTAAATTTTACTGCCGATTGGTGCATCACTTGTAAGGTAAATGAAGCTATAGCGCTTAATAGAGAATCGGTTAAGAAAATTTTAGCCGATAAGAACATAGTCTACTTAAAGGCAGACTGGACACGCAAAGATCCTGAAATAGCTCTGATGCTTGCCCGCTATGGAAGAACAGGCGTACCGCTTTACCTATTGTTTCCCTCTCAAGGAGAGCCCATAATATTACCTGAGTTATTAACTGAGGACATGTTAGTAGGGTTTATTACTGAAATTAATTAAAGAAACAGGCCGATGAGATATTTATTCACAGCATTGATTTCACTTTGTGTTAGCTTCGTTCAAGCTTCTGTGATAACAGATGCGGAAGCGCCTGACTTTTCTTTAGTGGATTCCTTTGGGAAGACCGTTTCCTTATCAGACTTTTCTGGAAGTACCGTGGTCCTTGAGTGGACAAATCACGACTGTCCATTTGTCGCTAAACATTATAAAACTGGAAATATGCAGAGTACCCAAGAATACGCTAAAGAAGGTGGTGCCATTTGGCTAACCATAATTTCTTCGGCACCAGGCACCCAAGGTTATGTTCTCCCCGATACCGCCAATGAATTAACCACCTCTAGAAATGCTTTACCTCAGCATGTCCTATTTGATCCTGAGGGAGATGTGGGATTAATGTACGGAGCTAAAACCACTCCCCATATGTACGTTATTGACGCTAGCGGAATTCTTCGATACCAAGGTGCAATTGATGATGCTGGCGGCAGAGGATTCAATTTTAAGAATCTGTTAGAAGCAGATAATTACGTTAAAAATGCTCTCAAAGAAATTCAGAGCAATCAAGTAGTCACAACCAAGGTAAGCAAACCTTACGGTTGCTCCGTTAAGTACAAAGTAACCGGATCAAGGATGAAGAGAGATACAATTAACTCGGCTGCGGTTGTGGCCACAATTACCGCGGAAGATATCCAGCGAAGTCCGGCTCTTACCACGGCTGATGCCCTAAGACTTTAACTAAAAACCCTCCTGAGTACTTAAGCCGAAGGATTATTCCAGGTCATTCGAGTTGATAAAATCAACTAGGCTCTCGCGATACTGATCGGGCATATAGCCTCCGACAATGGCCGTCAGGTGAGACTTGCCGGGAAGCACGACGTTGGTGAAATTTGGTAACTCTCGAGACATACGGTGTGTCTTGGATAAGGGACTGTCGTATTCGCCGTTGATCGCGAGTACAGGAATCATGACCTTTGTTAGATCGATCTCAAGAACCCATCTCCGCCTTAAAGCAGTTAGTTGACTGCTGGTGATTGAGTCCATGATCGGTCGACGCGGAACACTCGCTGCTTCTTCTGCCTCCGTACGGGTCATGCCGTTGTCCATAGCACTTCTGATCCTGAGTGCACGACTTACTTCGCTTTCCTGCGGATCCCTGCCCTCCTTATCCGCCGGTACTTTGGCCACCCAAGATGGATCGGACTCACGGATACCTGATCCTCCGAAAGCGGCAGTGATGAAACGTTCGGGATTTGACGCCAGTAGCTGTCCAGTAATCGCGCCACCCATTGAATAGCCGTGAATATGTGCCATTTCGATTTTGAGGTGATCCATCAGTTCCAACACGTCAGAAGGGATTCCAAATCCGCGTGGGGTAGGTTTATCACTTTGACCGTGATTACGACAATCAATAGCAACGACGCGGTGATTCGTAGATAAAGATTTAGCAATCCCATTGCGGAACCAATTGCCCTCTGCACTGCCAGTATAGCCGTGGATCAAAACCACGTGCGAGCCCGAATCGCCCAACCGCATATAGTGGATGTTCACTCCATCGGAAGCTGTAAAGTAGTGGTGTGTCGGTGCCTCAGCTTGCACCCAAGCCGTCCCCAACAGTAATGTGGTGCAGAAAAGAATAGTTGTCCAACGTAACAACATTTCCATTCTCTTTAGGACCCCTTGAAAGACTTCGGATCGGTCCACATCCACATTCTCTCATGGACCATAGAGCTCCTTCATTTTGGTGGCTTAAAAACTGAACCTAGTTTTTGTCCTAATGCCATATCCCCAGTAAACTTGACCTTACCAGTCATAAAAGCTTGCATCGCCGCTGCCTGATCACCAGAAAAAACTTTTTCCATGGTTTCGATACTATCAAAGGTTAAGGTTAGGTCCGGGTCCGCATGATCCCCTTCTCCGACGCTAAGGCTTCCATCATTAATTTCGTAAAACATATTGGTTAAACCTTCTATGTTTAATTGGACAGTTGCTTGCAATCCCTTAGCACCGTCGGGCACAAAAGATTTTTCTGCCTGCTCTTTTAGTTCATCAAAACTGGCCATACATCCTCCCTTATTAAGTAATTTATAGTTTTCATCTTCTCAAAAAAAATGCTTTTTAACCACTAAGTTGGTTAAATAATAATGTAAAGAACAGTTAGAGAAACAAGAAGTGAGTAAAGAAGAGCAAAATAATTCTTCAACAGAGGAATTCATAAACAGAATAAATAAGCAAAAAGGAAGGACTTCTCCCCAGATTGTATCCAAATCAAAATATTTATCTGCACATCAAGAGAAATCTTGGAATGAGAACGGTTTCATACTGATTCCGCATTTTTCTTCTGATGATAAATGTGAAGAGATAAATCAAACCGTAATAGACATTGTTCGATCTATGGTCAAAAAAGCCGAAAAATTCAACCATGCTTACATCGACCAAGGTCACATCGGGATTCGAGAAATGAAGCCCTCTGAAAAGGTAGAAAATATAGAGGATGAAATGTCAAAAGTTTTCAGGCTTCATCAAAAGGGTATATTTAATGAATTCATAAAACGTGAAGATTTACTCAACGTGATAGAAGATATCCTAGGTGAGAATATAGATTGTTTTTTGAGCCAATTCATCTTTAAGAATCCAGGCGCATGGGGCCAACCTTGGCATCAAGATTCTTCTTACTTTCCTTTTGATAGATCACCACAAGTTGGGGCTTGGTTAGCAACCAGTCCTGCAACCAAAGAAAATGGTTGTTTGGTCGTCTTGCCTGGATCTCAGAAAGAACCCATACACGAGCACCTTCCCGATGAAAGACCAGGTTCAAATTATGGATATACTGAAATTAAAGATCACAATTTTGAGAAGGAAATACCTTTGTTACTTGATACGGGAGACCTTCTTCTTTTTCATAGCTTTCTGATGCATAAATCCTACGATAATAAATCAAACAGAAGAAGGACGGCCATGGTTTATCACTTTGCCGAAACGGGTACAAGATTTGGAGACATAGATAGCCCCACCAACGAATGGATTTCCGTTAGAGGGAAAGGATTGGCTACAACATACAAAAATTCAACTTAAGAATGGTAGAATAAAGAAACAGGTTTAAACTTAAGTGGATTTTAGCGGTAGTCACATCCTCTCCATAGACCAATTTGATCATTCAGATATAGACACCCTTTTTTCAGTAGCTGAGAGCTTAGAGCCTTATTCATTAAGAAAAAAAGTAACACGTGTTCTGGAAGGTGCCATTCTCGGCAATATGTTCTTCGAACCAAGCACAAGAACCAGAATAAGTTTTGGTGCCGCCTTTAACCTTTTGGGTGGAGCCGTTAGAGAAACAACTGAAGTTAAGTCTTCTTCTTTAACAAAAGGGGAATCTTTAATGGATACAGCCCAGGTTTTAAGTGGTTATAGCGATATCATAGTTATGCGCCATCCTGAAGAGGGTTCAGTAGAATCCTTTTCTCAAGCCAGCCGAGTACCGGTCATCAATGGAGGTGATGGTTCTAACGAACACCCCACGCAAGCTCTTCTTGACTTATACACAATAAAAAAGGAATTAGAGGCAAACCATAAAACGATTCAAGGTCTTAGAATAGCTCTGGTTGGAGATTTAAAATTTGGAAGAGCTGTACATTCTCTTAGCAAAGTGCTTTGTCTGTACAAAGACGTGACAATTAATCTGATTTCTCCAAGAAAGTTAAGATTGCCTGATTCTTATTTAAGACTCCTAACAGAGTCAGGGGTAAATATAAATGAATTTGAAAATATTGAAGAAGGTATTATTGAAGTAGACATAATATATATGACTAGAATTCAAGAAGAGAGATTCAAAAACAAATCCGATGCCAAAAAATACAGGGGACTCTTAAGGCTTAATGAAAAGATCTACACGGCAAATTGCGAACCAAATACCGTTATCATGCATCCTCTTCCTAGGGATTCGCGTCAAGGGGCTAATGAACTTGACTCAGATTTATATAAAAATCCTAATTTGGCCATTTTTAGACAAGCCGATAATGGCATAGTGATTAGGATGGCTCTATTTGCTTTGGTTTTAGGAGTAGTAGAACAGATAGGTAAGACTTCTCGAGAGGTCAATTGGCATACATCTAAGCGCCATTAAGAGCCTGTTCAAGATCTTGCAAAAGATCTTCTATGGATTCTATCCCTACTGAAAGACGAACCAAACCGTCCTCTATCCCTAACTTTTCTCTTATATTTGGGGGGACAGAAGCATGTGTCATGATGGCTGGGTGTTCAATTAGACTCTCTACTCCACCTAAACTCTCAGCTAATGAAAAGAGTTTTGTTCTTCCCAAGAAACTTTTAGCACTTTCTAGACCTCCCTTGAGCACGACAGTGATTATGCCTCCAAATCCTTTCATCTGATTCTTGGCGAGATCATGTTGTGGGTGACTTGATAATCCAGGGTAGTAGATTTTCTCAACCGCATTATGGTCCTGAAGGAAAGCTGCAACCTGAGAAGCATTTTTACAGTGTTTCTCCATCCTAACAGCTAAAGTTTTAAGACTCCTCAACACCAAGTAACTGTCAAAAGGACTCATAATTGAACCTATGGAATTAGACAAAAAATCTAATTTCTCCTTAAGGTCTTTTCTCTCTTCAGAGCATACAACAATACCCCCAATAACGTCAGAGTGACCATTTAGGTATTTAGTTGCAGAATGGACTACGATATCAAAACCTAGGGTCAGGGGTTTCTGCAAATAAGGTGAACAAAAAGTATTATCACACACGGTAATAAGGCCGTGGTTTTTAGCAAATTTACTGACTTCTTTAAGGTCAACTATCCTCAAAAGGGGATTTGACGGGCTTTCCACCCAAATCATTTTAGAATTTTCTTGAACTGAAGATGCTAGGTTGTCCAACACCCTTAAGTCAGTAAAACTAAAATCAAGCCCAGAAGACCTTTCTCTAACATTTTTAAACAGTCTGTAAGTTCCTCCATAAAGATCATCCATGCTGATGACATGATCGCCTGAATCTAAAATTTCCAAAACGGTTGCTGTTGCTGCCATACCGGAAGCGTAGGCATAACCAGATCCTCCCTGTTCCAAATCAGCAATACAGGTTTCAAGTGCCTTTCTCGTTGGATTTACAGTTCGAGAGTAGTCGTAACCTTTGTGCTCACCAGGACTATCTTGTACATAAGTAGAGCTGGTATAAATTGGTCCAATAATAGCTCCAGTTGTAGGATCTGGTTCCTGACCAGAGTGAATTGCTTTTGTGGAAAATCCTTGAGTATTCTTTTTATCTTTCATCACACTTAACTTAATTTAAATAAGCTTTTATATCTATTGATTAAATCTACCTTAGTTATGAATCCTAAAAATAGGTCCTTATCATAGATAATAGCGACTTTACCTTGAGATAAGGTCTCATAAAGTGAGCTCTCATCAGAATTAACATCTAAGGTTTCTAGTTTAGTAATCATGATGGATCCAATTGACTTAGAGAATAAATTTTCATCCCTGTAGACATTGAGTAATAGATCTTCTTCATCAACAATGCCCACCAATTTGCCTTCTTCCAGGACAGGTAGCTGAGAAACATCTGAAGCCCTCATTCTGTTATAAGCTGTCATTAAAGTGTCGTCGGATTTGACACTCACCATTTCAGCTTTATCTGCCCTTCTGCTAATGAGATCGGAGAGGTCGCCTTCCCCTTCTTCTTCAATTAATTCATTATCTTTAAGCCAAGACCTACTAAAAGCTTTAGATAAATATTTGTTGCCAGTGTCGCATACTAAAGTGACAACCTTTTTAGGAGAATCTTGTTTTTGACACCATTTTATAGCTCCACTTATCAAAGTTCCTGTTGAAGATCCTGCAAGAATACCTTCTTCTCTGAGTAATTTTTGAAGGACTCCAAAAGCCTCTTTGTCTGAAACCACCACGGCATCATCTAATAAATCTAGGTTCAGATTAGTCGGAATGAAGTCTTCTCCTATTCCTTCAACAAACCATGAACCTCCCTCATACTTGTAGGTACCTTTAGTTACTGCATCGGCTATTACTGATCCTTCAGGATCGGCTACTACCATTTGAATGTCAGGATTCTTTTCCTTAAAAAATTCAGCTAATCCAGTTATAGTTCCGCCTGAACCCACCCCGGCAACAAGAGCATCTAATTTCCCTCCCATTTGTTCCCAAATCTCCGGGCCGGTAGTTGTCCTATGCGCCAATGGGTTAGCCGGATTGGAAAATTGATCGGCTAAAAAAGAGCCTGGAATTTCGGTTGCTAATTTCCTAGCTACATCCTGATAATACTCTGGATGCCCCGCAGTAACATCAGATCTTGTTATCTTAATCTCAGCACCTAAGCCCTCTAGATGAAGGATCTTCTCCCGGCTCATCTTGTCGGGAATTACAAGTACTAACTTATAGCCTTTTATAGCAGCAACCAAAGCTAAACCTATGCCGGTATTCCCTGCCGTGGCTTCAATGATGGTTCCTCCTGGCTTTAAGGCTCCCGATTTTTCTGCTTCTTCTATGATGGATAGACCTATTCGGTCTTTTATTGAACCTCCAGGATTATGATTCTCTAGTTTTACAAAAAGTTCACACGGTCCCGTATCGAAGGCCGTAAGCTTAACCATTGGAGTATTTCCAATAATATCTAAAATAGAGTTGTTAACAGCGTCCACAGTTTAAAAAGAATTAAGTTAGACTAACATTATAAAGTTTTTACTACTGTTGGTTTAATACTAACCTAAGAGGAGCAAATCTAATGTCGGAAGCAAATAAAGGTCAAAAAGATTTCTGGTCAGGCAAAGGCGGAGATCTTTGGGTGCAACGCCAAAATGTCATGGATATTATGTTAAAACCTCTGGGCGAGGCAGCACTCCAAAAGCTTGAACTTAGTGAAGATGCAAATGTATTAGACATAGGATGTGGATGTGGTAATACAACTCTTAGTATTGCAGGAAAAATAAAACCTAGAGGGAGGGTTACCGGTTTAGATATCTCAGAACCAATGCTTCAAAGAGCTACAGAATCTGCTCTAGAGCTATCTTTGGACAACATTTCTTTCCAGTGCGTAGATGTTCAAACTGAGGACATAGGTAGTGATACCTTCAGTGCAGCATTTTCCAGGTTTGGAGTTATGTTTTTCGAAGATTCAGTAGCTGCCTTTAGAAATATCAACAAAAGTCTTCTACCTGGATCTCCCTTATCTTTTGTTTGCTGGCAGTCTCCAATACAAAACCCGTGGCAATCATTATTTGTACAGGAAGTGAAAAAATTTATTGACCTACCGGCTCCTCCTCCGAGGAGCCCTGGTCCATTTGCATTCATGGAATCTAATTACGTAAATTCCATTCTTGAAAATAGTAATTTTGAGAGTATAGAAATAGAAGGACATGAAGCTGAAGTCAATATGTTCTCAGGTAGAAGCCTTGCTGATTCAGTAAAAGATTATATGGCAATCAACCCTGTGGTAAGTGAAATGCTAAAAGACTCGTCCAATGAGGTGAAACAAGAGATTATAAAATCAACAATGGAAGTCTTTTCTCCTTATTATTCAGACAAAGGGCTTATTTTCCCCGGTGCAGCTTGGCTTGTTACTGCAAAAAAAGAAGCTAATGCTTAACCCATCTTACAAAAGACAAGCTTATTGCCATCCAGGTCTCTAACGTAAGCGCCATAAAAGGTTGGCACTCGTTCACCCGGAGCACCTTCATCTGTAGCTCCTAACTCCATCGCTTTAGCATACATAGCATCAACTTCTTCAGTAGAATCCAAAGTGATGCCGGTCATGTTGCCATTGCCCACGGTGGCCTCATTACCATCGTAAGGTATAAATATGGCAAAGACAGTATCGTCATCCTTCAGGGTATAAAAAAAGCTCCTTTCATTGGGAGCAAAACTTCTTGCTCCCAAGTCCTCAAAAAGTTTGTCGTAAAATTCTTTGGCTTTGTTTAAATTGTTTGTTCCTACCGTTACATACTTGGCTATTTTTCCAGACATTATTTCTCCTTGAATTTAATTTGAAAGTTTAGTAGTTTCTAAAGGCACCATTACGTGCACAAAATCACTACCCTTAAACATTACGTAAGGCCCCCCTGCATAAGGATCGGTGGGTAGATTGCTCATCAAACTTTCCGGAAGTAAGAGCATAAGGTGTGGCCCCTCAGTAATCCAGGTACCCTTAGATCTATCAGTATTAAATGGGTCATCATTATCTACAGCCTGATCTCCAATCAACATGTAAGACGTTCCTAAGGATTCATTTTCAGAGTTATAGGGAGTTTGTTCCATAAAGGCTTGCAACCATTTTTGCCAGGCTTTGTCCACGCACATTGGATTAACATTTTCATTGGGCGGTGTTCCTGGCATACAAGTCCAGTCATTGGAACCCTCTCTCAGTACCTTACCGGTAGAATCAATAATGGTAGCAACAGAACTCACATTTGACGGGGCAGCCGACATTGCAATATCAATAATTTCGTTCGTCGAATATTCCGCCTTAGCAGAAGATTCATGATGAGCACCAAATAATAACGGTGCACAGAAAAGACTTAAGGTTAATAAAAATCTGAAGTACATAATCCTCTCCAAAAAAACATGTAATCAACTTAAGTTTATACAGTAATTGAACATAATTACAATCGGAAGCCTGAGAAGGTAGTTATACTTTAAAATCCATGATGAAGAGTTTTAACTGAATGAAACAAAGAAAAAAAGATTTCTCTACTTCAGTGGCTGACGAAGTAGAAAAAAGTGTAAAAGAAAAATCTGCCAAAGTAGAAAATTTTGTTAGAAAGGCTCTGGATAGTTTTGAAGAGCTTATTTACCAGCTGGTGGCAATTAGACCAAAAGAGTATAGACCTAGAGACTTTACACCTACCAGAGACTTTACGCCTACTAGAGATTTTACACCCAGAGATTTAAAAAAAAGAGAAAGTAGGGACAACAATAAATAACCTCATCATAACTAGTTCTAAATCCTAACCAAATCACTTTGCTTCACTATCCCAGTAGCGTTTCCTAAAGTTAATTGACCGTTAATACACAGTAGTTTGTTATAGTTGGTGTTGGAGAGTTTTGATTTATGAAAGGCTTTAATAAAAAGAAATATGGTTTTGAACACGGAGAAAAAACAGATCGTAGTAGGGATGGGAAAGGAAGTAAATCGAGATCACCAAACCAAGGACGTAAGGGGCAGAAATAAATCAATGAAAAAAGAAAATCCTACAACAATAGATGTTGAAAGATTGCTTTCTACTTACGATCTATCTAAAAATGCTTTAGCAACCCTATTCCCGACTCCTTTTTCATTAGATCCCCCTCATGGCGTTAATGAAAAAGAAGATGAGAAAGAAGAGAAAGAAAAGCAAGAAAAAGAAGAGAAGAAAGAAAATCCTATAAAAAGAGGTCTAGACAAATTAAAAGAATTGATTTGAGACTTATAAGCAAAGTAGATTAGACCGAAAAGGAAATTACACTTTAAAGTATACAAACAGCAGCACAACACACTTACTGATGCAGGTGAGGTCTATGTGATTTCTTTTAATATGTCTTAGAAGCCTAGGAAAGACCTTACAATGCAAAGGCACATGCCCTCAGCAAAAATCGTAGTAGGTATTGATATTAATATTAATCCCACAACCAAATATAATATGTTCATAATCATTTCTGGATAATTCTCTCAATTAATTGTTCTATTCTACCCTCTCTAGCTGTAAGTCTAGAAACAAGCACTTAAACTCAACTGTTGAGAAATGTTTTATCAGAGCAGCTACACACGGAACAGGCATCTATTCTGATGGCTGAATTTTATGGACTGTCAAAGTAATCAAACACAGGAATACTGACTCCACACAAGGTATATTAAACTGAAAACAAATACAGAGATAATTATGAAAAAAATTAGATCTTTTATTATTGTCGTCACCATCGGTGTATTAGTTATTGTCAGTTTTGCGTATTCGGGTATCTATGATATTAGTGCAAGCTCACCACATAGCAGTATCACCAATTGGTTATTTTCGACGACTTCTCATGCTTCGATAAAACGCTCGGCTAAGGATATCAACGTGCCAAATCTCCATGATGACGCTTTGGTCCTTGCCGGTGTTAATGACTTCAGTGAGATGTGTCTCGGATGTCACGGCGCTCCCGGCCAATCTCCTGAGGCAATGGGCCTGGGGTTGAATCCTCCTCCACCTGATCTCTCGGAATCTGCATTGATAATGTCATCTGCTGAACTATTTTGGGTAACTAAGCATGGTATCAAAATGACTGGTATGCCTGCGTGGGGTGCAACGCATGATGATGACTCCATTTGGCCGGTTGTGGCGTTCATAAAGAAATTGCCTGATCTTGGTGTAACCCAGTACCAGGATTTATTGGCAAGAGCGAAAGGAATGGGGCATCACACTGATAATTCAACAAATAGTGAGCAATCACATGATGGTAAAGCCATCGAAATCCCAAGCCATTATGATGACAATTATGAAAACGATGATTCGGAACAATCTGAAGACTTGCGCCCAGAGCCAGAAAAACATGATCACAGCAAACACGACCACTCGTCAAAATAGCTTCGAATGGTTAACGCGGTACACAGAAGCAGTTTAGACCAAGATAGAAGTTATACTTTAAGGTACATGAAGAAGAGTTTTGAATAGGAGAAGCTGAATGAAGACGCAGAAGTTCGACCCACAATCCCTCGAGGTAAAGCGCCTGTCTTCGGCTCTGGGGGCTGAAATTCGTGGCGTCAAACTCGCTATACTGGACGCTGAAGGAGCTTCTGCAATCGAAAATCTGCTGATCGAACATAAAGTACTTTTGTTTCCGGATCAGGCTCTCAGTGTTGATGAACATGTCGCTTTTGGTTCCCTTTTTGGGGACCTTGAGGGACACCCCCACTATGAGAACCCGATCACCGAGCATGACAAGATCTTCGAACTCGTTGCCAGTCGGGGTGGTGTTGCGGACGAGTGGCACTCAGACATCACTTTTCGACCCAACCCTGCACTCTTTTCAATCCTCAATATGGTTAAGTGCCCTAAAATAGGTGGTGATACTTTGTGGGCCAACCCAGAGCTCGCTTTAGAGAAACTTTCCACACCCTTGCGTGACTTATGCCAAGGGCTCACTGCTCTTCACAACGCGGCTCCTCATGGACACCCAGATGATATGACTATTCACCCCGTGGTACGCACCCATCCTGTAACGGGGAAGAAAACCCTCTTTGTCAACGAACATTTCACACGCCGTATCGTAGAGCTAAGTCACAGTGAGAGTGAATCTTTGCTCGGTTACCTTACTCAATGGATTGCAACACCAAGCTTCACGATGCGTTATCACTGGGCGGCAGGTACCATAGCTATGTGGGACAACCGTTGTACCCAACACAAGGTTCTGAATGACTTTGACGAAGAAAGGGTGGTACAGCGTGTCACCGTAATGGGAGACACTCCTAAGGGGATACCGCCTAAGTGGGAGCCTTTCGTGCGGCCTGGTCACGATAGTGATAAGAGTCGCTATGATCAGTTGCTGTTGAAACATCTGAACAGAAGGAGATCATGAAGGGCTGTCTTTTTTGCCGTTCTTTAATGCTCACTTTTCTTTTAGTCAGTTCTCTAGCTTTAGCATCACCCCGGATCATCATAGAAAACGTCACACTGATCGATGCGGCCCATCCGGTCAGAGAAAACATGACCGTTGTATTACAGGGTGGTGTCATTGAATCAATTGAAGAATCAAGTACTAAGATTATCGATATCAAAATGGATGATAAGGTTATTGATGCCAAGGGTAAATTTCTGATCCCTGGTCTTTGGGATGCGCATGTGCATCTGACTTTTATCCCTGAACTTGATTACAAAACAGCTTATGCATTATTTCTGACCAACGGCATTACCAGTATCCGTGATACGGGGGCGGTACTCACTAAATTGCAACCTGCTATAGATTACGCCAACGAAAATCCAGAAAAAACACCAAGACTATTTTATTCAGGTCCATTAATCGATGGCAGCCTAAGGGTGTACAAAGGACAAGAACCAGGCTTCCCTGAGTTGTCTATCGGCGTGAATGAAGCCACTGACCTTGCAGCTGTTGTCAATGATCTGGTGAAGCAAGGCGTTACTTTCCTAAAAACATACGAAATGTTGTCTGCTAAAACATTTCTCAACTTACTTGAAATTGCTAAACAAAAAAATCTGCGGGTTACCAGCCACATCCCTCTTAGCATCGGTTTGATTGAAGCCATTGATGCCGGCCTGGATGGCATGCAACATATTAGAAATCTAGACCTGGCTTGTGCAAAAAATGCGGAAGAAATCTTAGCTCAAAGGAAATTGTTGTTAAACAATTCAGATTCCCTTCCTGGCTCTGCGCTTAGAACAAGGATTCATCAATCGCAGCGATACATTGCTATACAAAATGTGGATGAAGCACGCTGCACTAGGATCATCAAATATTTGGCTGCAAATGATGTTTTTCAAACCCCAACCTTAACCATCAATACCGTTGGCTCAAAAAGATTTTTTGCCGATAGTAAATGGCGTGAAACTTATCAATTTCTGCCCAAAAAAGTTCAGGAAAGTTGGCAAGCGGATTCTATTAGTCTGGCTCAACAACCGGTGCTGGAAAACAATAAAATCTTTGAAGATTGGAGCCTGAAAATCGTGGGCCTCTTTAATGAACACGGCGTCAAAATCATAGCTGGCACTGATTCTCCTATTGGTTTCCTCACCCCTGGATATAGTTTACACAAAGAACTGGAGTTGCTGGTTGAAGCTGGCCTAACCCCTTTACAGGCATTGAGGTCAGCAACAATCACTCCGGCTGAGTTTTTCAATTTAGACAATAAAATGGGAACGATTGATCCTGGGAAATACGCGGATCTGGTAATTTTGAATAGTAGCCCACTTGAGAAGATTAAGAATACCCAGGATATTCATATTGTTATTTCAAAAGGTAAAATTCAACAAAAGTAGGGAAATTTATATTATCATTTCAACTAAGTACAAGGGGTGGTCATTGACCTGAGATCTTAAAGGGAACCCTTTGAACCTGAACCATATAATAATGGCGGAGGGATGGCGTATCTATTAAATTTTAAATTAACTTTTTTTTTCTTAATCCTATCTGTTTCGTGGCTTAGTCTTGATGCCAGGACCGATGAGATAGAAGAGATTGTTGTTAAAGGTACATGGAGACAAGCTGAGCTTAAAGATACGGACGGTAGCGTTGTAATTCTTGATCAAGAACTGCTTGAGAGTCAGCCAATCAAGCATTTTGAGCAGCTTTCTTTCTTGATACCAAATTTAAATTTTGCTGGCAGTGACTCCCGACCTCGCTATTTTCAAATTCGAGGAATTGGTGAAAGATCTGGCTACGAAGGAACTCCTAATTCTTCGGTCGGATTCATTATTGATGATATAGATTTTTCTGGACAAGGAGGTATAGCTACTGCCTTTGATTTAGAGCAAATTGAGGTATATCGGGGCCCACAGGGAGCAAGAATGGGTGCTAATGCCTTGGCAGGTCTTATCTATATCAAAAGTAAAGATCCTACCGATGTTTTTGAAGGAAATAGTGAAGTTAATCTTGGATCTTATGGTATTGCTAGCCTTGGACTGGCATTTGGCGGACCTGTTAACTCAAATCAAAATTTCAAGTACAGAGTTGCTTTAAGAAAAGATCAAATGGATGGATTTCGAAAGAACCTCTACCTACAACGTTCTGATACATCTAGAAAAGATGAATTCACTGGACGTTTCAAAATTAATTGGGAGGTAAATGATAAAACTGATCTAAATTTCTTGATAATGAACATTGATCTAAACGACCCAGCTGATATTTGGACCATCGACGGAAGTTTAAATACCCTTTCTGATAAACCAGGTATGGACTCGCAAGACACCAATGCCTATGGTTTAAAAATCTTTCATAGGGCAAAAGGATTTGAGTTACAGAGTTTGTCGAGTTATTCGCATTCAGACGTCATATTTAGCTACGATGCTGATTGGGGAAATCCTGTGACGAATGCACCTTATGTGTATGATTTTTTTTCAGAAACCATTAGATCAAGAAAATCTATTAATCAGGAAATTAGGGTTTTATCCAAGCGAGCAGACTTCGATCAAGGCGTTAGACATGAATGGGTAACTGGTATTTATTATTTAGATATAAAAGAAAGAAATGACAGGAAGGATGAAGGCATTTACGAAGACCCTTTTAGCGGTTACCCTCCATACGAAGTTGACTTTTCTTCGTCAAGTTATTACGACTCGAGAAACCTTGCAGCTTTTGGTCATTTTGAATATCTGATTTCGACTTCAGCAAAGGTGATCCTTGGTCTTCGATGGGAAGATTGGGAGTCAAATTATAGTGATTCATACGGTGAATCCCTTTCGCTATCCAATCAGATGTCGGGTGGAAAAATCTCTCTTTTAAAAGCATGGCATGAAAACACCAACTTTTATTTAAGTATTAGCAGAGGCTATAAATCAGGCGGTTTCAATTTAGGACTAGGGCTTCAGCCCAACTCATCGTACGAGAATCTTATGTATGATCCTGAATACCTAATGAATTATGAAGTTGGTATAAACACGAGATATCCAAGCTCTAATTTGAGTCTAGACGCAGTGCTTTTTTATTCAGATAGAGAAAATCAACAGGTGCTTATATCAACTCAAACTGACCCTAACGATCCAAACACTTTTTCCTTCCTGACCCAAAATGCAGCAGAAGGTGTTAACTATGGGATTGAAGTGAATCTAAATGCAGCTTTAACCGATTATCTAAACATCTTTTCTTTTGTGGGGTTTCTCAGAACGAAAATAAATCGTTACGAATCACGGCCAGAACTTGAAGGAAGAGACCAAGCCCATGCTCCTAAGCGAACTTATGCCATTGGACTAAACTGGCAGCCAAGGAACGATATTTACCTGTCCTTTGATATGACAGGTAAAAGTAGTTTTTACTACTCAGATTCTCATGCAAATAAATCAAAGTCTTACCTTTTATCGAACCTTGTTTTGGGTTATAAAAAAGAACAATGGAATTATGAATTTTGGTTAAGAAACCTGTTCGATAACTATTACTCTGTTCGTGGCTTCTATTTCGGTAACGAACCCCCTAATTTCTCCCCAGCTCTCTACGAAAGACAAGGGGATCCAAGGCATATGGGTATTTTAGTGCGATATGACTTTTGATCTCTCTCTTGAGAAGCTTCTCGAGATTGCAGCTGTGATTTTAGCTATTCTGTATTTGGTTTTAGCTGTAAAACAAAATATTTGGTGTTGGATTGCTTGGATATTGAGTTCCTGTTTATATCTCTTCGTAATGTATATGGCTGGTCTTTACATGGAAGCAAGTTTACAAATTTTTTACATTGTCATGGGATTTTACGGATGGTCGCAGTGGCTGCTAAATAGTGACAGCCAAGGACTGGTAGTTAAAACATGGAATCTTTCAGAACATTTATCTGCTATTTCAGTGATTCTATTCCTAGCCCTTGGATCTGGATGGATGTTAGAAAAATATACTGAAGCTGCTTTGCCGTTCATGGATGCCTTGACTACTTGGGGTGCAATTATCACTACTTATATGGTTGCCAAGAAAGTTCTTGAGAATTGGATTTACTGGTTTGTAATAGACTCAATTTCTATTTACATCTTTCTGTCAAGAGACCTTTATTTAACTTCTTTTCTGTTTTTTACCTATCTTTTCATTATCGTAATAGGTTATAAATCTTGGGATAGA
This sequence comes from SAR86 cluster bacterium, assembly GCA_022447065.1. Classification (GTDB taxonomy): domain Bacteria; phylum Pseudomonadota; class Gammaproteobacteria; order Magnimaribacterales; family Magnimaribacteraceae; genus AEGEAN-183. The sequence goes on along the minus strand of JAKUUM010000006.1, from coordinate 34,276 downwards.
ATTAGAAGACGCGAAGAAGCCTGAATTACCTGTGAAGATAGAGCAATACCATATCGAATTAAAAAAACCTGGTTAAATTGGTAGACACGGGCGGACTTGAACCGCCGACCCCTTGCATGTCAAGCAAGTACTCTAACCAACTGAGCTACGTGTCTATGCTATTAATTGTAAGACATCTGCCTTTTCTTTATAAGAAGTTAATGTAGTTTGATATAGTTGAAATCAGGAGATTTAAGATGATTAAACTATTGATGATGCTGCCTAATTGGCTGCTGCTAAAACTATCCGGGAAAAAACAAATTGAAATTGGAAAACGTAAGTTGCATCCTCCTTTTCAATTTTTGCTAAAACTAACTGAAAATTTGGTTACCGATTTTGACACACTAACTCCGGAACAATTCAGAGCCGGTTACATAGAACAGAACAAAATTGCAGCCAAATTTCCTTCGTCAGTAGACTGGAAAGACCATCAACTAGACGTGTCAGGAGCAACCATGCAAGTAAGAGAATACAGCTCCCCTGTCACAAAGAATAATGCTCCTGCTTTGGTATATTTTCATGGAGGCGGATGGGTTATTGGAGACTTGGAAACGCATCACCAACTGACGGGTTATCTGTGTGAAAACCTTGAGGCAAAAGTTTTCTCTGTCGATTATCGCTTATCTCCGGAAGCAAAATACCCGGTTCCGCTGGATGATTGTGATCAAGCTTTTGACTGGGTACTTAACAATTCTGATTCCTTAGATATCGACAAAACCAGAGTAGCAGCGGGAGGTGATAGTGCGGGGGGAAACATAACTGCCGCCCTTTGCTTGAGAAGGAAAACAGAAAACAAAGCTTTGCCAAAAGCACAATTACTGCTGTATCCGGTAACGGACCTTCACCTTCAGAAAGATTCGATTGATGAATGTGCAGAAGGGTTTTTTCTTACCAAAGCAGCCATGGAATGGTTCAGAAACCATTACTTAAATTCATTGGATGAAATGGAGGACCCCTTTGTTTCCCCTTTATTGGCGGAGGACTTATCTGACCTTCCTCCCGCTGTTGTCTCTACCGCTGGTTTTGACCCTTTACGTGATGAAGGCGACGAATACGCAAAAAAATTAAGTGCGGCCGGCAATAAGGTCTTTCACCAGGAAAATCATGGTTTTATTCACGGTTTTGCGAGTATGGGTTATATCCCTGGAGTGCCTCAAGTTTTGGATGAGATTTGCACAAGCCTCAAGGAGATGATGCAGTGAGACTGTTTCATTTTGTTGTGTTGGCGGTTCTTATAATGTCTTTTAACGGTTATGCTGAATCGGGGAAAAAAGATAAAAAAATGCAAGATTTAATCCGGACGGGATGGGATGACGAGAGCGCTATCGATGACCCAAGGGTTCAACACCTAAATTATATTTTTGAGGAAACCGGGGAAACCATTCCTTATGCCCTTTTCGTTCCGACTTCATACAATAAAGATGAAGCCATATCGCTGATTGTATCTTTGCACGGCTTGACCAGAACATACGACTGGTTAATGGGCTATGAGGGCCTACTAGATTTTGCTGAAGAATTTAATTTTATAGTGGTCACCCCTCTCGGCTATACCCGAAGGGGATGGTTTGGGTCTTGGTCTCAAGGACTCGATGAGAGATCTTTGGAGCGGGAGGGAAAATACAGCGAAAAAGATGTGATGAATGTCTTAAATCTTGTGAGGCAGAACTATTCCATAGACTCAGAGAACATTTTCCTTTGGGGTCACAGCATGGGAGGTTCAGGGACTTATCATTTAGCCATGCAATATCCTGATCTATGGAATGCCCTAGCTCTGGCCGCTCCCGCACCCCCTCAAACAAGAACCGTGGAAGACCTCAAAATCATTAAACATATCCCCGTGTTTATTCTTCAAGGAACTAAAGATAGATTGGTCTACCCGACGAGAGAATGGGTAGCTGAAATGGAAAATCTGGAAATGGATTACATTTACGATGAGATAGAAGGTGCTGACCATTCTTTCTTTATCTCTAAAAACAAAGAAAACCTAAAGAAAATCTTTGATTTCTTCGTAGAAAAAAGAAGTCAGTAAAGCTCGAATTTAACTGTCGCTATATTTTGCTAACTCCATTCTAGCTATAGTTCTTCGATGAACTTCATCAGGACCATCTGCGATTCTAAGTGTTCTCATACCAGCATACAGCTTAGCCAATGGAGTATCTTGAGAAACCCCAGCTCCACCATGAATTTGTATCGCCTTATCAATAACCCTTAAAGCCATATTAGGAACAGCAACTTTAATCTGTGCTATTTCACTCCTCGCTACCTTATTTCCAACCTTATCCATCAGGTAAGCGGCTTTGAGAGTTAATAGCCTGCACATTTCTATTTCCGTCCTACAATCAGCTATGATGTCGTAGTTTCCACCCAATTCGGATAGAGGCTTACCAAAGGCCACTCTAGAAGTAGATCTTTTACATAATAATTCGAGTGCCCTCTCTGCTACTCCTATGGTCCTCATGCAATGATGAATCCTGCCTGGTCCGAGTCTACCTTGCGCTATTTCAAAACCTCTGCCCTCACCAAGAAGGAGATTTTCTTTAGGAACTCTGACGTTGGTAAACTTCATATGGGCATGTCCGTGCGGAGCATCATCTGAACCAAATACGGTCATCATTCTCTTTATTTCAACGCCAGGTGTGTCCATGGGAACCAGGATTTGGGATTGCCTTGAGTGCTTTGGATTATCAGGATTGGTTACTCCCATAAAAATTATGATCTTACATCTGGGGTCACCGGCACCAGAGGTCCACCATTTTTCTCCATTTATAACGTATTCATCACCATCCGGTTCTATCGAACTGCTTATGTTAGTAGCATCAGATGAAGCCACATTTGGTTCAGTCATGCCAAAGGCCGACCTGATCTCACCGTCCAATAAAGGTTTTAACCATAACTCTAGCTGTTCTGGCGTACCATATTGAGCTAACACTTCCATGTTTCCGGTATCAGGGGCAGAACAGTTAAATATTTCAGAAGCTATCCCGGACCTACCCATTAATTCGCATAGTGGGGCATAGTCGAGATTACTCATACTCTCGCCCATGGGGTTTTCGGGTAGGAATAAATTCCATAGTCCTTCACTTTTTGCAATCTTCTTCTTGTCTTCAATTATCTGGGGGACCTGCCATCTGTTTCCTTGCTTCGTAAATTCTTCCATTTGCTCTGCATAAATAGCTTCGGCAGGGAAGACATGTTCATCCATAAATTGTGAAATTCTGATTCCTAATTCTTTAGATCTTTCTGAATTATCAAGCTGCACTTTTTTTCTCCTAATAAATAGTATAAATTCTTTTTTTGAAGCATTATAAGTTAAAATGATAATACTTCCTTTAACTAGATTCGAGTTTAACCCAAGGAATAACCATACAAAAGAATGAATTTGAGCGATAAAGATCTGAACTTATTTGTGGTTTTTGATGTTATCTACACAGAGAGAAATTTAACCAAGGCAGGAGAAGTGCTAGGAATTACTCAACCTGCAGTTAGCAACGCATTATCTAGACTTAGGAAAAATTTCAATGATGAGCTATTTGTAAGAACATCTAAAGGAATGCTTCCAACTCCAGTAGCCCAGAATATGGTTAAGGACATTCGTCAAGCCTTAGATCTCATCAGAAACTCCATTTCCGAGTCTGAGTCCTTTAATCCAAAAACTGCACAAATAACTTTTAGGATTTCCATCGGAGATACTTCAGAATATAGGCTACTTCCAGAGTTAATAAAGAATATATCTAAGTCAGCCCCAGAGGTAGGCATTGAAAGTTACCTAACACCAAGAAGTGAAACCCCAAAAGAACTTGCAGCAGGTAATATAGATTTTGCTATAGATCCCCCTATACATACTGATCTCAGCTTGAAACATGAGATGATCTATGAAGATCATTATGTTTTGGTGGTTAACAAAAAACATCCTATGGCAAAAAGGAAAAAAATCTCTCTTGATGAATATTTGAATCTTTCTCATCTACACATATCAAAAAGACCTTCTGGGTTGGGTCATGTTGACATGACCTTACAAAGGTTAGGGTTAACAAGAAGAATAGCATTGAGAGCGCAACACTACTTGGTTGCACCTTATGTTATGGATCAATCTGATTTGGCTATAACAACAATTAAAAGTTTCACCAGTGGCAGGGATTTTAAAATCTTAAAACTTCCATTTGATATTGATCCTTTGGTATTACACCTCTATTGGCATGGGAACAAAGATCAAGATCCTGCTAATAAGTGGATGCGAGATCTTATTTTTACTACCTATGGAAGGATTCAGCGTAAGAAAAAGTAAGAACTTTGGTACGGATGGAGGGACTTGAACCCCCACGCCTTTCGGCACCAGATCCTAAATCTGGCGTGTCTACCAATTCCACCACATCCGCAAAGCGAAAAGCATTATAAGCCTTAAAAAAATAAAATCCTGTACGATCATAAAGAATCCTCATTTTTTGACTGAAGCTCATTTATTCTCCCCCTCAATGTTTAACTGGAGCTCATCTATTCTCACCTCAAGATCTAATAAAGCTCTATTCACTTGCTTTCTATAAGCATCAAAAGCAACAATTGCTTCTTCTTGAGATTCAATCTTTTTTTCAATATCTGACTTGTCTGTAAGGGAATCCAAGTTTGAGAATTCTTGTTTTAGATCTGTTTGAATTTTCTCTAATTTAGCTATTTCTAAACCACTTGCCCTTTGTTTGGCCGCCAGTGATTTATTGGCTTTTGATATCTCCTCCGAAGTTATTTTTATTTCTGTCAGTTGATTGGTAAGAGAATCAATGCTCTTTCTATTCCTCTTATTACTTAAATCCCAAAGCTTTCTAACTTCTTTATTAAGAAACCTCGTTTGTTCTTCTAATGAACTTATAGAATCTTGATTGGAATCCTTCATTGAACTAATTTGCTCCTCGATGAAGCTGATCCTTTGTACAAAGCTCTGTCCAGTCTCCTGTTGATAACCCGAAGTATTAAAAAACCACAGTCCCAAAATTACCAATCCAGCTAAGTTTAATAAACCTAATAGGGAAACAAACAATAGGCTGCTACCACCTATATTTCTGTTTTTCTTATTGGCTAAGGTTTCCGACCTTACCGGTTTGATATCAGGTGAATTCAAGATAAAGTTTTAATATAGTTTTAAAGTTAGCTTTTAGTCTTTCATTATATTTGTTCGTGGCTACAATATACTAATAGGTTTTTAATACTTAAACTTTTGACGTTTGAAAAAGGAGAGTTAATGAATTTTGAATTTTCATCGGATCAGATGCTACTAAGGGATCAAGCTCGAAAATTTTTAGAAGGGCAAGAATCAATCAAAAAAGCAAGAGAAGTTTTAGAAGGAGATCATTCTTATGACGAAACTCTCTGGAAGTCAGTTATTGAAATGGGTTGGACTGCCACGACCATTCCTGAGGAATTTGACGGTCTAGGTCTGGGCTACTTAGAGTTGTGTGTTATTGCTGAGGAACTCGGAAGGAGTTTAGCTCCCACGCCCTTTTCTTCAAGTATTTACTTAGCCACAGAAGCTATACTTAACCATGGTACAAAAGAGCAGAAACAAAATTATTTACCTAAATTAGCTGCGGGAGAAATAGTAGGTACCCTAGCGCATACAGAAACTACAACTGCACCCACACAAGAAAATCTAGCTTGCGAACTCAAAAAAGATCTACTTAATGGATCAAAAATAGTAGTCCCAGATGGTGACATAGCTAATTTTGCCGTCGTTTCTGCTAAGGATGGCAATAAAATCGTTCTCTGCCTGGCAGACCTGGCTGCAGAAGGTGCTGAAATTAAGAGTGAAAACACTTTGGATCCTTCAAGATCGCATGCATCCATTGTTTTTAAGAATGCAAAAGTGGAAGTCTTAGACTCTAAAGTAGATGGATGGACTGCCTTGCAGGAAGTGCTGGACAGAGCGGCAGTTCTGTTTGCTTTTGAACAACTAGGAGGAGCTGAAGCTTGCATGAACATGGCAAAAGAATATGCCATGGGAAGATTCGCTTTTGGAAGACCTATAGCCTCTTTTCAAGCCATAAAGCATAAGATAGCAGATATGTATATTGCCGTAGAGCTTGCAAGGTCAAATTGTTATTTTGGTGCCTGGGCCCTAAGTACAAATGCTCCTGAGCTTTCTACTGCAGCGGCCACTGCCAGAGTAAGTGCGAGTCAAGCCTTTAATGAATGTTCTAAAGAAAATATTCAAACTCACGGTGGAATGGGATTTACTTGGGAATTTGATTGCCATCTCTATTACAGGAGATGTAGACAATTAGCTGCTAATATTGGGAGTCAAGCAATCTGGAAAAACAAACTAATCAGTTCTCTTGAGAGAGCTAATCAAATATAGGAGAAACGATGGACTTTAACGATACACCTGAAGAAGTAACATTTAGAAAAGAAGTAAACGATTGGCTTAGTGCTAATGCAACTCTTAAAGATAGCTCTGCAGACAGTGGGTATCCAGGTAGGGGTGAAGAAGATGCTTTAACTGTTGCGAAAAAATGGGCTGCCAAGTTATATGACAGTGGCTGGGCTTGCTTACACTGGCCGCAAGAATATGGAGGACGAGGTTCTACTCCTATAGAGAGGGTGATCTGGGGTCAAGAGGCATCAAAATATAGGATTCCTGGTGGATTTTTTGAAATAGGTCAAGGAATGGCGGGCCCTGTGCTTATGATGTATGCGACTGAGGAGCAAAAAAAGAGATACCTTCCTCCTATGGCCAAAGGAGAAGAAGTTTGGTGTCAACTATTTAGTGAACCAGGTGCTGGTTCTGATTTAGCAGGACTAAAAACTAAAGCAGTCCTTGAAGGAGATACTTGGATTATTAACGGTCAAAAAATATGGACTTCTGGTGCACATTACTGCGATTATGGGATTCTGGTAACTAGAAGTGATCCCTCTGCTCAAAAGCATAAAGGTCTTACCTACTTTTTTATAGATATGAAAAGTCCAGGTGTTGAATGCCGACCAATTAAACAGATCTCAGGAGGAGCCAACTTTAATGAAGTCTATTTCACTGATGTGAAGATACCTGATGAACAGAGACTAGGTGCAGTGGGTGATGGATGGAAAGTAGCACTAACTACGCTAATGAATGAAAGGTTAGCTGTAGGTGATGCTTCTGGTCCTGACTTCCAAGAAGCATTCAATCTGGCATGTGAACATGACTTAAATGGAGAATTAGCAATTAAAGATGGATATGTAAGAGATAAACTAGCTGACTGGTATTGCCAATCAAGTGGATTGAAATATACCAAATACAGAAACATATCTGCACTTTCCAGGGGAGAGACTCCTGGTCCAGAGGCTTCAATAACCAAGATTGTCAGTGGTAATAAATTACAGGAAATAGCAAATTTTGGCATGGATATGATGGATGCAGCTGGAATACTTAGACCAGATTCTTCTGAGGCTGAACAAACCATGTATCATGCGGGTTTCTTTGGAGCTGCTGGTATTAGAATTGCTGGAGGAACTGATGAGATTCTTAGAAATATCATTTCTGAGCGAGTACTGGGGCTTCCTCAAGATATGAGGGCTGACAAAGGAATACCTTTTAACGAAATTCCTTCAAGCAATAAATAGCGGCTCCCAAAATCCGCAAAAAGATTCTCCTTTATTCATAAAGGAAGCTGAAGTGGAATGGATATCGGATGAACCATTCTCAAGCACTTACAAAGATCTATATTTCTCAAAAAATCAGGCCATAGAAGAAGCTAATTTCGTCTACATCCAAGGTAATAATCTTCCATCAAGATGGGAAGGACTTAAAAAAAATGAGGTCTTTAACATTGTAGAATTAGGATTTGGTGCAGGAATTAATTTTTTGACTACCTTAAAGGAATGGAGTAAGAACCCTAAATCACATAATTGGCTCAATTATTTATCAATAGAAAACAACCCGCTATCTTTAGCAGATTTTCAAAAAATACATGAGAAGTATTCTGAATTAGAATTGTTCTCAAACAAGATGATGGATACTTTCCCTCTTAACTGTCAGGGATGTCAAAGAATTGAATTTTTAAAAGAAAGGGTGAGTCTGACCATCTATTTTGGAGAAGTGTGTCAGTGCTTACAAGATCTAGAGCCGGGAATTTTCAATTTGGATGCTTGTTATCATGATGGTTTTTCTCCTGATAGAAATTTAAAAATGTGGTCTTCACAGGTATTTAAATCATTAGCTAACTTAAGTCATAAGGGATCAACTTACAGCACTTTCTCAGCAGCAAAGATAATTAAAGAAAGGCTGATAGAAAACGATTTCAAAATAGAGATCATCAAAGGGTTTGGGAACAAACGCCACATGTTAAGGGCAGAATTTAAATCTACGCTTACAAAAAGAAAAAGTGACTTTAAAAAAAAGATCGCCATAGTAGGTGCAGGTATTGCAGGATGTACATCAGCTAAAATCCTAAGTTCTAGAGGCTATGAAGTTACCTTGTTTGAAAAGAACAAGAAAATTGTTAGCGGAGGTTCTGGTAATAAGGCCCTGATTTTATATCCCAGATTATCTGCTTTTGATACTCCTTACTCGTCCTTTTGTTTACATTCATATTTATACTCAATCAGATTTTATGATGAGATAGGAAGCCCACATTGGAATAAGACTGGAGCGTTGTTTCTAGAATTTAGTAAGGAAACCAAAAAGAGATTCCAACAACTCTTAGCAGCTCGAAATGACTCAAAGTTATTTAAATCTGTCTCTCCTGAGGAAGCCAGTAGCATTGCAGGAATAAAGCTAACAAAAGGAGGTTTATTCTTCCCTGAAGCGGGTTGGTTAGATCCAAAAGGGGCTTGTGATTTAATGATTCAAAACTCAAATATCAGATTCATAGGTGAAGAAGTGATTAATATTAAGAAAACATCAAAATTTAAAGTTATTTCAAATAATCATGAATACGATTTTGATCAGGTTTGCTTATGCTCTTCCTACGAGCATGGTAGCCTAATAGATCTTAAGGGAATTTCTAAAAAAAGAGGCCAGGTAACTTATTTACAAAACAATACATCAGTTAAGAACCTAAAAGTTCCTATATTTGCTAAAGGTTATATTTCACCGGCTCCAGAAGAATTAAAAATTATTGGCTCAACTTATAATGATAAGAATATTAAAGATATTACTTTAGAAGAAAATCAAGAAAATCTAGAGAAATTAAAGCTTATAACAAACAGAAAAGTAATAATTGAAGGTGCAAAGTATGGTTATAGAGCTACTACTCAAGATCATCTTCCTCTTGTAGGCAAAACCAAACATAATATATACGTTAACATCGGGCATGGCTCTAGGGGTTCAAGTAGTGCGCCCATAGGTGCACAATTTGTCTGCGATCTAATGAGTGGTTCCCCTCCTATTTTTGGGAAAAAAATTAGCGAAGCTTTAGATCCTGAAAGGTTTAAGGGAAAGAGTTAAATCTAGAAATTGCTTCATCTATGAGAGAGTCCACTTCTTCTTGGGCTTTAGGGCTTTGGGATCTTTTAAATCTAGAAAAAGCATACCAAATTACGTCATCGGTTTTAGCATCATGGAATCTAATTGTGAGGGCGTCGTTGTCTACTCTATAAAATCTTTGATCCAAGTCATCGAGATATCCTCTTCGATACCATGAACCGTAACTTCTGCTTCGCTCTACTTCCCTCTGTGTAGCAATAAAAAATCTAACAACCATGTCAGGTTCAGAGGATTTTTGAAGCCCTCTGTTAATAAGATTTTGTTCTATTGAGCGAAACACCCTTTGTAAGAGGATAGGGTTAATGCTTATTTGTGAAGGATGCTCCTTTAAATCAGGAGTCTCTACTGTAAAACTTTTATAAGAAGAAAGTCTATAAGTGTTATCTGCATCGGTATCTATTTTTAACGTCGTTGTACAACCTATTGCAATAAATAGTAATACCAGAGGTAACAGTATGCTTTTCATAATAAAGTCTTTATTTTAACCCTAATAAAAGGAATTTTCAGAATAACCTAAAAAACCTTCTACCCAGCTTTTTCTTGCACTTCTCGTATTGAAGGCGGTACCTGTCAGACTGTCTCTGTACCTTGTCAGCAACACCAAGCAACCAAGGTTTAGTTCTGTAGCTACCTTTTTTATAACCTCCCCTACCTTCGTGGTAAGCAAGATACAAGCCCCTTGCATTGTGCTTTTCAATCTTAAGCTGATTAACAGTCTTAGAGTTGTACCAACCTATAAAATCAACGGCATCGTCAAAATCATTTCTAGATTTAAACCAACCACCTCGGTCTTTTAGGTATAACTCCCATGTGCCGTCTATAGCTTGAGCAAAACCTTTAGCAGAACTTTCCCTTTTCCAAGGGATAAAACCTAAAAGTTTAGTTCTACCAGGTTTAGCAGCAGCTATAAAACTAGATTCTTGTTTAACTATTGCCATAGTCACTGAGACTGGTATGTCCCATCTATCTTCGGTTCTTTTAGCTGCTTTATACCAAGATCTCTTTTCCTTAAAAATTTTACAAACATCGTTTGATGTAGAAGGGGGACCCGAAGAAGCGCAGGCAGTAATTAAAAACAGAGACAAGAAGAAACTGAATTTAGCCTTCATGCTAATCAGTTTAATAAATCTATTAGTTCTTGCTCCGTTAAAACGCTTATACCTAATTCACTGGCTTTAGTTAACTTTGATCCAGGTTTTTCACCAGAGATTAATAAATTAGTCTTCATTGAAACACTGGATGTCACTTTAGCTCCTTTATTTATGAGCTCTTCTTTTAAGCGATTTCTAGAGAAAGAGCTAAAAGAACCCGTTATAACTACAGTTTTACCAGAAAAAATAGGATGTGTATCTTTTTTTGGAGGAGATAACTTAAAGCCAAAAGAAAGCAACTTAGTTATTAAATCAACAGAGTTCTCATTAGAAAAATATTCAATGATAAAATCCGCAGCAACTGGACCAATATCATTTATCTCAATTAAATCTTCTCTATTAGACTCCATTAGACTCTCTACATCGGAATAGTTAAGTGCTAAATTAAGAGCAGTGGTTTCACCCACTTCTCTAATTCCAAGAGCATAGATAAATCTCTGTAAACTTGTATCCTTACTGCCTTCGATTGAATTAATAAGATTCGATGCGGATTTGAAGGCGAAGCCTTCTAGTTGAATTAAATCTCTTTCTTGCAGCTCATAAAGACCAGCAAAGTCTTTTATTAGTTCTTTTTCTATAAGTTGTTGTAGAATTTTTTCTCCTAGCCCCTCTATGTTCATAGCATTTCTAGAAACAAAATGTTTAATCATTTCTAGTAATTGCGCTGGGCAGCTTTGGGTTTCTAAGCATCTTAGCGCTATGGCTCCTTCATCTCTTGCAAGCTTACTGCCGCAAGAAGGACACTCTTTTGGAGGTTTAGTTTTTGAAGATCTTTTAATCCTGTTCCTATTATCAACCTTAGTAATTTGAGGGATAACATCTCCTGCTCTTTTAACAATTACAGAATCGCCCTTCCTAACATCTAATCTATTCACTTCATCAAAATTGTGCAAACTTGCATTGGAAATAGTTACACCTCCTATTTTTACTGGTTTGAGATCAGCTACAGGAGTAATGCTTCCTAACCTGCCAACTTGGAAAGATATTGAATTAACAACAGTTTTTCCCGTCTCAGCAGGAAATTTTCTTGCAATTGCCCACCGGGGCGCTCTGGCAACCTGTCCGAGCTTTTTTTGTAAGTTAAATCTATTAACTTTATAAACCACTCCATCAATTTCATAAGCTAACTTTTTTCTAATACCTTCAATATTCAAGAAATAATTGATGCATTCATCTATACCTCTAACAACTTTTGTTTCCGGGTTCACAGGGAGACCCCAGGATTGAAAAAGTTGTAGCACTTCATATTGATTATCAGGAATGTTCTTGTCAGTAGAATCAGCTGAGCCATAACCATGTATGAAGAGCTTTAAGGGTCTAGAAGCGGTAATCTTTGGATCCAATTGCCTAAGACTTCCAGCAGCAGCATTTCTAGGATTGGCAAAAATTTTTTTTCCAGATTCTTTCGATGTTTTGTTTATGCTTTCGAATTTTGAACTTTCTATAAAGACCTCTCCCCTCACTTCTAAAGAATTGGGGATTCCTTTATTGTTACTTCCTTTCAATAACTCTAGAGGGACTGATGGTAAAGTCTTGATATTATGTGTTATGTCTTCACCTACACTTCCGTCACCTCTAGTTGCTGCTTTATCTAACTTTCCCTTTTTATAGAATAGATTTACTGCCACCCCATCAAGTTTAAGTTCACAACAATAATCAAGGCTCTCCGTATTAGTTAATCTTTCTTTCACTCTTCGATCGAAATCCTTTAGGTCTTTAACGCTAAAAGCGTTTTCGAGAGATAGCATTGGAGAACCATGGGTAATTTTTTTGAATCCTGAAGCAGGCTTAGAACCAACTCTTTGGGTAGGAGAGGATATAGCTAATAACTCAGGGAATTTCTCTTCTAATAAAAGTAGCTTTTGAAATAAGCGATCGTATTCTGAATCTTTGATTTCTGGTTCATCTAAAACATGGTATCTGTAAGAATGAATCTGAATTAATGCAGTAAGCTCTTTAACTCGAAGTTTATCTTCTGAACTAGGTTTCATGAATGTCTTGTCTAGCTTGCGTTTGCTAGGTGCTGAAGTTGATATTCTTGTGCCTTATTTCTCATATGTTCCAACATTTGCTTAGTTAAAAGATTTCTGTTGTCGTCTAGTAAGCTACAAGAAAAAATTTCTGCAAGAGATTCTGCCACTGAAAACATAAAATTAAATGATTCAACTACATTAGTTGACTTACTTGGATCAAGTACTAGCGCAATATCTGAAGAAGACATTTCTTCCAAGAAAGTTCCAGGATTTTTAGCATTTATCAAACTAAACAATATTTGATCTTCGATATCTCTAAAAGTAAAAAATCCTTTATCTTCAAAAAAACACCTATAAGAAGCTAGTTGTTCGCTTAGAACGGAGTGTGAGAAAGATTCCAAATCTTCAGAACATATATTAAGAATAATTAGGTTATGTCTTTTAATATCGTATAAAGCATCTAAAGGTTCCTGATCTTCGTGCACAGGAGCTCTATCATTTGAAAGGGCCTCATTTGGATTTTCTATTAAATGTTCTATTTCTTCTTTTTCTATTGTTGTATCAAGAATGTCTACTTTAAGTTTATTTCTTCTTGTTCTGAGTGATCTTCTTATGCCGTCTACAAAAACTAAAGCCAAAAGAAGACCAATTATTAACGTTAGAATTTCTGCAAGATTAAACATACAGGTTATGCACTTGCAGCTAGTTTAATAGCTTCATCTACATCTACAGAAACCATTCTGGAAACTCCTGGCTCTTGCATTGTTACACCCATAAGATGCTTACTTTTCTCCATCGAGATTTTATTATGAGTTATATACACAAATTGAACTTTGTCAGACATATCTTCAACTAAGCTAATAAACCGCATGGTATTAAGATCATCTAACGGAGCATCTACCTCATCTAACAAGCAAAAAGGAGCTGGATTTAGTTCAAAGAAAGCAAAGACCAAGGCAATTGCTGTGAGGGCTTTTTCCCCTCCTGATAATTGAGAAACACTTGTGTTTCTTTTCCCAGGCGGTTTAGCAGAGATGCCTACCCCAGCTGTAAGCAAATCATCGTCTAATAGGATTAATTCTGCGTGTCCACCACCAAATAATTTTGGAAAAGATTTCCCTAAATTCTTATTTAGATTGTCAAAAGTGTCTTTAAAGGTTGTTCTCGTTTCCTTATCTATTTTTTTAATTGCTTTTTGGAGAGTCTCTAAAGCCCTCGTAAGTTCTTCATGTTGTTTATCTAGATACTCTTTTCTTTTTTCTTCTTGGGAGTATTCTTCCATGGCTGCTAAATTTATTGCACCCAATCTAGAAATCTTCGTTTCGAGTTTTTCCAGTTCACTCTGATAATAATCAATAGACTTTTCCTCGTCTAACTCTGGCAACAGTTCATTAATATTTAAACCATTTTGTTCAATCTGTTTTTCAATATTCTCAGCTTCCATCATCGAAGCTTGGTGTTCTAAGCGAAAAGTTTCTAGCGCTTCTCTGGAAGTTATAGATTTCTGTTCCTTTTCTAATCTTTCTTTTTCTATATTTCTAATTCTATCTGAAGCATCATCTATAGATTTTCTTACTAAAGCCATGTTCTCTTCAGCTGTTAGCCTAGATTGAAGTAATAGGCCCAAAGACTCTTCCATCTTTTTTGAAGGTTCTTTGTTCGAAGTAATCTGGCTTTCTAAAGAATTGATTTCCAACTCCAAAGCTACTATTTCAGCTTTTAGGTGATTTGCTAAGGAAATATTCGTTGCAAGCTTAGCTTGAAAGTCAGCGTATTTCCCAGTCTTATCTAAAAGTTCCAATCTATCTTCCCTTTCTTCCTTCTTAGATCCTTTAAATAGTAATTTTATCCTTTCAAATAACACTAGAGGAATCTTAGCAAGGGTATTTAGGGAAGCTTCAACTTGCTTTAAACCCGAATCAGAGAGTATGCCTTGTTCTGTAATTCTTCCGCTAGCTACCTGAAATAAAAGCTTCTTTTCCACTTCTTTAAGTTTATTTGAGAGATTAGTAAGTTTATTAGAAAAATCGCCCCACTCTTCTTCAAGGCTTTCTACTTGAGAGTCTGAATTAACATCGGTTAATTGTTTTTTTCTCAATTTCTCTAATTCAGAACTTATTACCGCAATGGACGCTTTCAGTTCTTCTTTCTCTTTCGATAATTTTTCCAGTTCATTATTTTTAATAACTAAAGTTAAGTTGTTGTTATCTATGTTTTTTGTAATCTCCGACGCATTGTTTTTATGTGCCTTTATTTCTTGTTCCAAACGTGAAATATCGGCACCTAAACTGTAAAATTCTTGTTGAATCTTATCCATATCAGACTGCATTTCCATTTGCTGAGTTCTTAATTTATCTATCTCCGAGTCCGAAGAAGTTTTTAGGGAATTTATTTCTTCAAGTTCAATCTTTTGCAACCTAACTTTTTTATCTTTTTTGGCAACTTCATCTGCTTTTAGCTGCCACTGAGAAGACCACAAAAGGCCTTTGGAGTGGTTTTCTTCCTTTCTTAAATTAGCATATCTTTCTGCTGCCTTTGCCTGCTGCTTTAATTTGAACAAGAGCCTTCCTATTTCCTGTCTGAGATCCTCTAACCTGCTTAGATTCTCTTTTGTTCTTTTAATTCGTGACTCAGATTCCTTACGTCTTTCGAGATATCTCGATATACCAGCTACTTCTTCAATGTATCCTCTCATCTCTTCTGGCTTGGAGCTGACTAAAGTCGAAATCATATCCTGTTCGATTATCGCGTAACTTCTAGGACCTAATCCTGTTCCTAAGGTAAGATCTGTTATATCTCTTTTTCTACAATTAGTTCCATTGAGGTAATAATTCGAATGTCCACCAAGGTCTAGGGTTCTGCGGACAGAAATCTCACTATAGTCAGCAAATTCTCCCCCAATTCTTCCATCCTTATTATCAAAGAAGAGCTCTACTGAGGCTCTAGAAACAGGCTTTCTTGTAGCGGAACCATTAAAAACAACTTCCGACATTAATTTGCTTCTTAAGCTTTTAGCAGAACTTTCACCCAATACCCACCTAACGGCATCAATTATGTTTGACTTTCCACAACCATTGGGTCCAACTATTGCAGTTAATTCAAAAGGAAATGAGATTGAAGTAGGATCAACAAAAGATTTGAAGCCAGCAAGTTTTACTGTTTTGAGTCTCATTTTCTGCTTGATTTGGGGGGGAAGAAGCCCTTCGCCCTAAGATTGGACGATATCGAAAGACAACAATATCTTTCCATTTACGGGGTAATTCTAGTCTATTTGACCCTATGAAACTACTGATTTTTTATTGACTTTATACTGTCTATGGCAGTTTGGATCGATCTTTTTTCTGTTTCATTATTACTATATTTAATAGCCTCTTCCCAAGAGATCTTCGCTAAAGATAGATCTCCAGCTTCAAATTGGTTAATTCCTTTAAGTGTTAATGCGATTGAATTAGTGGGCGATTTAGCAAGTGCGACGTCTAAAGCTTTATTGACCGCTGCAGAAAATATCTTGCCTTCTTTAAAGAAAATGGTTTGAGCATACTCAGAATAAACATAAGCAGGAATTTCTTTCTTATATGCATTTATTAGCTCAGCTAACAACAAACTTGAAAAAAGGTACTCATCAATCTCTCTAAATTTAGTAGATAAATAGTAAAGTTCTGATGCAGTAGATATTTTCGAATCCACCAGGTCTTCTAGTTCAAGAATTAGAGCGTTCCTTTTTTTATTTCTTTCTTTCTCATCTCCCTGAATAAAACCATAAATAATATCGTGAGTTCTGAGGTCGTTTAGAGATCCAAGAGAAATAGGTTGAAAGTAAATGGCAAAAATAACTAAACAAGAACAAAGAGCTAAAAGAATTGGAAGAATCAATGGATTTCTGTACATTGATGTGGCCAGCTCCTTTTCTCTAGGAACATCCTGTAACAAGTTTTGTTCTCTTTCTCTAATAAGCAAAGTGAGAGATTCATTAGACAAATTTTTAATTGATTTAAGGTTTTCTTCTTCTTCTTTAAATAACTCTATATTTTTTAATCGCCTGTCGTAAAAAGACTTTTTGTCTACAAAAAAGGTTGTTGTAATGTAAACACTTACTCCTATAAGAAATGCTGTACCTACAATATAAAACATCTAATCTTCTTCCAGTAACTTCTTTAACCTCGTTCTCTCTACTGCCTTAACTATGTTCTCAGCTTCTAAGTCTTTTACCTTACGTTTGGAAGAGATGTTCCAATTTACAACTAATATGAGTATTACTAAAAGTAACAAGAAAGGTCCTAGCCATAGAACCAAAGTATTCATTCTAAACGCAGGTTTATAAATAATAAAATCTCCATATCTTGATCTTAAAAAGTCCTCAATTTGTTTATCTGATTTGCCTTCTTTAATCAATCTGTGTATTTCAGTCTTAAGATCTTTGGCTATCGGAGCATTAGAACCTGCTAAGCTTGAACTCTGGCATTTTGGACATCTATAAGTCTCTAAGAGGTTAGAAAACCTCTCTTGATCTTCAGTGCCAGTAAAAGAATAAAGCTCTTTTGATGTATCTGATTGGGCAACCATAGGAGCTAAAAATAAAAGAAATATTAAGAATTTATACGCCATCTTCTGTTCACTCATCTAAAATTACCTTAAACTTTTTTTCCCAAACATCTTCGGTTAAAACACCAACATGTCTAACCCTAATAACACCTTTTTCGTCAATTAAGAAAGTCTCAGGTGCTCCGTATACGCCCAAATCTAATGCTAACTTTCCTTTCTGATCAAAAATACTAAATTCGTAAGGATTGCCTATCTGATCCAATAACTTGAGGGCTTTTTCTCTTTGATCTTTATAATTTAATCCATAAATTTTGACTGTAGATTCTTCTTTTAATCTCATTAGGAATGGATGTTCCACCCTACAAGCGATACACCAAGTAGCCCATACATTTAGTAATGATGGAAGTTCAGAAAGGTCTTGACCAGTAACTATTTCTTGAGATTCAAGCTTAGGCAAGGAGAAATCAGGGAAATTCTTATCAAGTAAAACGGAACGTAATTGATCTTCATCTTTATCAAGAAAACTAAACAACGCAATTATAAAAAAAATAAAGAAGATGAATGGCAAGAAATGTGTGACCCTATTCATGGCTTTTTTTTAAAATATTGAAACTTGAAACGAAAGTACCGAAAGCTATTAGTATTGCTCCAAACCAAATCCATCTAATGAAAGGCTTTATCTGTAACTTAAAAGACCAAGTTTTATCTCCTAGATGATCTCCAAGAGTTACATAATAATCTTGCAAAAGAGTGGGTTTGATAGCTGCTTCAGTCATTGTTTGATTTGTACTAAGATAAATTCTCTTTTCGGCTCTTACTTCATTAACAGTGTCATTTCTTTTAATTTCAATCCTTGCGGAGTCAACGTAATAATTTAAATCTTTGTATTCTTCGATTCCTTTGAAAGTAAAAGTTACATCTCCTAATTGATAACCCTCACCTTCAGACAAAACAACTTCTCTCTCCAAAGAGAAAGTTGTGACCATCCCTACTCCCAATACTAAAAAGGCCATACCCAAATGGGCACTAATAAGAGCTAGCCTCTTAAATAAAACTGCTTTCAAGTCTCTAAGATGAGAAGAGTTATAAATTAATTCGATAAAATTTCCTGAAACTATCCAGCAAAACATTGCAATGGCCAGCACACTTCCCCAGGAGAACTTTCCAAAAACTAAAAAAACAAAAAGACATATCAATAAAAATAAACTAAAACTTTCTATAGCAATCCTTTTTAAAAAACTAAATTCCTTGGTGGAATTCCAGCCAAGATATAAGCCTATTCCCTGCAAGAAACTTAAACCTATAGCAAAAGGGAGAATTAAGACTTGATAATAAGGAGGTCCAACTGAAATTTGTTTCCCATCATATATAGCTTCATAAATTAAAGGGAAAAGAGTTCCAAACATTATTGAAATAGCCAAGATCACTAAGAGCAGATTATTTAATAAGAAACCAAATTCCCTAGAGATTAAACTGTAAGTACTTCTTCCAGGAAGTTTATTGTTCATCAGGGAGTAAATGATCAAAGATCCTAAAATAAAATATGAAAAAATTACCAATATAAAAACTCCTCTTTCAGGATCCAAAGCGAAAACATGAACAGAGGTAAGCACACCAGATCTTACGAGGAATGTCCCAAGAATGCTGGCAGCAAAAGCTAGAATCGTCAGAAGTATGGACCAGTTTTTATAAAGTCCTCGCCTTTCTGTAACAATTAATGAATGGAACATAGCTATTGAGATTAACCAAGGAACAAACGCAGCATTTTCTACTGGATCCCAAAACCACCAGCCTCCCCAGCCTAATTCATAATAAGCCCACCAACTACCAACAGCTATTCCTAAGGTTAAGAAACCTGAAGACAAAAGAGACCAAGGTCTAGTATCCCTGGCCCATACAGAATCAATATTTCTAGAAATCAATGCTGCGATAGAAAGCGCAAAAGGAACTGCTAAACCAGAATACCCCAGATAGAGCAAAGGAGGATGAATGGTAAAAGCAAAGTCTTGAAGTAGGGGGTTAAGGTCAGATCCTTGAATGGGCATAATTGGAAGTAGTCTTTCGAAGGGATTTGAAGTGAAAAGAGTAAACGCTATAAAAGCACAAATTATTTGGTTTAAAACAGCCAACGTTAAAGCTACAAATTCCTCATCTTTTTTTCTGTTAAAAAAGAGATAACTGGTTGCCCATAAACAAAGACAGAATATCCATAAGAGCAAAGATCCTTCATGTGCTCCCCATGTAGCAGCTAATTTATAATAAACAGGTAAGAGAGTATTTGAATTATTTGCTACATAAGCAAGAGAAAAATCATCATTTAAGAAACTGTAAATTAGAGAAATAAAGCTAAAAAGAACTAAAAATAAGACCAGAATATTTAAAGGTCCTGTGACACGGTAAAAGAAATTATCTTTGGTGATGAATCTGCATAAAGGAGAAAATCCCACAAAAAAGCTTATTACCAGAGCCCCGATTAATAGAAGGTGACCTATCTCCGCTATCATTTCTTTTGTTTTAACGTCTTTGCGACTTCTGGGGGCATATAATTTTCATCATGCTTTGCGAGCACTTCATGTGCTACAAAAACTCCTTTGCTGTTTATTGTGCCTTTAAGAACAACTCCTGCTTCTTCAGAAAACAGATCAGGAAGTATTCCTTCATACTCAATAACAAGATCCTCCTCAAAGTCAGTAATTTCGAAAGAAAGCTTTAATGAATTAGTTTCTCTATAAACTGAGCCTTTCTTAACCATACCACCAACTCTTATTTCTGTACCTGCCTCTATCTGCGCTTTTAGAATTTCGGAAGGTGAATAAAATAGATTAATACTTTTTGAAAGTCCTTGAAACACTAATAGGACAGCAATGGCAGTGCCCAGAAATATAGACAAAACTACATAAAGTCTTTGTTTTCTTAAAGGATTCAAATCTTATTCCCCAGTATGTTGAGAGTTCTCTTCTTTTATTTTTCTGATTGCTCTATATGGCAAGTAATAGTTAAAGCAAATAACAATAAAAAAAATTAACAAAACAAACCAAACGTACTTGCCCTGTCCGTCCATAAGAAATAAGTCTCTAATAAATTCCAGCATACTTAAACCTTGTTATTTAAATATTCCTTAACCCATGTAGTATTTCTTTCTCTAGTTAATATTTCTACTCTTAATCTATTACACAGTAGAGAAACAAATATGAAATAAAAGCCAATAACACAAATTAAAAGTGGAAAATACATATCTGAAGTCATCGAGGGAGAAGAAGTGATACTGAAAGTAGAAGGCTGATGAAGCGTTTGCCACCAATCCACAGATTTCTTTATTATGGGAACAATGATTACTCCAACGACTGAAATTAAAGAAGCCGCTCTGTCTCCTTTTTGCTTATTATCTATTGAAGAGTAAAGTCCTATTATTCCAACATAAAGAAAAAATAAGATTAGAGTAGATGTTAATCTGGCGTCCCACACCCACCAGGTTCCCCAGGTAGGCTTTCCCCAAACTGCTCCACTGATTAAAGCAATCAAGGTGAAGCTAGCTCCAAGTGGAGCTGCGGATCTCAGAAACATGCCAGCTAGTTTCGCTCTCCAAATTAGACAAATAGATCCAAAAATTGCCATCATTAAATATATAGACTGTCCCAAAATTGCTGAAGGAACGTGTACAAAAATAATCCTATATACGTCTCCTTGCTTATAGTCTGAAGGGGCAAAGCCAACTCCCCAAATCAACCCTATTATCAATATCGAGAAGGAAATAGGAGAAAACCATGGTAACAATCTGGAAGCCCATTTAAAAAAGAAAGGTGGAGATCCCATGGATATTAACCATTTTTTGAGAATTGAAAGACTAATCATAATTTATAGATATGGCTTCCACTGTCGCCAAACAAAGTCCTGGTATTCCAACTGCAAGCATTGCTCCCAAGAAATAAAGATAAGAAAGATAGTCCTGATTATTAATAGCAGAAGTAATTATAGCCACCCCTAGAATTAAAATAGGTATGGAAAGTGGTAGAACAATAACCGCGCTCAATATAGCTGTCTTTCCGATGGTTAGGGCACTGCCTAAAGCACCAAGTAAGCTTAGCAACAAAGTTCCTATCAAAAGGCTAATTAAAAGTGGTAAAACCACCCCCTCTGGAAGAAATAGAAAGAATGTACTTATTAATGAAGCCAGTAATAAGGGAACACCTGTTACTAACCAATGAGCAAATACCTTAGCGAATACCAATATAAAAATAGGCTCTCCGCTTAAAAGAAAATGATCTAACGTTCCATCTCTAAAGTCCTCATTGAATATACTTTCAACTGCTAATAATGAGGCTAGCAATGCAGCAACCCAGATGACTCCAGGGGAAAGAGAACTTAGAAAAGAATTCTCTGTGCCCAATGCCAAGGGGAAAAGACTAATAACTATAAGAAAAAAAACTAAAGGTATAAGGAAAGTGGCTATTTTCTTGAAAGATAGAGCAAGATCTCTCTTGAGAATGAGCCTGAACCAAGAAAATAAAGTACTCGTGTTATTCATGAATAATGATCCAAATGAATTTTTGTTGAATCAGCCTCTGTACTTCTATGGCTCGTAAAAAGAAATGAACAGCCCCTCGAGTTTAGTTCTTTTATAATCCTAAGGACGAGACGAACACCTTCCTCATCTAGAGAAGAAAAAGGTTCATCTATCAAATATAACTCTTGGTCACACATTAACCATCTTGCTAGGGCCAATCTTTTCAGTTGCCCTGTAGATAAATCTGAAGCAGTTCTCTTTATAAAGTCATTCAATCCAACTTCTTTTAAAGTAAACAAAATCTTATCTTCTTTCAGACCAAAGGATAGATGTGAATAGGTTAAATTTTCTAGTACCGAGAAAGATGGTTTAAGAGCAAGTTCATGACCTTGATATAAACAAGATTTTAAAAAAGAATGCCTAGATTCTTCTACCGGTTGATTTTTCCATGAAATTTTCCCTTCCTTCTTTTCTACTAATCCTAGAATGCATCTGAGTAAAGAAGTCTTACCAGAACCATTTGAGCCTATAATTTCAACATTATTACCCTTCTCCACCTCGAAGGATAAATTACTAAAAATAAGGTTATTTGACCTTTGGCAAGTTAAATTTTCTATTTTAAGCAAGTTCGTCACTCTTTTAACTCTGAAAATGTTATTTTATCAAAACAAAACAATATGCTACATGTAAGGTACATGTAAAGGTACAGTCTTATTTAGTATATTGTTATTAATTACTTTATTTTATTCCTAAAAATTAACAGTGGAAGCAGTTTTGACCTAAAGAAAAATTACTGTGGAGTCAGAGACCTAATATAAATCAAGAGGATGTATTAAAATATAATTAAAGATTGCCCCGTTAGCTCAGTTGGATAGAGCGCCAGATTCCTAATCTGGAGGCCATAGGTTCAAATCCTGTACGGGGCACCAAAAGAATATGAATTGGAAAAAAGAAACAGACGAAATAAAGATTCGAAAGAAACTTGCTAAAAAACAAGGAGGATCTAAGGCAGTTGATTTGCAACATGCCAAAGGAAGATTAACTCTTAGAGAAAGGATAGATAAACTTATCGATAAAGGTTCTTTTCAAGAACAAGGTGAGATCGCAGGTAGCTCTGAAACCAATGATAAAGGTCAAATACAATCCTTAACTCCAGCTAATTTTATTCTTGGCTTTGCCAAAATAGATGGCAGATCAGTGGTTTTAGGAGGAGAAGATTTCACTGTTAAAGGAGGGTCTCCTAATCCAGCTGGACTTAGAAAAAGTGTGTACACAGAAGACTTAGCATTAACCTACAAAATGCCTTTAGTTAGGTTGCATGAAGGGGGTGGTGGATCTGTAGCAGGACCAGCAAAGAGTAAAAATAGAGGTTACGGGGGAGACCCTGTATTTTCTAGATCAAGATTTAAGTCCATAGCTGACACTTTGAAAGAAATACCTGTTATTTCTGCAGCCTTGGGGCCGGTTGCTGGCTTACCAGCAGCAAGGTTTGTTGCTTCTCATTTTAGAGTGATGACTCGGAAAACAGCCCAACTACTTGTAGCGGGTCCTGCTGTTGTGGAAAGAGCTTTTGGAAAACAAATGACTAAAGAAGAGCTAGGAGGTTCACATATTCATCGTTTAAATGGAGTTACAGACAACGTAGCAGATTCAGAAGAAGAAGCTTTTATTCAAATTAAGCAGTTTCTTTCTTACATGCCCCAAAGCATTTATGAGTTAACAGAAAGAAGAGATTCTGAAGACCCTATAGATAGAAAGGAAGAAGAACTGCTTTCTATTATTCCCAAAGATCGTCAAAAATCTTATGAAATGAGAGATATAGTAACAATGGTTTCTGATAAAGATTCTTTCTTTGAAATGACAAAATTTTTTGGAAGGGGAATAATCACTGGCTTTTCGAGAATAAATGGGTTTTGTGTTGGGATTTTGGCAAACGATTCTAATTTTTATGCAGGCTCTATGTCTGCAGATGGGGCCAGAAAAACAACGAGGTTTGTAAAACTATGTGATACGTTTCATATCCCTATAGTAAGCCTAGTAGATGAGCCTGGTTTTTTAATTGGCCCGGAGGCTGAAGTTCAGGCCACAATTCTTCATGGAACAGAAGCTGTATTAGCTGTAACTGAGTCCACAGTTCCATGGTCATCAGTGATGATAAGAAAATCTTTTGGTGTAGCAGCCGCAGCACATTATGGACCAGAAGGTTACGTATTAGCTTGGCCTTCTGCTGAATCAGGGGCTTTGCCTTTAGAGGGAGGAGTAGCTGTAGCATTTAAGAAAGAAATTGCTGCTGCTAAAGACCCAGAAGCAAAAAGAAAGGAAATTGAAGAGAGTATGAGTAAGCAACAAAACCCTTTTCCAAGGGCCGAAAATTTCTCTGTTCACGAAATAATTGACCCCAGAGACACTAGAAAGTATTTGTCTCAATGGGCTGAGAGAATTCAACCCCAATTAAAGGCTAAACTTTTACGTTTAAAGTAGAGACATAGTATATTTAGATGGCTATAATTATTGTCCAAAAAATTTTTTTTAAGGAGCATTAGATATGAAGACTTATCATCAGTTTTATATAAATGGAGAATGGGTGGATCCAGCAGAAGGAGTGAATTCTTTTGATGTCATCAACCCTTCAAATGAAGAAGTAATAGCGCAAATTGCCTTGGGGAGTCCTGCAGATGTTGATAAAGCTGTTGCAGCAGCCCGAGAGGCATTTGATTCTTTCAGCCAAACTTCAGTGGAAGAACGTTTAGCTTTGCTAGGCAAAATTGTTGAGATTTATCAATCTAGATATGATGAAGTTGCAGAGACTATTTCTAAGGAGATGGGTGCGCCTTTGTCTTTATCAAAAGCTGCACAAGCAGCTACGGGTCTAGGACATTTTGCTCAAGCAATAGAAATCCTTCAAAACTATGAGTGGGAAGAAACTCATGGCAAAACTGTCATCAGAAAAGAACCTATTGGAGTAGTTGGTATGATCACTCCTTGGAACTGGCCAATAAATCAAATTTCCTGCAAAGTTGCGCCAGCTTTAGCTGCAGGATGCACGATGATATTAAAGCCTACAGAAATAGCTCCGTTAAATGCAATCCTTTTTGCTGAAGTAATGGATGCTGCAGGAGTTCCTGCTGGAGTTTTCAATTTGGTAAATGGTGATGGTCCTACCGTTGGTGAAGCGATGTCTTCCCATCCAGGGATAGACATGATGTCATTTACTGGATCCACTAGAGCTGGAATCCGTGTTGCTAAAGGAGCAGCTGATACAGTTAAAAGAGTCGCTCAAGAGCTAGGGGGAAAATCAGCTAACATAATTCTAGATGACGCAGATTTTCAATCTGCAATAGAAGGTGGAACTAGGCATTGTTTTTTAAATAGCGGACAATCTTGTAATGCACCTACTAGAATGCTAGTCCCTGAAGGACGTCACGATGAAGCAAAAGAAATAGCTAAAAAGGCTGCCGAAGCTACTAAAGTTGGTGACCCCTTTAGTGAAGATACTTCGATAGGACCTGTGGTTAGTGAAGTCCAGTTCAACAAAATTCAAGGCTTGATTGAAAAAGGAATAGCAGAAGGAGCTGAACTTGTTACCGGAGGACCTGGAAAACCTGACGGATTAAATGCGGGTTACTATGTAAGACCTACAGTATTTGCAAATGTTAATAATGATATGACAATTGCAAGAGAAGAGATCTTTGGACCAGTGCTAGCAATTCTTCCTTATAAAGACGAAGAAGAAGCGGTAAGGATTGCCAATGACACCGACTACGGTCTATACGGTTACGTATCTGGAGAAACAGAACATGCTAAGAAAATAGCAAATAGAATCAGAGCAGGTAGCATCGCAATCAACGGTGCCCAAGCTGACTTTACAGCACCTTTTGGTGGTTACAAGCAGTCAGGCAATGGCAGGGAATGGGGACCTTTTGGTTTTGAAGAGTTTCTAGAAACCAAAGCCGTTGTAGGTTACGAAGGTTAAAAAAAAGGCCGCTAAGCGGCCTTTTTTTAGGCTAGATTATGTAATTTCTCGCCTCTTTTATATCGTTCTAGGTTTGACAAAAATACTTCTACAGCTCTGTCAGGTGCTCTTGGACCCCAAGCAGAATCATGAGGAGTTATAAAACAATTTTCTAAATTCCACAAAGGTGAATTCTCATCTAAAGGCTCTGGGTCTGTTACGTCCAGTGCAGCACATTCAATTTCTCCAGATAGTAAAGCTGTATGAAGATCTTCTTCAATAACTGTTTCCCCTCTTCCCACATTTATAAACATGGAAGATGGTTTCATAACTTTGAATTTATCTAAAGAAAAGGTTCCTAAGGTTTCATTGGTTACCGGCAAGCAATCAACAACAAAATCACAAAGGCCCAGCATTTCATTTAGGTCTGAAGGTTTATAAAGCCTATCTAAATAATCGGATGAAACTGGAGTACGCTTTGTTGCCAAAATCTCCATTCGAAAAGCTTTTCCTAATCTTGCTACCTCTTGACCAATGCCTCCATAACCTGCAATTCCAAGAACCATATCGGTTAACTCCCCTACAGAAGTCATCTGCCTCCATTCTTTATTTTTCTGGAGAGCTATATGCGCATCAATATCTTTTACTTTTCGAAGCATTTGAGCAAAAACATAGGTTGCTATCGTAATCGCATGAATTCCCCCACCATGAGAGTAGAGGCCACAGCGTTTTATCAATTCCTGCGCAGCTTTACTTTCAATTCCGGCCCAACTTGCTTGAATAAATTTACATCCGTCAACTAATCTAATGAAATTATTATTGTAAAGGTCGTCTTTGAGCATTTTGAACATAATCTCATAAGAAACAAAAATAACTTCTGGGACACCGGTTCCTTGAGACAATTTTCCCTCTCTGTTAAGCAATAAGATTTCATCTTCACTCAGGGCTTCATCGAAAGTATCTTTGAAAGAATTAAAAGTAAATTCGCTAATACAAATCTTCATTTAAATTATTTTATTTGAGATCCCCGCTCTCTCTCATCTTCTTTCTTATTTTAGTGGCACTAATATCCTCAATAATTTCTTCGAAAGATTCCTCTTCAAAAACGTACCCAACACCTCTTCCAAAGGTAATGTTGACGATGTTAGGAACTAACATAATTTCGTACTCAATTCCTCTCTTGTATCCATCTTTAGCTAAGCCCTCAGAGATGTTGTTACAGACTTGATCCCAATCGAAAGGGTTATCATCGTGACCCATCCCTGCAGATACTCCTTGAACATCTCTTACTTGAATGATGACTTGACCTGTTTTTTGGAGAGCTCTTTTAAACAATTCTTGATGACCATCATGCCAAGGTTGCCATCTGCCTAATAGTTGAACAGTAGGTTTCTTCCTATCAAACATCTTGCTTTATCTCAGCTGCTATATTGATATGATTTTTATCGTTCCATTCTGTAACTCTAAAATCAAATTTTTTTGGTTTTTCAAACATAGCATTTGTATCTTCAAAACGCCCTTCTTCTATAGTATCAAGCCAAACAACTTTATCAGGATCAAACAACTTCCTAGTTTCTGCCGTCGGACAAATAAAGTCACAGATAACTACCCTCTTATTTTTAGATTCAAAATCTGCCAAAGCCTTCATTCTTAAGCTCTGTCTGGTTCTTCCTTCCGGACTAAAATCCCAGTCATATGCCATTTCTCTAACTTTATCTGCATTGAACCAGGCTGCACCAAGGAGAGGTTGAAGTCTTTGAGCAAGGTAAGTTTTACCGCTACCAGGTAGGCCCATTATTAATATTTTCATCTTAAATTCTTAAGTCCTATTTAACTAATAACTAAAATTTGAGGTATTTAGAAAGAGCATTTTGAACTGATTCTTCGCTCAAGCCAAATTCATTTAACCCATATGAATGTTTAATTTTTTCTTCTTCTTCAAACTCTTCAACATAATTGATCATGCTTCTCTCTGTTTTTTCTTCAAGATTAAAACCTAAGTGAGAGTAAATTAATCTAATCTGCTCTAATGGCTGGTTAATAAATTCTTCAAATTTCACATCAAAAAACTGACTCTTATTAATCTTATTCCTTTCTTTCTCTCCTTTAGCTAAAGCATCTTCCCAATAAGCTAAAGTTCTCTTTCCTATTTCTTTTTTATCCAGATTTTTTGTAAAAGGAGACCTAGTCTTTTCTGTAAGGCTACATATAGAAGGGATACTTTCTAAAGGATCCCTATGAATTTGGATGAAACATGCTTCAGGATAAATAGACAATATTTCAGGTAAATGTCCAATATGAGTAGGATCTTTTAGTAACCATCTTTTAGGCCTGTTAGAACTCTCCAAAACCTGTAGAAAGCGTGAAAGCCAGAGAATTGCAGAAGTATGATCAGTATTTTTTAAGTATTCTTCATAACTAGGAACTCTAGCCATATACGAGTAAAGAATACTTTTTAAACTCAAAGTAGTTACTAAAAGGCTTTCTTCCGGGTCAGTTGATTGAATGGGGTGCACGGGGTCTAAATCAGGCATTATTAGTCTTTGGAAAGCCATTAATAAATTTGTTTTTCTAATACGCCATTTGTGTTGACTTGTACCTTTCTGAACTAATGGGAAAGGGAAAAACATTTCCCAAACCAAAGGGCTACGGTGGCTTTGATCTAAACTTAATAAATTGAATAAATATGTAGTTCCAGATCTAGGAAGGCCAATAACAAAAACCGGTTTGGCAGGCCTTTCTAAGTCTTTGTTATTTATAAACTCAAATATTTTAGATCTGATCTTCAGATGGTTGGAAATTTGGTACCTTAATGCAAATTTTCCTATTAGATTCAATTTGGCTTCTTGGTTAAGAGAATCCAATAGAAAAGATAAAGGTTCTCTGTAATCATCCTCTCCTAAATTTCCTTTAAAATTAGTTAGAAGAGACTTTTCTGAAAGCAGGTACTTCATAATGCAAGGTGGTAATTATAAACTTCTAAACTACTCCAAATCATTGGTTTCTTAAGAAAACCTCTAATATACTAAACAAGTAGTTAGGAAAGTTCCAAAGGAAAGAAAATGCCTTATATAAACAACAGAGTGGTACATGATGCCGATTCACATACGATGGAACTTCCTAATTGGTATGACGAATTCGGAACTGAAAAAGTAAAAAAGGTTTTTAGGAAGCGTTTTGCTAAGTCTCTTGTAGGTAGTTTAGAGAGTTTGGAAGCAATGGCTGAGCTCCATAAACAAGAAGAATACAGAACATTGAATGAAAAAGAGATAATGTTGCGAAAAAATTACCAAGCTTTAGGAGCGTTTGATGGTCATGATCGCTCTGAAGCTATTGATTATCTGGGAGTAGCAACTCAACTTGTCTTTCCAACTTCTCCAAATGTTTGGCTTGAAGATCTAGAACATCGAGATGATATGGACTTTTTATACGAAATAGCTAGTGCAACAAATAGGTCTCAAATTGCCTTTTGTGATAAAGATGAAAGACTCTTCCCAGTTTGTTATGTTCCTCTAGCTGACCTAGAAAAGGCTCCTATAGCTGCAAATGAAGCTTTAGAATTTGGTGCAAAGGCCTTATTGGTTCCCTGGGCATGTCCAAAAAATCATTCAACTAGTCATGTAGATCTAGAAAAAGTTTGGGCTCAAGCTCAGGAAGCTGAAGTTCCAATCCTTTTTCATGTTGGGGTAGCTGATCGTGTTTTACCTCTAGCCCATAAAAATAATGGCATGCCTCCGGTAACGGACTTCCACGGCGGTGAAGAAAACTTCCGCTCAATTTCTTATATGGCTATCTCCAGTGGGCCTATGCAAGCACTTTCGCTCCTTATTCTTGATGGAGTACTGGATCGTTTTTCTAAATTGAAGATAGGAGTTATAGAACTTGGTTCTGTCTGGGTTCCTGGATTTATGCGGCAACTTGATTCTGCCTTTGAGGCCTTTGGGAGACATGAAGAAAGATTGCAGAAACTTGAATTAAAACCTAGTGAATACATTGAAAGGCAAGTCAGAGTAACTCCCTATCCAACAGAACCCACTGACTGGATTATCAATGAAGCAGGTACAGATATCTTTATGTTTTCTTCTGATTATCCTCATGTAGAAGGAGGAAGAAATCCAATGGCAAGATTTGAGAAAGCTACCAAAGAACTATCAGAAACAGATCAAGATAAATTCTTCAGAAGAAATTTTGAAGATTTGATGGGATCAGCTTTCTAGTAAATCTATGCTTTTTGATAATAGTTACAATGGTCTTCCTCAGGAATTCTTTGAAAGAATTAATCCCGTTCCAGTTCAAGACCCCCAACTAATAATATTTAATGATAATCTGGCAAAGACTTTAGGAATTGATGAAAGCAAAACTAGAAAACAACTTGCAGAATTATTCTCCGGGAATGTCATTCCAAAAGGATCTTCCCCCATAGCCCTTGCCTATGCGGGTCACCAATTTGGACAATTTGTAAGTCAATTAGGGGATGGTAGAGCAGTGTTGTTAGGGGAAATAAGTACCCCTGAACAAAAACATTATGATATTCAGTTAAAAGGGTCAGGACAAACAAAGTTTTCGAGACAAGGAGATGGTAGGGCTCCGCTGGGGCCGGTTATCCGAGAATATATAGTCAGTGAAGCTATGCATGCTTTAGGTATTCCTTCAACTCGTTCATTGGCAGCAGTTACTACAGGGGAGAAGGTGTATAGAGAAACAGCCCTACCTGGAGGGATCCTTACAAGGATAGCTGAAAGCCATATTAGAGTAGGGACTTTTGAATATTTTGCAGCCCAAAACAAGATTGAAAACCTGAAAACTCTTGCTGAGTACACCATCAAGAGACATTTCCCCCTTCTTAAAGATTCACGTAATTCCTATCTTTCTTTACTGGAACTCGTTTGCGATAGACAAATTGAACTCATTGCAAAATGGATGGGAATTGGTTTTATTCATGGGGTCATGAATACTGATAACACTTCTATCGTAGGAGAGACCATAGATTATGGCCCTTGTGCATTTATGGACAGCTACAATCCCAGCACAGTCTTTAGTTCAATAGATGCTCATGGAAGATATGCATTTGGAAATCAACCTTCAATAGCACATTGGAACATGGCTTGCTTTGCTAACTGCCTTGCTCCTTTAATCGACCAAGATTCAGATAAAGCAGAAGAACAAGCACAAGAAGTTATAAATCAATTTCCAAACAAAATGAAAGTCGCCCTGATGACAGTAATGTGTAAAAAAATAGGTCTAAAGTCAACAAACTCTAACTCTCAAGAAACATTACAAAAATTACTGAGTATCATGTTGGATAATGAGTCTGACTACACCCTTACCTTTCGTTATTTAAGTGAAATAATTAAAGGGAAAGGGAATACTTTATTTAAGAAACAGTTCTTAGAACATAAACAAATTTCTAATTGGCTAAAAGAGTGGACGGATTTGATCAAAGATCAAAGTCTAAGTAAAAAAGAAATAGCTTTATCCATGGAAAGCTCAAATCCAGTCTTTATTCCGCGTAATCATCTCGTAGAAAGAGCCATAGAAGCAGCCGTCGAAAATAATGACTTTTCAGAAATGAAAACTCTCTTAGCAATATTAAATCGGCCTTATGAAGAACAAAGTTCGTACAGTGATTTTATGAAACCACCGAAACCACATGAGGTGGTGCATCAAACGTTCTGTGGAACGTAAATAAAACTAAATCTTTAAAAAAAGGAAAGAAGATGTCAGAAAACAGACAAGTATTAATTGATAGTCTGCCAGAAGGAAAGTTGGTAGAAAGTAACTATAAATTGGTGGAATCACCTATGCCAGAAGCTTCTGAGGGTGAAGTGTTAGTAAAAACAATGGCTTTTGCTATTACCGCAGGTACTAGAGCAGGACTTCAAGGAAGTGCTAGTTATGCGGGTGCTCCCCAAACGGGGGTTGTCATGAATAGCCTAGGAGTTGGCGAAGTAATAGCTGGAGACAATTCAAATTTTCCAGTAGGCATGAAAGTCCAGGCTCCAACTGGTTGGCAATCTTATTCAGTTCATAAAACTGGTGCATTAACTGTAATTCCAGAAGGAAGAGATCCTTTGCATTACCTTGGACCACTTGGAATAAATGGATTAACGGCTTATTTTGGATTATTGGAAGTGGGTCAGCCAAAGGAGGGGGAAACGGTAATGGTTTCAGCCGCCGCAGGTTCGGTAGGACATATGGTAGGCCAAATAGCTAAAATAAAGGGATGTAATATTGTGGGCATTTGTGGTACTGATGTTAAATGTGAAAAGCTTCTATCAGATTTAGGATTTGATAGTGCCTTAAACTACAAAGAAGCAAATTTTCGTCAGTCACTGAAAGAGTCAACACCAAACGGGGTCGATGTCTACTTTGATAATACTGGCGGAATGATATTAGGTTCGGCTTTATTTCGAATGAACACGGGTGGTCGTATTGCCTGCTGTGGCGTTGTGTCTCAATACGATACCAGTTCACCTGAACCTGGTCCCAAAGGGATCCCGGGGTTGTTAATAAATAAACGTCTTCAAATGCAGGGTTTTCTTGTGTTTGACTTTGCAAGCGAGTATGCGCGTGCACGTTCAGAAATAATGAGTTGGATGGATTTAGGAGATTTAAAAATTTTAACTGACGAAGTCAAAGGATTAGAAGCAGCTCCAACAGCATTTGTTGATCTACTCGCGGGTGGGAATATAGGAACCCGTATAGTTCGATTAGACTTAGATTAAAAATTGAAAGAATACTAGTTTAGAACTAGTTAAAAGCACTGAGAATTTCTGCATCAAACTTCTCCAACAAATTCACGTTTCCAGACGGGATACCCCCAAACATAATCTCTGCAATGCCGGCCTCTTTAAATTCACCAATCCGATCAATAATGTAA
This sequence comes from SAR86 cluster bacterium, assembly GCA_022447065.1. GTDB lineage: Bacteria > Pseudomonadota > Gammaproteobacteria > Magnimaribacterales > Magnimaribacteraceae > AEGEAN-183. Next base: position 1,787 of record JAKUUM010000006.1, on the reverse strand, counting down.
TCCTTTGATCCCGCCACCGTGCCAGGTCCTAAGCCTTTAACTGCTCTATCAATTAAGTTTTGATCGTCGGTGAGATAACAGGGCATTAATAAAGTTCTTCTGATTTCGTTTGGATCACGCCCCCAATCTTCACAGTGCTTTTCTAAGATAGATGATTTGTTCTGATAGTGCTCCAGTGACATTCCTCCACCTGCCCATCCATCAAGGTTCATAACATCTCCATAACGTGCTAGGGTTCTAAGTGTTCTTTTAGGTCCGGTTCCACCCACCATAATAGGAATAGGATCTTTAAAGCTAGCAGGCGAAAGTTGACCTTGTACGATTTGATAATGCTCTCCTTTGAAGTCAACAGGCTCTTTACTGTGTATTAACTCACGAATTAACTGACAGGCTTCTTCGAATCTGTCTTGACGCGTTTTCATTGATGGGAATTCCCAACCGTAGGCTTCGTGCTCTCTTTGATACCATCCCGCCCCTATGGCCAGCGTAAAACGACCTTCGCTCATGGTATCAATAGTCCCAGCAATTTTCGCCACATGCGCAGGATTACGATAAGTATTGCCGAGGACTAAGTTGCCTAAACGAAGTTTTTTGGTCATCCCTGCAACAGTCGCAATTGCTGAAAGCCCTTCAAAAGCTGTGAGGGCCTCTTGTTCCCTGTCTGCTCCGGGGGGAATGTAATGATCAGCAAACCAAACACTATCCCAATTACCCGCTTCCATTGCCATTACAGAAGCGCTTATTTCTTCCCAGCTGGTTCGATAAACATTAACCTGAACTCCAAAATCCATAGATCAAAGATTAATAGTTAATTTACAAAAGTCAAAGTTGCTGTATCAATTTGTTAGTCTTCAGACAAATCTGTCTGCAACCTAACATAATTTCTATAATGACTGTCTTCATTACGCATTAGTTCCCCAGGTGAACCCTGTTCAAGAATAACCCCATCTTCAAGAAAAATAATTTTGTCAGCATTAGCAATGGTTGATAAACGATGAGCAATGATAATAACCAGGCGATCCTTGGAAGCTTCTTTTAATGCATTGACAAGGTACTGTTCAGTTTCTGGATCAAGAGCTGAGGTGGGTTCGTCTAAAATAAGAATTTTAGAATCTCTCAACAAACCCCTAGCAATAGCTATCCTTTGTTTTTGTCCGACCGAGAGTTTACTTATAGCAGTTGAGCCAAGCTTGGTTTCATAACCTCCAGGTAGGGAGATTATAAAATCATGTATTCCAGCAATTTTGGCGACTCTTTCAACTTCAACTTGTGAGGCTTCAGGTTTGCCGAAACAAATGTTGTCAAAAATGCTTAAAGAGAAGAGTTGCGTTTCTTGAAATACGTAAGTAATTTGGCTTCTTAGACTTTCTATTTTTATATCGCGCACATCGACACCATCGATGAAAACTTCTCCTTCAGTTGCCATATGATATCTGGGCAGAAGATAGGCGAGACTTGTCTTGCCTGATCCCGTGGGCCCTACAAAAGCCACTATTTGGCCTATTTTGGCTTCAAAAGAAACATCTTTAAGCGCTCTACGGCCATCTGGGTATACCAACCCAGCACCCTTGATTTCAATATCTTCATTAATTGTGTCTATTCTTAAATGACCTAAATCCTCCTCAACTGGAAGATCCATAAGAGCAAAAACCCTTCTCATGCCAGGGGCAAATCTTTGAAGGTGAATCCAAAGTGTCGCAAAAGAAATTGCAGGTCCTGCCATCCATCCAAAATAGAACATTAACGAACCATAATTACCTGGAGTAAGGTCTCCATCAATTACCCTG
>JAKUUM010000050.1 GCA_022447065.1 SAR86 cluster bacterium | reverse complement strand
TCTCCTTTACAAAACCGAAGCAACTTCCGCTAATTTGCCAGACCGACACCCTGCCACAGACCTAGATCAAACTTGTTTTGCCTTAGGTATTTGGAATGCAAATCCATTTTTTGAGCTGTCTCAACACTACTTACTAAGGAACCCGGGGTTTCCAAACCAGTTGCTTAATAAGCTGGAACTCCACCTGATCCCTATCTATTTGCTTAGCCAGTATCTTACACGTGGTCCGCCCCATTTTACCCTAGCTTAATTACTCATAAAAATATTTAATCCTGCTTCCAGTTTTCAGAGAGAGGGAGAACTACGTTCTTTATTCTATCTTTACTTAGTTGAGAAGGCATGTGTGATCGGTGACCGCTAAAATAAGGAGACTGGTCTCTGTTCTCATGTAGATTCCGTGTTATTCTGTCAATTCAGGAAAGTATGTCGACATCCTATTATAGTTACAATATGGATGAAACACTCGCTGGAAATTCAGGGAATTATCTTGATGTTTTTTGCATCATCCAACTTTTTAAAGGAGAACCCTATGAAGTTTGTAAATTTCTTTTTCCCAATTAACCTCAGAGCTCTTGTTATCGTGTTTTCTTTCGCTGGATTTAGCCTGGTGCAGGCGGAGGATCTAAAGATTGCGGTGATGATAGAACATGACCATCATGATTCAGAAAATATGATAAAACTCGTGCCTAAAATCATAAGAGTCAAACAAAATGATAGAGTCACCTTGAAGATAGAGACCATGCAAAATGGAATTATGCATCTTCATGGCTATGACATAGAAAAAGAAGTTAAAAAAGGCAAGTTAGGGAACTTTCATTTTGAGGTAAACGCCACTGGAAGATTCAAAATAACCTTTCATGCTAAAGAAGAACACGCACATAAAGAAGAGGTACAAAAACATGGAGAACATGAGACAGAAGGCAACCATTCCGAAGTGACTTCAGACCATGCCACTGAGCATGAAGAAGAAACCGAGTCCGATCATGGTAATCATGAGGGACACGAGGAAGAGGAACAAGTAATTGGATTTCTTGAGGTATATCCCAATTAGCATCCATGCAGTTTCTTTCTCGGGGTACTAATATGCTGTCAATAACTAAATTTACAGAGAGGGTGGTAAAGTGTAGTGAAAACCACCCTCAACGAATACTGCACTATTCCTCAAAACAAATTTGACAGACTACTAACCGGCTTTCAGTATGGAGATTTAATGAATAATCTTAATCTAAACCGCATAAAAACAAGAGTTATTTTCCTGTTTTGGTTGACGTGGGAATTATATTTCACACCTGTTATAAGTTATGCTCATGGATTTGGTGAGCGGTATGACCTCCCCGTGCCACTATGGTTATACATAGCGGGTGCGGGCATGGCAGTGGTACTATCTTTCGGAATTATTGGCATATTTGTAAAAAGAACCAATCATACCTTTGATTATCCTCGGTTGAACTTATTAAGGTGGAGGATTGGCAGAGCCCTTGTGTCTCCAACCCTGGTCGTATCAATTAAGGTTATATCGGTATTGTTGCTAGTATTAGTAATCATTTCCGGATTCATAGGCACTTCTTATCCTACGAAGAACATAGCCCCTGTATTTGGCTGGGTAATTTGGTGGGTAGGGTTGGCCTTTATTTCTGCT
>JAKUUM010000005.1 GCA_022447065.1 SAR86 cluster bacterium | reverse complement strand
GGAAAAACTACCACTTCAAAGGCGCTTGCAGAAAGGTTTGCTAAAGCCGCTGTTATAAGTAGAGATGACTTGCAAGCGAAGTTGATGATCTGTATCAAAAACTTCTAGATTTAAAAGTAGAGATTCTGGTTTCTCCAGATGATAGAGATTATGGCTTAAGAGACTTTGGCTGCAAAGATTTAGATGGCAATATTATTGCCTTTGGAACTGATATAATTTAAGAACTATGTTTGAAAATGGTCTTATAGCTATAATCATGGCTTCTATAGGAATCCTATTCTTAGTAAGAATACTTGTCTATATTTGCCAATTTTTATTAATTGTATTGAAAGATGTTAAGGAAATGGCTTCAATAGTTTGGGGCGATATAACCGGTACAGAAGTTAAAAGAGAGAATAGACAGAAGATACAGGAGAGGATCGGGATCGTAAGTGGAATAACTAAAACAGATGGCCCTGTAGCTGTTACAGGATCAAGCGGATACATTGGATCAAGGGTTGTAGAAGACCTGATGGGACAAGGATACCAAGTACATGCCTGTGTTCGAGACTCAAGTAATGAAAAAAAGGTGGATCACCTTCTCAATCTAAATGAGCAAGACTTAGAAGGCAGTGTAGAATTATTCGAAGGCGATCTTTTTAAAAGAGGCAGTTATGACGAAGCTTTTGCAGGGTGTGCAGCAGTTATTCATGCCGGTGCCACAGTAGGGTTCAATCGAGAAACTCCGCAAGAAGTCTACGATGGATGTTTTACTGAAAACGAGCATGTTATTGAATCAGTTAGGAAGTCAGGCAGTGTAAAACGCTTCGTGTTTACCAGTTCCTTTGCTGCTGTTGGTCACCCCAGGCCTGAGGGTTATGTGTTTACCGAGAAAGATTGGTGTGGTGATAATGTGGAAGGCTATAAAGGCGCTTGGACAGAAGAAAATATCTCTAAGAACAGGGACATCGCTTACGCCATGGCCAAAGCAAATACAGAGAAAATGATTTATAAGGCTGCCGAAGAAGATGGAAGCTTCGAGGCCGTATCTATTAATCCATTACATGTAATTGGACCCTTAATGAGTGAGAATCACAATCAATTCTTTAGTTGGCAGTTTTGGATCTTGCAATTACTAAAAGGCGAAGACTTTGGTAATTGGAATGAGAGAAAACTTCGAGGAAGTACTATGTTATGGAACATGGTTGATGTTCGTGATGTAGCTAGAGCCCACAGGTTAGGTACAGAAAGCCCAAATGCAAAAAATGGTTCAAGATACATTCTTTCTGCTACTGACCCGTCTGGAGAGATGTTCACTTGGGAACTTCAAGCTAAGCTAAAAGAATTATTTCCTGAAATAGAATCCATAGGTGGAGAAGAAATGGAAGATGGGAGACCAAAGGAAAAGACTTATGACTCGCCAAGATCTTATTGTTCTTTGGCTAGAGAGGAACTTGGTCTTTCTACTTACTCAATTGAAGAAACTCTTAAAGGGACAGGCGATTCATACAAGGCCATAAATCTTCTTTAGGGTAGACCGGCTCGAGAGACATCTACTTCTATAGTCTCAATTCTGGCAGATTTCTCTTTGAGGCATATTTCTTCCTTAGAGTCCTTAGAAGTGGAAATAAACAAGGTTTTGCCCTTGTTACCTCCAAGCATGCAGGCAAAAGCCCCCATATCAACTTTTACTTTGTCTAACAAGGCTCCTCCCTCTTTTACTCTGATAACATCATTGGTTGAAGGAGAAGCCACCCAGATAGCTCCCTCTGCATCCAGGCAAATTCCATCTGGCACTGGAGCATAACCTTCTTCGATCGAACTTAAATCTGCCCAAACTCTTCTGTTGGATAAAGTCGCATCACTATTGATATCGAACGCAGTCAAACAAGAACTAAAAGTTTCTCCCAAAATTAGAGTTTTTCCATCAGGCGTTATCACTGTGCCATTTGGAAAAAATAAATTCTCAGCAACCACGCATGGATCTTCACCTGGCCTTACTAAGATTAAATTGGTTGGTTTTAATGCTTCACCTCCGTGCAGATCAAATCCAAAATTTCCTATATAAGCATTTCCACTTTTATCCACCACCATGTCATTACAATAATGAGTAGCTAATTCGCTTAAATCTGCTGCCTCAGTTAATACACCATTATCAAAATGCAGTAGCTTCTGATCGTTCATAGAGACGATTAGGAGGGAACCATCTGGTAACCAACCAAGTCCAGAAGGCTGACAAGGGGTTTTAACAATTGTCTCATGCTGGCCTTTAGTATCCACCGCTAAAACTCTATGAGTAAAGAAATCAGAAAAATAAAGCCTTCCTTCATGCCAACGAGGCCCTTCGGTGAAAGTAAATCCATCTATCAGGATTTCTGTAGTCTTAGTCATCTCTTCATTTCTCCTTATTATTACTAGAAGGATATTTACCTACAGAGCATATTAAAGCAAACTACGAATCATACCTCAGGAAAGAAATATGCATATTGGGTTAATGATTAGAAACATGGGAGATCAATCAACCAAAGAAATCATGGCTGGGGCTGCTTTAGCTGCAGAAGAAAGACAATTCGAGTCCATCTGGGTTGTAGACCATATCGCCATTCCACCAGATAACGCAGAAGGTTCAGGAGGTCGTTATGTTGATATCTTAAGTAGCTTAGCTTGGCTATCTGGGGTCACTTCAACCATCAAAATAGGCAGCGCTGTTTTGATTGCCCCCTATCGAGAAATCTTACCCACAGCAAAACAGATAGCCAGCATTCAAGAATTGTCTGGCAATCGCCTGTTATTAGGCGTTGGACTTGGCTGGATGGATGCAGAATTTAAAGCTCTGGGGGTAGACAAAAAAAATAGAGGCAAAATTACAGATGAATTCCTCACTTTTATGCGTGAAGCATTTAGTCAGGATGAGATCCAATTAAACGAACAAAAATTCCTGTTTAAGCCAAGGCCGCCTAAACCACCTTTTTACATAGGCGGTTCGAAAGACTATTCCATAAAAAGAGCTGCCGAACTTGGCGATGGATGGATTCCCTTAGTTAATGAACCAGAAGAACTTAAAGAAAATTTAAAGGCTTATAAGAAACTGTGTAAATCTCTAAACAAGGAAAGTGATAAGGTAAGCGTAGTCAGCGGACTAAACCTTAATGATAAAGCTTCAAGTAAAGAAAAGTTGACGAAATTTGAAGACATGGGAATAGAAAGATTGGTTTGTGGCTTCCAATACAAGGACCTCAAAGATTATTTGAATAAAATTGACTTAATTAATTCTTTATCAACCTAAATAATTATTTTGTCTATTTCCTCGATGACTCTTTCTGGAGAGATATAACAGAGACAGTTTTTGTATTTGCCTTCTAAATGACCGTGTTTTTGGCAAAACTCTTCACTCCCACCCCTAGAAATTACGGTGATTCTTTCTGACCAGGGCTTCCAATTAAGTGGGTTACTGGGACCAAATAGACTTACTCCAGAAGTTCCAACAGCTGCTGCTAGATGAGAAGCAACTGAATCCAATCCTAGAAAAAATTTAGCATCTCTAATTAGCACCGCTAATTCCAGTAAACTTGTCTTTCCTCCAAGATTAATAAAGTCACGTTTGGTTATGGCTGCAATGTCATTTAAATAGTTTCTTTCTGTATCCTCAGGCCCAGATGTAATCACAACTGGTAAACCCTGATTGCGGTAATGATCCACAACATGAGCAAAAGCTTCTTTAGTCCACTGCTTGCTGTCTCTTCTTGAAACGGGATGAAAAACACAATAATCGCCTGTTATTGAATGTTTTTTTCTCATTTTGTTAATTGATTCTTCAACTTTCTCAGGAATGGTAAGACTTAAACTTACTTTCTCTTCTTTCCTTTCAATGCCCAAGGTTTTGAGAGCACTCAGATTTCTTTCAACTATGTGACTGTCACCAGCCTCAGGAAAAATTGAAGAAAAACTATTAACCCAGAAAGGTTTCCTTCTCTTTATGTCATCCACTGCTGCCGTTTTAGCGTTTCTTAAAGCTCTTCCCATTAAAGCCATTCGCCATTGGGTAGTCAAAAATAAACCATAATCATATTTAGCCTTTCTTAATTGTCGCAGGAGTTTTATCTCCTCAATTAACCTCTTTATAGGATTAAGCCCAGATGAAGGTTCTGCTTCTAAAATATGATTAATTCTTTTATCAGCTTCAAGAAGCACACCCGTGCCCTTATAAACCAAAAGATCCAGGATTGATTTAGGATGAATTCGCTTGATTTCATCAATCAAAGGCGTCGTCAGGAGGACATCTCCATGAAATCTAAGAATAGCTATAAGGAATCTTTTTCTTTTCTCTCCCATTTATTGATACTCACTTGACACTGGTCTTCACAGAATGCATCATGCGCGGCTCTTCAAGTAAGACAAGTATATGGCTAATAGAGAAAAGTTAAGAATCAAATCGGTATTAAAAAGATCTAGACAGAATATTAAGAGGAATATTTTAAAGAGCTCTCAGCGAGCTCTTACCAGAACAGCCGTAAAGGCCGTTGACTCGGCTATAGCGTCTGGGGACAAGCAAGCTGCTTCGGAAGCTTTTAAGAAAGCTGAAAAAGTTCTGGATACTATGGCCAACAAAAAAGTAATACATGCAAACAAAGCTTCCAGAACTAAGTCTCGCCTTAATAAAAAAATTAAATCTCTTTAACTGAGAACCAAATTATCTCTATGAATAACCTCTTCTTCCGAGGCATACCCCAATGTCGAAGAAATTTCTTCTGACTTAAGACCTAAAATAAGCTTTAATTCCAAAGAGTTAAAATTGCAAAATCCCGTTGCAACTTCTTCATTATTATTTAAACAAACAACCAAAGCTCCCTTTTCAAATTCACCTTCAATTGTTGTTACTCCTACAGGTAAAAGACTGCTTCCATCCTCAACAATAGCTTTAGCTGCACCATCATCTAGAATCAATTTACCTTTAGGGATGCCTAAAGAAGCGATCCATTTCTTTCTGGATTGAAGTTTGTCTCTCTCTCCTTCAAAGAGTGTTCCAACTTGTTGTCCATTAAAAATTTTAATTAAAGCCTCTGGATCATTACCATCCGCTACCCAAGTTTTTGCACCTGAATCAAGAGAAAGTCTAGCCGCTTTTATTTTAGTTTTCATCCCTCCTCGGCCTAAGCTACCTGAGGATCCTTCAGTTATTCTGTCTATTTCAGTGGATGCATCGTCTAAATTAATAACACTTAAAAGTTTGGCGTTTTTCTCTTTTTGTGGATCTTGAGAATAGACTCCCTTCTGATCACTCAACATAACAAATCGATCTGCATCAGTAAGTCCTACTATGGCCCCTGCTAAAGTATCATTGTCCCCAAAACTTATTTCCTCGGTAGAGACGCTATCGTTCTCGTTAACAATTGGAACAACTCTCATCTCCAGGAGGGTGGTTAAACTTCTTCTCGCATTTAAATATCTTTCCCGATTCGCAATGTCATCGTGACTGATTAAAACTTGTGCCGTTTTTATATCAAAATTGGAAAATTCTAATTGGTAAGAGTTAATTAGTCCTAATTGACCCACAGCTGCTGTAGCCTGCAAAAGATGAAGAGAATTTGGCCTTTCTTTCAAATTTAATTCATACATACCTTTAGCTACTGCCCCAGAAGAAACAATAATCACTTGAATGCCTTGTTTTAACAACTTATTTACTTGAGATACAAGATTTTGGATAAAAGATTTATCTATCCCAGCATCATTACCTGCAACAAGGCTGCTTCCGGCTTTTATCACCCACCTTTCTTTTGGTTTATTGATCAATCTTCTCCAATGCAAAGCCTATCTCTTTCATTAAGCTCTCAGTACCCAACCTTTGTTTAGCTGAAATAAGGTAAACCTTTAAATCTTGTTGTTTCTTGAGTCTTCTTTCCAGTTTCATTTGTTGTTCCTTAGAAATCAAATCTATTTTGTTCAATAACAACCACTGAACCTTTTGAGTTAAATTTGAATCAAATTCCGCAAGTTCTTTTAATAATTCTTTACTTTCAGTTTCTATACCTTTTACTTCTTTGTTTTCTACATCAATTATTTGTAGGATCAGTCTTGTCCTTGAGAGATGTCTTAAAAACTGGAAACCTAAACCCACGCCTTTAGATGCTCCACTTATGAGACCTGGAATATCGCTGATTACAAAACTTTTATCTGAAATGTAATCTACTACTCCAAGGCTAGGTTTTAGAGTGGTGAACTCGTAGTCTGCTATCTTGGGATGTGCACTAGAAACAGCATTTACCAAAGAAGATTTACCTGAATTTGGTTTACCTAATAAGCCTACATCAGCAAGAACTCTCAATTCCAGTTTTAAGTCCAAACTTCCTCCTCCCTCTCCCTGCGTTGTCCTTCTAGGAGATCTATTAGTAGAACTCTTAAATCTAAGATTTCCTAGACCTCCCTTACCTCCTTTTGCAACCACTACCTCTTCCTGATCAGAATCTAAATCAGCAATCTTTTCCTTGATAGTTTCATCGTAAATAATTGTGCCTAGAGGTACTTCGATAATGAGATCTTCTCCATCAGCTCCACTTTTATTCATGCTTAAGCCCTTTTTACCGCTGGTAGCTTGAAAATACTTTTCATATCTAAACCTAGCCAAAGTATTTAAATTAGGGTTGGCTTTTAAAATCACATCTCCACCAGAACCACCTTTGCCACCATCAGGTCCCCCTTTGGGTAGATTTTTGGCTCTCCTGAAACTTAAACATCCGTTGCCACCGTCTCCAGCAGAAACTTTGATGAGCACTTCATCAATGAAATTCATTGAACTATTCTAAAATATACGAAAAAAGTAAGGCCCTAAGAGGCGTCAATGCTTACAAATTGGCGAAGTTTAATTCCTTTTTTTGTGAAGAATACTTCGCCGTCTACTTTGGCAAAAAGGGTATGATCTTTACCGCATCCAACGTTTTCTCCAGGATGAAATTTAGTCCCTCTTTGTCTTACCAAGATTGACCCAGCTGAGACCTTTTCTCCTCCAAATCTTTTCACTCCGAGACGTTTGGATTGAGAGTCCCTCCCGTTTCTACTACTTCCACCTGCTTTTTTATGAGCCATATCTTACTTATAAGCTAAGAGCTTATAGCCTCTATTAATACCTCAGTAAAATTCTGTCTATGTCCATAGGTTCTACGATAGTCTTTTCTTCTTTTCATCTTAAACACTTTAATTTTATCTGATTTTCCATGTCTTACCACTTTGCCAGTAACTTTTGCCTTTTTGAGGAAAGGAGTGCCAACTTTTGAATCCTTCCCATCAGAAATCAAAAGTATTTTATCAAACTCTACCTTTGAGCCTTCTTCTACACTTAAAAGTTCAACCCTGAGGTAATCACCTTTGGCAACTTTATGTTGTTTTCCTCCACTTTCTATAACAGCAAACATATGTAACTCCAAAACTGGAAATGTAAGGGTGCGCACTATACGAAAAAGCAAAACTTATCGCAATAAAAGAATCTATTTCCAAGATAAACTAGAATATTCAAATTGACAATGAACATTGATCCTCATAAACATATAAAACCAGAATTAGAAGAACTTGAGACTTTCTTAAAAGAATCTATCAGTTCTGACATCGAACTAGCAACGGAAGTGAGTTCTTATATTGTTCAATCAGGAGGCAAGAGAATACGTCCTACTATAACCATTCTAATAGCAAGAGCATTAAACTATCAGGGCAATGAATTAACAAAGCTTGCCACCGCAATTGAACTTCTTCATACAGCAACTCTGATCCATGATGATGTGGTTGATCAAAGTGAGTTACGCAGAGGAAAAATTAGTATCCACAAGAAATGGAACAACGCACATGGTGTTCTTGTTGGAGATTTTGTTTATTCAAAGGCCTTTCAATTGATGGCTTCTTTAAAAAATAAACAAATCATTCAAACGCTTGCGGATTCAACAAATAGGATTTCAGAAGGAGAAGTTATGCAATTAAATTTTCTAGAGTCTAAAAGTATCAAAGAAGAAGATTACTTCGAGATTATTGGTAGAAAAACGGCTGAGCTTTTTAAAGCTTGTGCACATACTGCCGCCCTTATAGCAGAAGCTGAAGAAAACCTAGTAAAAACTTCTTGCGAATTTGCTTATGCCTTAGGGATAGTTTTTCAGCTTACAGATGATCTTCTTGATTATTACGGCGATGAATTAAGAACAGGAAAAAAGATTGGAAAAGACTTCCTAGAAGGAAAGATTACCTTGCCTTTAATTAAAGCTTATGATCTTGCAAATACTGATGACCTTAGGCTACTAAAAAGAGCTTTTGAAACCAGAGACGAAGGGAAACTGTATGAAGTTATCAACATCATTTCTAGGTCGGGAGCAGTCAAAGAAGTAGAAAAAGTAACAAACGAATATTCTGAGAAATGTTTAAATTTATTAGATAAGTTTCAGGATTCTATTTACAAAGAATCACTTAGGGCTGTTGTAACTAACCTGAAAGAAAGATCTAAATAATACAGCTTAGAATCAAAAATCTTTTTTACTGATAAAATAATAGCTATCAATTTATATAAATTTGCTCAAAAAATATTTTTATGACTTTTATTGCTAAAAATACTTACAACAAAGAAGAACTGTTAACTTGTGGGAATGGATTGTTATTTGGGGAAGGCAATGGAAGATTACCTACTCCTAATATGTTGATGTTCGATAGAATTAATCACATTTCTATTGAAGGTGGAGAATTTAATAAAGGAAAAATAATTGCAGAACTTGATATCAACCCCACTCTTTGGTTTTTTGATTGCCACTTTAAAGAAGATCCGGTGATGCCGGGTTGCTTAGGCCTTGATGCAATGTGGCAGCTTGTCGGCTTCTTTCTCTGTTGGCTTGATAATCCTGGTAAGGGAAGAGCTTTAGGTGCTGGAGAAGTTAAATTTACTGGACAAGTTTTGCCAACAGCTAAGAAGGTAACTTATGAAATTGATATGAAAAGAGTGTTAAAACTAAACCTTACTGTAGGTATAGCCAATGGCACTATGGCTGTGGATGACAGAATCATTTATACAGCAAAAGGTTTAAGGGTAGGTTTGTTTGAAGATACCTCTGCATTTTAATAAAGATGAAACGAACTGTAGTTACAGGTCTGGGAATTATCTCCAGTATAGGAAACAGCACTGAAGAAGTTACTAAATCCTTAAAAACCTTATCTTCAGGAATTACCTTTAATGAGGCTAACAAAGAGATAGGTCTTAGAAGTCAGGTTTCCGGCAATGTTAAAGATATAGATTTAAAAGGATTGATTGATCGAAAAATCTATCGTTTTATGGGTGACGCCGCTGCCTATGGATACCTTAGTGCACTTCAAGCTATAGAAGATTCGAATCTATCTAAGGAAGACATTTCTAATAACCGAACAGGATTAATTATGGGTTCTGGTGGGGCTTCTTCTGAAGACCAAATAGACTCAGCAGACATTTTAAGGTCTAAAGGTTTAAAAAGGATAGGTCCTTACAGAGTAACAAGAGCGATGGGAAGTACGGTATCTGCATGTCTCTCAACTTCGCTTGGCATAAAAGGAATAAATTATTCTATTTCTTCAGCCTGCTCAACCAGCGCCCACTGCATAGGTTCTGGTATGGAACAAATTCAATTAAATAAGCAGGACATAGTTATAGTTGGTGGAGCAGAAGCTGAACACTGGGGGATGACTAGCTTGTTTGACGCAATGGGAGCTTTATCAACAAAGTTTAATGACCATCCCAGCTCTGCTTCTAGAGCTTTTGATAAGGATAGAGATGGTTTTGTAATTGCTGGCGGAGGAGGTGTCATTATCTTGGAAGAGATGGAACACGCTAAAAATAGAGGAGCTCACATATATGCTGAACTAACTGGATATGGGGCTACTTCTGATGGGGAAGATATGGTAAGTCCTTCAGGTGAGGGAGCATACAGGTGTATGGAGATGGCTTGGGACATGGTCGGCAAAAAGAAAATAGATTATGTTAACGCTCATGGTACAAGTACTCCACTTGGGGATATTGTAGAAATAGAAGCCATCTCTAGTCTTTTCGGGAAAGACATTCCATATATTAGTTCTACCAAATCTCTATCGGGTCATTCTTTGGGAGCAGCAGGAGTTCAAGAATCTATATTCAGCTTGATTATGCTAAAAGAAGGTTTTCTCGTTGGTTCAGCAAATATAGAGCATCTAGATGAAGAAATTAAAACAGCTCCAATCCTCTTAAAAAATAAAGACTTCCAATCCACTAGGATTCTAAGTAATAGCTTTGGTTTCGGTGGAACTAATGCTTGCTTGATTTTCGAAAAATTTAGTTAAAAAGGTATATCGTCATCTTCGATTAAACTATCAGAAACATCCTGAGTTGATTGATTGCTAGTTAACCCGGGGTCTTCTTGATCAGAAGGACTTGCACTTCCCTTACTGTCTAAAAATTGCATATCTCTAGCAATTATTTCTGTTGTATATCTAGTTTGTCCTTCCTTTTCCCACTTTCTGGTTTGGAGCTGCCCCTCTATATAAACCTTTGATCCCTTTTTGAGATATTCACCTGCTATTTCAGCCAACCTTCTCCAAAGTACAACCCTATGCCATTCAGTTCTCTCTTGCTCCATTCCAGAATCCTTATCTTTCCATGAATCAGAAGTGGCTATACTTAGAGTTGTCACAGCTGCTCCACCGGCTGTATATTTAATCTCTGGGTCTTGACCTAAGTTTCCAACTAGAATCACTTTATTTATTCCACTTCTTGCCATTTCTATCCTTTATTTAATTAAGTTATCTGTTTTTGTCTAAGAGATTATAATCAGTTTTTATATTTTACAGTTCAAAAGTTTTAACTAAATGCAATACATTAAAGTCAAGGGAGCTAGACAACACAACTTAAGAAATATAGATGTTGATATCCCAAGAAATAAACTGGTTGTAATAACCGGTATATCAGGTTCAGGTAAGTCTTCTTTAGCTTTTGACACTCTTTATGCTGAAGGGCAAAGAAGATATGTTGAATCGTTGTCTTCTTATGCCAGACAGTTTTTATCAATCATGGAGAAACCTGACGTAGACCATATCGAAGGACTTTCACCTGCTATTTCTATTGAACAAAAATCTACCTCTCACAATCCCAGATCTACTGTTGGTACGGTAACCGAAATTTATGACTATCTGAGATTACTCTTTGCTAGAGCAGGAACTCCTAAATGCCCTACTCACAAAGTTTCTTTAGAGGGTCAAACAGTTGAACAGATTGGGGACCTAATATTAAGAAGTTACAAGGGAAACAAACTCATGCTTTTAGCTCCTCTAATAGTAGAACAGAAAGGAGAGCACTTACATGTCTTTGAAGAATTGAAGATACAAGGTTATGTAAGAGTTAGGGTGAATGGAATAGTTGTAGACATCGATGATACACCAAAGCTAAATAAAAATAAGAAACACACTATTGAAGCAGTTATCGACCGACTTCAAATACCCTCTAAATCAAAACAAGAAGGGGATTTTATCTTAAGACTATCTGAGTCCGTAGACAATGGTTTAGGTGTTGGCGAAGGGATAATTAAAGTAGTTGATATAGAGTCAAATAATGAAATCACTTTTTCATCGATGATGGCTTGTCCAGAATGTGGATACAGTATTCCAGAGTTAGAACCTAGACTTTTCACCTTTAACAATCCTTCCGGAGCTTGCCCAGAGTGTGAAGGGCTGGGAGTGAAACCATATGTTGATGAAGCAAAGGTTATTCATGAACCACTCTTTAGCCTAACTGAAGGAGCTATTAGAGGATGGGATGTTAGTCACAGGTTTCATTTTCACTTAATTAAATGTTTGTCTAAACAATATAGTTTTTCTCTTGATGAACCCTTTAAAAATTTAAGTGAGGAGACGAAGAACTTAATTCTTTTTGGCTCTGATGGAAAAGTGGTGAATTTTAGTTGGAGAAGTAAAAGAGGAAAGCTTGTTGAAAGACTCTTTCCTTTTGAAGGAGTGCTAAATAATGTAAACAGGAGATATAAAGAGACAGAATCTAATTATATAAGAGAAGAGTTAGCGAAGTTAATTAGCCGAAAAGATTGTCAAGAATGTGGTGGTACAAGACTAAGAGAAGAAGCAAGAAATGTATTCATTGAAGAAAATACCCTTCCTCAAATTACTTGTTTGACTATTGTCGATGCTTTTAATTTCTTTTCAGAAGTATCTCTTTCAGGTACAAAAAAAGAAATATCTGACAGGATAATAAAAGAGATTAGAGAAAGATTACAATTTCTTGTTGATGTAGGACTGAACTACTTAACCTTAGATAGAAGTGCAGAAAGTTTGAGCGGAGGTGAAGCTCAAAGAATAAGGTTGGCTAGCCAAATTGGAGCGGGATTAGTTGGAGTTACTTACATTTTAGATGAACCCTCAATAGGACTTCACCAAAGAGATAACAAAAGGCTGTTAAAGACTCTTGAAAAACTCAAAGATCTTGGTAACTCAGTAATAGTAGTTGAACACGATGAAGAAACTATGCGTTTTGCAGATCATATTTTAGACATAGGGCCTGGAGCAGGAGTTAATGGAGGTCAGGTTTGTGCTCAAGGAACAGCAGAAGAAATATCAAAATCTACTACCTCAATTACAGGTCTTTACCTTTCAGGCAAGAAACAGATAGAAATACCCAAAGATAGAATTAAACCTAGTAGAAAGACGATTGAGGGAAACTGGCTTTCTTTATATGGGGCAAGAGGACATAACCTCAAGAATCTAAATTTACACTTACCTTTGGGTTTATTTGTCTGCGTAACAGGAGTATCAGGTTCTGGAAAATCTACTTTAATAAATCAGACACTATTACCAGCGGTATCAAATATTATAACTAGAGGAGTACAGCTTGATTCGAAACCCTTTGAAAATATTAAAGGGGCCGAAAGTATAAAAAAAATAATTGAAATCAGCCAAAGTCCTATTGGAAGAACGCCTAGATCCAATACAGCAACATATACAGCTTTATTTACTCCCATTAGGGAGCTTTTTGCTGGTACTCAAGAATCTAGATCTAGAGGTTATAAAGTAGGTAGATTTAGTTTCAACGTTAAAGGGGGAAGGTGTGAAACCTGTCAAGGAGGTGGCCTTATAAAAGTAGAAATGCATTTTCTACCAGATGTTTATGTGAAATGTGATGCTTGTAATGGACAGAGATATAACAGAGAAACTTTAGATATCAGATATAAAGGTAAAAATATTTTTGAGGTTCTAGATATGACAGTAGAAGCTTCATTAGATTTCTTCAGTGCTATACCTTCAATTAATAAGAAACTTAAAACTTTGATGGAGGTAGGACTGGGATATATCAAACTAGGCCAACCAGCAACTACTTTATCAGGGGGAGAAGCGCAAAGAGTGAAGCTTGCCAAGGAGCTATCTAAATCAACTTCTGGTCATACTTTATATATCTTAGATGAGCCTACAACAGGCCTTCATTTTCACGATGTACAGTTATTACTAAGAGTTCTGGAAAAACTCAGAAATAAAGGAAATACAGTTGTAGTAATAGAACATAATATGGAAGTGATTAAGTGCTCTGACTGGATCATTGACTTAGGCCCTGAAGGAGGTAATGCAGGAGGAGAAATAATTACTGAAGGATCGCCTGAGAGTGTTGCTAAATCAAAATCTTCTTATACTGGAACATATTTAAGTAATTTCTTAAAAACAAAAAAATTACCAAAAGTAAGAAAACTAGCTAATTAGTTACTTCTTCAACTACCTCTTCATTAGAAACCTTTAAATCTTCTTTTAACAACTCAACTTGAGCAATAGGAGCTTTGTCTCCAGCTCTGTGTCCTCTTTTAATGATTCTCAAGTACCCTCCAGGTCTGTTTTTGAATTTTGGTCCTAAATCATTAAACAGCTTAGCTACCGCAGATTTATCTCTTAGCTTCGAGTAGGCTTTTCTTTGATTAGCAACATTATTTTCCTTAGATAAAGTAATTAAAGGCTCCAGAAAACCTCTAATTTCTTTGGCCTTAGCTAGGGTTGTCTTGATAGATTCGCGAAGAATAATAGAAGTCGCTAAGCTTCGCATCAACGCAATACGATGGGAGCTATTTCTGTTTAATTTTCTTCCAGTCTTTCTATGTCTCATATCAAATTTTTTTAAGTTTCTTCAGGAGGCCAATGTTCTAAGGTTAATCCTAATGAAAGGCCCCTTGAGGCTAAAACTTCTTTTATTTCATTTAAAGATTTCTTTCCTAAATTTGGAGTTCTTAGAAGGTCTGTCTCCATTCTGGTGACAAGGTCTCCAATAAAATGAATATTCTCAGCCTTTAAGCAATTTGCCGATCGAACAGTTAATTCAAGCTCATCAACAGGCCTAAGCATTACTGGGTCTATCTTGCTTTCTTCTGTTTCTTCTATTACTTCTTCTAACCTTCCAAGTTCTGCAAAAGCTGAAAGTTGATGTTGTAAAATAGTTGCAGAAATTCTCAAAACTTCTTCTGCTTCAAGAGTTCCATCAGTATCTATATCTACAATTAACCTATCAAGATCAGTTCTCTGTTCTACTCTGGCATTTTCAACTGTATACGAAACTTTTTTTATTGGAGAATAAGTTGCGTCTAACCTCAAAAGCCCTACTTCTTGACCTTCATCTTCTGATAGAGGTTTTACTGGAACAAATCCTCTACCTCTGGTTACTTTTAAAAGCATATTAAGAGACCCTTTATCAGTGAGAGTAGCTATAAGGTGATCTGGATTAACTATCTCTACACCAGCAGGTGTCTCAATATCTCCGGCCACAACCTTTCCCTTAGTTTTTTTTGTTATTTTTAGTTCCGCTTCTTCTGATTCAAGTAATCTCACCGATAACTCTTTTAAATTTAAAAGAATATCTATTACATCTTCTTGAACTCCTTCAATAGTACTGTATTCATGTAATACTCCATCTATTTTTACTTCTGATACAGCTGTGCCTGGCATAGAAGAAAGCATAATTCTTCTCAAGGCATTCCCTAAAGTATGGCCAAAGCCTTGTTCTAAAGGCTCAAGGGTTATCTTAGACCTTGTTGGACCTAGTTCTTCTACTAAGATTTCAGTAGGTACAAGAAAATCTTTAATTATGTCGTAATTATCTGTCATTTTTTTCTCTCAAATTATTTTGAATATAGTTCTATAATAAGATTCTCATTAATATCAGAATCTAAGGACTCTCTTTCTGGAATTGAACTAAACACTCCTGAAAAATCTTTTTTATTTACCTCCAACCATTCACATTCTGTTCTAGAAGAAGATATATCTAATGCTTCCAGCACTCTTTTTTGATTCTTAGCCTTATCCCTCAAGGAGACAAGGTCTCCTGATGATAGCTGGTAACTGGGAATATTCACCACAGATCCATTAACTTCTATGGCTTTATGGCTAACCAACTGTCTAGCCTCAGCTCTTGTAGAAGCAAAGCCTAATCGATAAACAACATTATCTAACCTACTTTCAAGTAGTTGAAGAAGGTTATTGCCAGTTATACCTTTGCTTCTGGCTGCTAATTTATAATAATTTCTAAATTGTTTTTCCATAACACCATAAAGTCTTTTAACCTTTTGCTTCTCTCTTAGCTGGATGCCATAATCTGAAGTTCTTCCCCTTCTTCTCCCATGTTGGCCTGGGGTAGTTTCCGAGCGGCATTTAGACTCATAACTTCTTATACCACTTTTAAGAAGCAGGTCTCTGCCCTCTCTACGAGATAATTTGTTCTTTGGTCCTAGATATCTACCCATATTTAAACCCTTCTTCGTTTTGGAGGTCTGCAACCATTGTGAGGTATTGGAGTAACATCGGTTATTTTTGTTATCCTAAAACCCATAGAGTTTAGCCCTCTAATAGCAGATTCTCTTCCAGACCCAGGACCTCTTACTTCTATTTCCAAACTCTCTATTCCATTAGATCTTATTTGTGCTGCTACTTCCTCAGCAGCTTTTTGAGCAGCAAAAGGGGTACTCTTCCTTGAACCTTTAAACCCCTGACTTCCTGCACTAGCCCAAGCTAAAGTATTTCCCTGCTTATCAGTGACATTAATTAAAGTATTATTGAAGGTAGCATGAATATGAGCTACGCCTTCACTTACTTGCTTTTTAGTAGATTTACGACTTTTTGCCATTTTTTTACCTTCTTATAGGCCTCTTTGGGCCTTTCATCGTTCTTGCATTATTTTTAGTTCTTTGACCATTAACCGGAAGGTGCCTTCGATGTCTTATACCTTTATAAGTACCTAGATCCTGAAGTCTTTTTATATTTGTAGCTACTTCTCTTTTTAAGTCACCCTCTACCATATATTTTTTAACTTCTGTTCGAATCAATTCAAGCTCTTCCTCTTTTAAATCACTTATTTTCAACGATGGAGAAATCCCTGTCTTAGAACAAATATCTAGGGCTCTGGTTTTACCAATCCCGAAAATGTAAGTCAAAGAGATCTCTGCATGTTTATTATCTGGAATATTTATACCTGCTACACGTGCCATTTTTGCTCCTATCCTTGCCTTTGTTTATGTCTTGGCTCTGAATCACATATGACGTAAATACGACCCTTCCGTTTTACCAGCTTACAGTCTCTGCAAATCTTCTTCACTGACGTTCTTACTTTCATAAGTTTACCTTCCTCCTAGGGGATGATTTCCATATCCCTTTAAGTTTGCTTTCTTTAGGAGAGATTCATACTGCTGAGACATTAAATGTGATTGAACTTGAGCCATAAAATCCATAACTACTACCACTGAAATCAACAAAGCTGTTCCTCCCAAATAAAAAGGTACTGAAGCAGCAACGATTAAGAACTGAGGCATCAAGCAAACTAAAACTAAATATCCTGATCCCCATACTGTTAATCTTGTCATCACTAGGTCAATGTACTCAGCTGTCTGCTCCCCTGGTCTTATGCCGGGCAAATAAGCTCCGGATCTTCTTAAATTCTCTGAAATATCTTTTGAATCAAACTGTAACGCAGTATAAAAGAAACAGAAAAAAGCTATGAGTGCTGAAAAAAGAATAACATATAGGGGTTGACCTGGACCTAAAGCCAAAGCTATTTCTTGAAGCCATTCAAACCCTTCCCCTTGACCAAACCAAGTTGAGGCAGATGCGGGGAAAAGTAATAAACTACTAGCAAATATAGCGGGAATAACTCCGGCTTGGTTAATTTTCATCGGAAGATAAGAAGTTTGGGCCTGAACCATCTTTCTTCCTTGTTGCCTTCTAGCATAATTTACTGTAACCCTCCTTTGTCCCCTCTCCACCCAAACTATGAAAGCAACAGCAAGTATTGCTACAAGGGCAATTGAGAAAAGAAGAAGCAGGTTTAAGTCACCTTGTCTAGCACCTTCAAAAGCCTGTCCAATAGCCCTTGGCAATCCTGCAACAATACTTGAGAATATTATTATCGAAATACCATTTCCTATACCTCTCTCAGTAACGAGTTCTCCTAACCACATAAGAAATACTGTTCCCGTTACTAAAGAAACAACAGCAATAAGTTGGAAGATTGGTCCAGGCTCCAAAGCTAGACCCTGGTTCTGCAATCCTAATGCCAAGCCACTAGCCTGCAAGAAAGCTAAAGCTACCGTCCCGTATCTAACGTAAGCTGTTCTTAACCTTCTACCTTCTTCCCCTTCTTGTCTAAATTTTTTCTTTAAAGAAGGGTTTGTGCCTTCCATTAGACTCATTATTATTGATGACGTAATGTAGGGCATTATATTCAAGGCCATAATGCTCATTCTTTCCAAAGCCCCACCAGAGAACATGTTAAATAAATCTAGTAACGTCCCTTGATTCTGTTGGAATATAGAAGCTAACTTATCAGGGTCTATTCCTGGAATGGGTATATGTGTGCCGATCCTATAGATAATCACTGCAAGTAATACAAACCTTAACCTCTTCCAAAGCTCTGAAAGACCTTTGGTTTGTTTTAAAGAAGGGTTAACCGACATGACTATATTTCTACCTTTCCTCCAGCACCCTCAATTAAGCCTTTAACCGAAGAAGTTACAGATATTCCACTTAAAGTTAACTTGGGACAAGATTCAGTATCTTTAAAGACTTTTACTCTAGTTGTGTTTTGATTAATTAAATCTTCCTCTTTTAAAACTTCAATATTAATTTCTTCCTTATTAAGGCTAATAAGAATACCTAGTCTTAATTCCTCAGTGAATCTATTCTTTCTAGAAAAGAATCCAAACTTAGGTACCCTCTGTTGTAAAGGCATTTGGCCTCCTTCAAAACCTGCACGAACTTTTCCTCCAGATCTTGAACCAAGCCCTTTATGACCTCTTCCGCTAGTTTTTCCTAAACCACTTCCCGCTCCTCTGCCTCTCCTTTTTTTCTTGTTTACCCTAGATGAGTTATTAGGATGTGGAAGAAGATTATTAAGTTTTAATGTATACCATTTCATGAGTCTTCTGCTTAGATTTATTCTTTAACTTCTAACAAGTGTTTAGCTTTCTCTATCATTCCTCTGTTTTCAGGTGTGTCTTGAACAAAAACTACCTGCCCTAATTTTGATAACCCTAATCCCTTAACGCTGCCCTTTTGAAAGCTCTTAGAACCTATCAAGCTCTTAACGAGCCTTATTTCTATGCTATTGGAACTCATTTTTTATACTGCTTTGCTAGCCTTTCAGAGACCCTTTTCGGGGATTCCATTTCTTGCAGGGCTTTCAAAGTTGCCTGAACCACATTGACGGGGGTGGTAGACCCATAGCATTTAGCTAATACATCTTTCACTCCAGCAAGCTCTAACACAGCTCTCATTGCCCCTCCTGCTATAACCCCTGTACCTGGAGCAGCAGGTTTCATAAAGACAATGGAGGAGCCATATTTCGACTTAATTGGATAATGAATAGTATTTCCTTTAAGTTCAATAGAAACCATATTTCTTCTAGCATTATCTAAAGCCTTCTGTATAGCTATTGGAACTTCTCTAGCTTTGCCTCTTCCATAGCCCACCTGTCCATTCCTATCTCCTACTACTGTCACTGCTGTAAAACCAAAAATTCTTCCTCCTTTTACTACTTTTGCTACTCGATTTACTTGAACAAGCTTTTCTTCAAGCAGTTCAGAACCAAGGTTGTCATTAGATATAATATTTTCCATGCCTTATCCTTCTCTAAAACGACAGTCCTGCTTCTCTGGCGGCTTCAGCTAAAGCCTTCACTCTTCCATGAAATTTATATCCTGATCTATCA
The DNA here is from genome assembly GCA_022447065.1 of SAR86 cluster bacterium. Taxonomy (GTDB): domain Bacteria; phylum Pseudomonadota; class Gammaproteobacteria; order Magnimaribacterales; family Magnimaribacteraceae; genus AEGEAN-183. The sequence continues at coordinate 63,180 of JAKUUM010000005.1, read as the reverse complement.
AAAGCGACTTTAGTAATTCCTTTCTTAATCGCTCTTTCTGCTATAAGCCTGCCCACCTTAGCCGCGGCATCAATATTACCTTTATTCTTTTCTGTTATAGCTGATTCATTTGTGGAAGCTGCAGTAATTACTTCTGATCCATTATTAAGCATAACTTGAGCATAAATATGTCTACTAGATCTAAATACAGTTAACCTATGGATGTCCATTAGTCTGACCTTGTAACGAGTTTTTCTCGCTCTTCGTTGTCTCGAGATAATTTTATTTCCCATCTTTAGGCCTTCTTAGATTCTTTTCTTCTAATTCTTTCATCACTGTACTTAACACCTTTTCCTTTATAAGGTTCAGGTGGCCTGAAATCCCTAATCTCAGAGGCTACTTGACCTATCATTTGTTTATCCATAGATCTAAGAATTATCTCAGTTCGACTTGGCATTTCAGCTGACACACCTTCAGGTAATTCATAATGAACGGGGTGAGAAAAGCCTAAACTTAACTCTAGCTTGTTACCGGACAATTTTGCCCTGTAACCCACTCCGTTAATTTCTAATTTCTTCTCAAAACCTAATGAAACTCCTTGCATTAAGTTGTTAGTAAGTGCCCTCATAGTTCCTGTTAAGGCTTGAGTTTCTTGTAATTCATTGGAAGGAGAAAATGTAATATTTTCATCATCGATCAAAATTTCAACATTTGGATGGATACTAAGTTTTAGTTCTCCTAATTTCCCTTTTGCCGAAAGAGATTTCCCCTCACAAGATAGTGAAATCTCAGAAGGAATACTAAGTGGTTTTAAAAAAGTTTTAGCCATAAATTAAAATACTGAACATATTATTTCTCCACCAAGACCAGATTCCCTGGCCTCCTTATCAGTCATAAGTCCTTTGCTAGTAGAAACTACTGCCATTCCTAGACCACCTTTAATGAAAGGCAGATCTTTTTTTCCTACATATTCTCTTAATCCAGGTCTACTTATTCTCTTTAGTTCTCTTATAACTGGTTGTCCTTCAAAATATTTAAGAGTGATAGCTACTTTGGGTTTCTTTCCTTCTTCAATATTAAAGGAGGTAATGTAGCCTTTTCTTTCTAATACTTTTAAAAGCGCAATTTTCTTCGATGAATAAGGTACAACTAATTCATTCTTCATTCTAGCTTGAGCATTTTTGATGCCTGTCAAAAGATTTGATATGGGATCTTGCATACTCACGATAAACCTACCAACTAGACTTAACTAAGCCTGGAATATCTCCTTTCATAGCTAATTCACGTAATTTATTTCTTCCTAGACCAAACTTTCTATAAACTGCATGAGGCCTCCCAGTAAGAGCACATCTCCTTTGCAATCTGATAGGGTTAGCATCTCTTGGAAGTTTTTGTAACTTAATGCGAGCTTCAGTTCTATCTTCATCTGGAGTATTTGGATTCCTAATCAACTCTTTTAATCTTGCTCTTTTTTCGGCAAAACGTTGAACCATCTTCTTTCTTCTATTTTCTCTAGCAATCATTGAAGTTTTAGCCATACATACCTCTAATTTTTAAATGGAAAATTCATCGCTTTTAACAACAGCTCCCCTTCTTGATCGTTACTAGCTGAAGTAGAAATTGAAATATCCATACCTCTTAACTTATCCACTTTATCGTAATCAATTTCTGGGAAGATAATATGTTCTTTGACTCCTAAGGAATAATTTCCTCTACCATCAAAAGAACTAACATCAAGCCCCCTAAAGTCCCTCTCTCTCGGAATTGCAATACCTAACAATCTTTGAAGAAAGTCGTACATTCTATCTCCTCTCAAGGTTACCTTACAGCCAATTGGCATCCCTTCACGGATCTTAAAGTTAGCTACAGATTTTCTCACTTTAGTAATTGCAGGTTTTTGCCCACTTATTAGAGTTAGGTCTTCTACTGCTTGTTCTAACATTTTCTTATCATTTAGAACTTCTCCTACTCCCATATTTAGAGTTACCTTAATAATTCTGGGAACGGCCATGTGAGAACTTAATGCCAATGTATTTTTTAACTGCGGAACTACTTTGTCGGAATAATGTTCTTTTAAAGGAATCATCTACTTAATCTCCTTGCCAGTTGACCTATAAGTCCTAACTTTTGTGCCCTCTTCAGACATCTTTATTGTTACCTTGTCTGCTTTTTTTGAAGAAGGATTAAAAATTGCAATATTTGAAAGATCAATCAATGATTCTTTCTCTAAAACTCCGCCTTGAATTCCTGCTTGAGGATTAGGCTTAGTATGCCTTTTAACCATTTTGATTCCTGTAACAAAACATTTACCGTCGGGTTGAAAACTGGAAACAGTACCTTGTTTGCCTTTGTCTTTCCCAGCAATAACTATTACATCATCTCCTTTTTTTATTTTCTTCATGCTCTACAATACTTCCGGTGCAAGCGAAATTATTCTCATAAATTGTTCACTTCGTAATTCTCTAGATACTGGCCCAAACACTCTCGTACCAATAGGTTGTTTCTGAGCATTTATTAAAACTGCAGCATTTTCATCAAACCTAATTGCTGATCCATCTGAACGTCTTAATTTATTTTTGGTTCTAACAACTACTGCATCTACAACTTCTCCCTTCTTTACCCTTGCTGTAGGTATAGCTTCTTTAACGGTTACTTTTATTATATCTCCTACTTTTGCATAACGTTTCTTTGATCCGCCAAGAACCCTTATACACATAAGTTTTCTTGCCCCACTATTATCGGCAACCTTAAGATAAGTGTGTTCTTGTATCATTTTTCTATATTTCTATTTTTTTCAATGCTCACTAAATTCCACGATTTAGTTTTAGAAAAGGGTTTGCTCTCTTCAATAATCACTACATCTCCATCAGCACACTCATTACCTTCATCATGTGCTTGTAATTTGGTAGACCTTCTTAATATTTTTTTATAAAGAGCGTGCTTAACTTTTCTTTCAATTAATACTGTGATGGTTTTATCCCTTGAAGAGCTAATTACTAGGCCAGTCTTTTGTCTAGTTATTTGTTGAGTCATGATTGTTTTCTATTATTTCTCTCGCTCTATCGTCTTCAGTTGAGCTATAGATTTTCTTATTTGTTTAAATTTATGAGTCTCTTTTAGTTGTCCAGAGGAAAAAGAAATTCTCAAATCCATTAGTTCTTTTCTAAGCTTCTGTTCCTCTCCTAAAGAGGAAGAAGAATCTTCTTTAGTCTTAGATAAAAATGAAGTTTTTTTAGCCATCGTTAAACCCTTTTTACAAAACAGGTTGAAACAGGAATCTTAGCTGCAGCCAAAGTAAAAGCTTCTCTTGCTAATATTTCATCAACACCTTCCATCTCATAAAGTATCTTCCCTGGTTTAATAGGACAGACCCAGTATTCAACATTACCTTTGCCTTTGCCTTGTCTTACTTCCAAAGGTTTTTTAGTTATAGGTTTATCTGGAAAAACTCTAATCCATATCTTGGCTCCCCTTTTTACCTTCCTAGTCATAGCTCTTCTTGCCGCTTCAATTTGTCTTGAAGTAAGCTGACCTCGAGAAGTTGCCTTGAGAGCAAAAGTACCAAAATTTATGGTATTGCCTCTTAGGGCATTACCTGTATTTCTTCCTTTCTGTTGTTTTTTATATTTTGTTCTTTTTGGTTGTAACATCTCTATATTATTCCTTCTTGTTTTTTACAGTAGTCTCTAAAACTTCACCTCTAAAAACCCATGCCTTGACTCCAATAATCCCATAAGTTGTTTTTGCTTCTGATAGCCCATAATCTATATCTGCTCTGAGTGTATGAAGAGGAACCCTTCCTTCGCTATGCCATTCTGATCTAGCAATCTCGGCTCCGCCCAATCTCCCAGCAACTCTTACCTTCACTCCTTCAGCCCCTTGCCTCATTGCATTTTGAACTGCTCTTTTCATTGCCCTTCTAAACATAACTCTCCTTTCTAGTTGCTGGGCAACACTGTCAGCCAAAAGTTGGGCATCTAGGTCAGGTTTCCTAATTTCTTGTATGCTTAAAGTCACCGGTATTCCCATCAATAGGGTAACCTCTTCTCGCATCCTATCTATATCTTCTCCCCTCTTTCCGATAACAACACCAGGTCTTGCTGTGTGAATGAAAACCCTTGCATTATCTGCCGTTCTCTCAATTTCAATTCTACTTACTGAGGCATGAGCTAACTGAGAAGAAAGGTGATCTCTTACTTCAATGTCCTTTAAAAGGTTTTCTGTGTACTTAGACTTTTCAGCATACCATTGAGAGTTATGCTGTTTAGTTATACCTAGTCTAAAACCTATAGGATGAACTTTTTGTCCCATATCAATTTATCTCTTCTAATGTTAGAGCTATATTGCAGCTTCTTTTTAAATACCTATCTGCCCTTCCTCTTGCTCGAGGCCTAATTCTTTTCATGGTAAAACTTTCATCTACAAAGACCTTAGATATAAACAACCTGTCTATATCTAGTCCTTCGTTAAGCTCAGCATTAGCAATGGCAGATTCCAAAACTTTCTTAAAAATAGGTGCAGATTTTTGTAAATCAAAGGTGAGAATATCAAATGCCTCTTCAACTTGTTTACCACGAATCTGGTCAGCTACTAATCTAGCCTTGTAACTGGAGACTCTTGCACCTCTTAATTTCGCATTTACTTCAGTCATTTCAACACTTATGTAGATTTTCTATCACCAGAATGAACTCTAAAAGTTCTTGTTAAAACAAACTCTCCTAACTTATGACCCACCATATCTTCTTGAATGAAAATCGGTACATGCTGTCTTCCATTGTGTACAGCTATGTTCAATCCAACCATGGTTGGAGTTATGAGAGATCTCCTAGACCAAGTTTTTATAGGTCTCTTATCATTCTGGGCAGCTGCTTTATCTACCTTCTTCTGTAGATGTAAATCAACAAATGGACCTTTTTTTAATGATCTAGGCATTTTTTTACTGATATCTATGTCTAACTATTAGACGATTACTTAGTTTATTTTTTCTTGTTCTATAGCCTTTTGTTGGGACACCCCAAGGAGTAACTGGATGTCTACCACCAGAGGTCTTTCCTTCACCGCCTCCATGGGGATGGTCTACAGGATTCATAGCTACTCCTCTAACTTTTGGTCTCACTCCTAACCACCTTTTAGCTCCAGCCTTTCCTATAGATCTCAGCGAATGTTCTGAATTTGAAACTGACCCTACTGTTGCCTTACATTTAGAGAGAACTCTTCTTACTTCCCCGCTGCGTAATCTTAGTGTTGTGTATCTTCCTTCAATAGCTAGTATTTGAGCAGAAGAACCTGCACTTCTAGCTATTTGGGCACCTTTCGCAGGGAACAGTTCTACACAATGAACTATTGTTCCTAGAGGCATATCTGATAAAGAAAGACAATTTCCTGTAGAAATTGGCGATGATGGTCCAGATTCAACAACATCACCTGCCTTCAAACCTTCTGGAGCTAATATGTATCTTCTTTCACCGTCTCGATAAAGCACAAGAGCTATATGTGCTGACCTGTTAGGATCATATTCTATCCTCTCAACTGTCCCTTTTATTGACTCCTTATTTCTTTTGAAATCTATTATTCTGTAACGCTTCTTATGACCGCCCCCTTTATGTCTTGAAGTAATCCTTCCTTTATTATTTCTTCCTGACCTCTGTTTTTTTCCTTCTAGTAGAGGTTGATATGGAGAACCAGTATGTAATCCTTCTCTTGATACCCAAGATCTGAAACGCCTTCCAGGAGATGTAGGTTTAGATTTCTTTAGTTGATTAGCCATTTATTCTTTTCCTACTTCAATAGACTGTCCTTGAGCAAGACGGACATACGCTTTTTTCCAATCTGGTCTTTTTTTTACTCTATAACGCGAGCGTTTTGTTTTACCTTTAACCTTAAGTACTCTTACTCGCTCAACTTTTACAGAAAAATAAGATTCTACAGCTTTTTTTATTTCTCTCTTTGTTGAACTAATGTCAACCTTAAAAGCATATTGATTAGATTGGTTCATCAAGTCTGTTACCTTTTCTGTCAGATGAGGTGATTTGATAGTCTGATAAATATCTTTTTTCATTACTAAAGTACTTCTTCTAAGGATTTAATGGCAGGTACTGTAAAAACAACTTTGTCTGCGTTAATCAGTTCTAGAGGATTTATGGAATTAATTGTTTGAATCTTAACTTCAAATAAATTATGAGAAGCTATTTCAAAATTCTTGTTTCTTTCGTGTAACACAAATACAGCCTTTGAGAGATTTAAATTTAATAAAAGATTCCGTACTTCTGAAGTTTTGGGGGGTTCATTAATTTCAAGGTTATTTATTATTATCAACCTTTCTTCATTAACCAGTCTAGAAAGTATAGATCGCAATGCTGACCTATACATTTTCTTATTTACCTTTTTCTTCTTCGATGGTTTAAAGACATGAGCAAAGGTAACTCCCCCTGATCTCCATATTGGACTTCTAATAGTACCCGCTCTAGCTCTTCCTGTTCCTTTTTGCCTCCACGGTTTTCTTCCTCCACCTCTAACAGCTGCCCTATTTTTTTGACCTTTGGTATTTTGATGTGAGTTAGAGATATAAGATGAAATGAATTGATGTACTAAATCAAAGTTATAATTCTCGGAAAATATAGCCTCAGGAAATTGCATTTTCGAATCTTCTTTTCCTGATTGATTTAAGACTTGAAATTCCATTTCTACTTTACTGAAGGCTTCATTACTATATGAGAACCTTTTGGTCCGGGTACTGAGCCCCTTATAAGGATTAAATTATTTTCTAAATCTACCGACTGAATCTTTAAATTTTGTACTGTCACTTTTTCCGACCCCATATGACCAGACATTTTCTTACCTTTCCATACTCTTCCAGGAGTTTGACATTGACCGATCGACCCAGGTGCTCTATGTGATAATGAGTTGCCATGGGTTGCATCTTGCATCTTAAAATTCCATCTTTTTACTACACCTGCAAACCCCTTTCCTTTTGAAGTACCTGAAATATCTACCTTTTGACCCTCTTCAAACTGGCTTAAAGAAATAGACTGTCCTACCTTAAATTCGCCAATCTCGTCTTCGGATACTACAAATTCCCATAATCCCTCACCTGGTTCGACAGAAGCTTTTTTAAAATGTCCTGATTGAGGTTTATTTAATCTTTTTTTACTCTTGTTTCCAGTTGTAACTTGTATTGAATGATATCCATCGAGCTCAGAAGTTTTTACTTGGGTAACTGTATTTGGTTCAACGCTTATAACCGTAACAGGAACAGAAATACCTTTATCACTAAAATGACGGGTCATGCCTTGCTTTTTTCCTATCAAACCTAAAGCCATTTCTTAAACCTCATCTAAGCTAATTTGTACAACAACACCTGCAGGTAGTTCTAATTTAGTTAATGCATCCAACGTTTTTTCTGATGGCTCTATGATATCTAATGTTCTTTTGTGGGTCCTTATTTCGTATTGGTCGCGGGCATCTTTGTCTTTGTGGGGGGATATTAGGATAGTGGTCTTGTGTTTCTTAACTGGCATAGGTATAGGTCCTTTGACCTTTGCTCCCGTTCGTTTTACGGTCTCTACAATTTCTTTTGCAGATTTGTCTATGAGTTTATGATCAAAGGCTTTTAATCTTATTCTTATGCTTTGACTTTGCACAACCCCACCCCCGCTTCTATCAAGAAGTGTAAACCTTTGCCCTAAAAAAGGACAAAATTACTATTAAAAAAGGCTCAAAACACCCATAAATTTTGGGATATGAGCCCAACCACCGAAAAAGTTCGCAAATTCTAGATTTGTGACGTCAAAGTGTCAACAGAAATATCTAAAAAAACCCTTTTACATAAAGATTTCAGTTTATGAGGCCAAGAAAATTATTCGTTTTTATTTATTACTGCTTCGGCAACATTACGAGGTACTTCTGAATACTTTAATGGTTCCATAGTAAATGTTGCTCTTCCTTGGGTTGCGGAACGTAGATCTGTAGCATAACCAAACATCTCAGCCAACGGCACCTCTCCTGAAATGATCTTACCTGAAGCACCATCCTCCATACCACCAATTACCCCTCTTCTTCTACTAAGATCTCCTACTACATCTCCCATATATTCCTCAGGAGTTACTACCTCTAGACTCATAATGGGTTCTAATAACACAGGGCCTGCCTTTAAAGCTCCATCCTTAAAGGCTATGGAGCCAGCTACTTTAAAGGCTATCTCACTAGAATCCACATCATGGTATGAACCGTCATAAAGACTAACTTTAACCTTAACCAAAGGATATCCAGCTATCACCCCCGCTTCCATTTGTTCTCGACAACCTTTATCTACAGCGGAAATAAACTCTTTAGGAATAGTGCCTCCTACTATTTCATTTACAAATTCATAATTTTTCTCTTCCGAAATTAAAGGCTCTATCCTAATGTAAACATGTCCATATTGACCTCTTCCACCAGATTGCTTTATATATTTACCCTCTTGTTCGACTAATTTCTTGATTGTCTCTCTATAAGCAACCCGAGGTTTGCCCGTATTAGCCTCAACATTAAATTCTCTTCTCATTCTTTCTACTAAAACTTCGAGATGAAGTTCACCCATACCTGAAATAATCGTTTGCCCAGATTCCTCATCTGTTCTCATCTTAAAAGAAGGGTCCTCTTGGGCTAACCTACCCAAAGCTATTCCCATCTTTTCTTGGTCTTCTTTAGTCTTTGGTTCTACCGCAACTGAAATAACTGGTTCAGGAAAATTCATTTCCTCTAAAACTATCTGATTTCTCTCATCACAGAGAGTTTCTCCTGTAACTGCTTGTTTCAATCCTATAACCGCACATATGTCTCCTGCTCTAACTTCATCAATTTCTTTACGCTTGTTTGAGTGCATTTGGAGCATTCTTCCTATTCTTTCTTTCTTACCTTTCCTCGGCAAGAATACTGAATCCCCAGATTTTAAAGTTCCAGAATAAACCCTTACAAAAGTTAAAGAACCAACATAAGGATCTGTTGCAATCTTAAAAGCAAGCCCAGAAAAAGGTTCATTATCATCAGCTTTTCTAAAACCCTTTGTCCCTTTATCATCTATAACTCCAGTTACAGGCTTAATTTGATTTGGAGCGGGAAGAAAATCTATAACTGCATCTAATAATGTCTGAATCCCTTTATTCTTAAAAGCTGCACCGCATAAAGTTACAATAATCTCTGAAGCTAGATTTCTTTCTCTTAATCCAATCTTTATGTCTTCTTCAGATAAATCTCCTTTTTCTAAATATTTATCCATGAGGACTTCATTAGCTTCTACTGCAGACTCAATCATTTTTTCTCGCCATTTCTGTGCATCGTTAACTAATTCTTCTGGAACTTCTTCTACAGTAAATGAAGTTCCCATATCCTCGTTGCTCCAATAAATGGCTTTCATTTTTATTAAGTCTATAACTCCTTTAAAGTCATTTTCAGCTCCAATTGGTAATTGAATAGGAACTGGATTTGCACTTAACCTAGTCTTCATTTGATCTGTAACTTTTAAAAAATTTGCCCCTGCTCTGTCCATTTTATTTACAAAAGCTATTCGTGGTACTTCATATCTATTTGCCTGCCTCCATACAGTTTCTGATTGAGGTTCTACTCCAGAAGTGCCACAGAAAATAACCACTGCACCATCTAGGACCCTAAGTGATCTTTCAACTTCAATAGTAAAATCAACATGACCGGGAGTATCAATTATATTAATTCTGTGTTCAGGGTATTGTTGGGATGTTCCTTTCCAAAAACAAGTTGTTGCAGCTGAAGTAATAGTTATACCTCTTTCCTGTTCCTGCTCCATCCAATCCATTATAGCTGCGCCATCATGAACTTCACCGATCTTATGAGAAATTCCCGTATAGTAAAGAACTCTTTCAGTTGTAGTAGTTTTACCAGCATCTACGTGTGCACAAATACCGATATTTCTATATAGTTCTAGTGGTGTAGTTCTTGCCATTTTTTTAAGTTTTAGATGTGTTTTAAAATCTAAAATGAGAGAAGGCTCTGTTAGCTTCTGCCATTCGATGTGTGTCTTCTTTCTTTTTGATGGCCTCACCCCTTCCATCACAGGCATCCATAAGCTCGTGAGCTAGTTTCAGAGTCATAGTCTTTTCAGACCTTGATTTTGCACTGTTTGCCAACCAACGCATTGCCAAAGCAAGACTTCTAGAAGGTCTAACTTCCAGAGGAACTTGATAAGTAGCTCCTCCAACTCTTCTGGCTTTAACTTCTACCCTAGGACTGACTTCTTCAAGAGCCTTTTCAAACACTTCTACGGGCTCTTTTTTAGACTTACTCTCTATCTCATTAAACGCACCATATACAATGCTTTCAGCAAGAGATTTCTTTCCATTCGTCATAATTTGATTCATAAATTTAGCAACTTTCAGGTTTCCAAATTTAGGATCGGGTAATATCTTTCTCTTTTGTGCAGCTTTTCTTCTAGACATCTCTTCCTTATTTAGCCTTTTTGGTTCCGTATTTTGATCTCCGCTGTTTTCTGCCATCTACACCCGCAGTGTCTAGAATTCCTCTTACAGTGTGATACCTAACTCCAGGTAAATCTTTTACTCTCCCTCCTCTTATTAGCACTACGGAGTGCTCCTGTAGGTTATGTCCCTCACCTCCTATGTAAGAAATAACTTCAAAGCCTGAAGTCAACCTTACCTTACATACTTTTCTTAAAGCTGAGTTGGGCTTCTTTGGCGTAGTAGTATATACCCTTGTACATACCCCTCTTTTCTGGGGAGATCCCATTAAAGCTGGAACATCTGTCTTGGCCTTTTTTCTTTTTCTTGGCTTTCTTATAAGTTGGTTAACTGTAGACATATTTAATTATTATGATTTTTAAGGTCGCGCATTTTAAATTTTGCTTTCCATTGCGTCAATGGATCAGATGTTTTCTACTTCACTTAATGCTTTAACAAGGGCTTCTTCAAGATCAATAGGCTCTATTTCTAATTCTTCTTTTTCTAAGTCCTCTTTCCTCTTAGCTAAACCTGTTCCTGCAGGTATTAACCTACCTACCACAACATTCTCTTTTAAACCCTTGAGATTATCCGTTTTTCCAGTAGTTGCTGCTTCAGTTAACACCCTGGTTGTCTCTTGGAAAGAAGCTGCAGAAATGAAAGAATCAGTAGCAAGTGAAGCTTTAGTAATTCCCAAAAGTACTCTTTTGAATTTTATCTTAGCTTTCTTCTTCTCAGCAAGTTTCTTATTAGTTTCTCTTACTTTGGAGAATGAAACTTGCTCTCCTAAGATATATTCAGAATCACCTGCATCTATTATCTCAACCCTTCCCAACATTTGTCTTAAAATAACTTCAATATGTTTGTCGTTAATGGTTACTCCTTGTAGTCTGTATACTTCTTGAATTCCACTTACTACATATTCAGTAAGTTCTAAGAGACTCCTTAATTCTAAAATATCATGGGGGCTTAGTGGCCCATCAGAAACAACATCTCCTTTTTCAATTTTCTCTCCCTCAAAAACATTTATATGTCTAGTTTTAGGGATAAGAGTAGCTACCTCATTTCCAGATTCTTCAGTTATGATAAGTCTTTCTTTTCCTTTAGTAGGCTTACCCCAAGAAATAGTTCCAGTTGCTTGAGCTAAAATTGCAGCTTCTTTAGGTTTTCTTGCCTCAAATAAATCTGCAACTCTCGGAAGACCTCCTGTAATATCCTTCGTCTTGGCAGACTCTTGAGAAATTCTAGCTATTACACTTCCTAACTGTATATCCTGGCCATCTTGCAGTTGAAGAAAGGCATTTCCTGGAAGCATATAAATAGCAGGAGCTTCTGAATCCAGAATAGTTTTCTGTTTTCCCTTGCCATCAACAATATGTATTGCCGGTCGTTTGTCTTGAGCTTCACCTTTTGGTCTTTCGGTTATATCTATAATCTCAATGTTAGAAAGACCGGTTAATTCATCTGTCTTTAGTCTAACTGTTATGCCATCGTCTATATCAATAAACTTCGCCTTACCTCCTACCTCGGCAATAATTGGTCTGGTTAAAGGATCCCATTTAGCAAGAAGATCACCTTGTTTTATTTTCGACCCACTTGGAAAATTTAACGTTGTTCCATAAGGAATTCTATGTCGCTCAACTACTCTTCCGTTCTCATCTTCAACGTTAATCTCAGACGATTGAGAAACAACAATAAAAGTTCGATCTTTTCTTTTAATAACCCGACAATCGTAGACTACCTTTCCGTCTATACCTGCCTCAACTTTATTTTCAACGGATATCCCAGATGCTGCTCCCCCTATATGGAAGGTTCGCATAGTTAACTGAGTTCCAGGCTCACCTATCGATTGAGCTGCAACTATTCCTACAGCCTCACCAATATTCGCCTCGTGACCTCTTCCAAGATCTCTCCCATAACATTTGACGCATAGACCATATATAGCCTCACAATAGATAGCAGATCTTACTTTGACTTCATAAACTCCTAGATCATCTAATTTATCTACTAAATCCTCATCTATAAGAGTTCCTTTCTTTAAAAGAATATCCTTGTTATTTGGACCTAAAACATTTTCAGCAACGGTTCTTCCCAAAACTCTTTCTCCCAAGGGGACAATAACTTCTCCTCCTTCTATTAAAGGCCTCATAATGATTCCATTAGATGTCTTACAGTCTTCTTCCCTGATCACTAAATCCTGAGCGACATCTACTAACCTTCTTGTTAAATAGCCTGAATTTGCGGTTTTAAGAGCAGTATCTGCCAACCCTTTTCGTGCTCCATGCGTAGAGATAAAATATTGTTGAGCTGTTAGGCCTTCTCTAAAATTAGCCGTAATAGGTGTTTCAATTATTGATCCATCCGGTTTTGCCATTAATCCCCTCATTCCAGCTAATTGCCTTATCTGTGCTGGAGAACCTCTAGCACCTGAATCGGCAAACATAAAAACAGAATTGAACGAATCAGCGATGACAACATTGCCTTCAGAATCAGTTACTTCTTCTTTAGATATATTATCCATCATAGCCTTTGCTATCATTTCATTTGCTCTCGACCATATATCAATTACTTTGTTGTACTTCTCACCCTGAGTAACAAGCCCTGAAGCAAACTGGGATTCAATGTCTTTTACTTCTTTTTCTGCTTCATTAACATACTTGTCTTTCTCTTTAGGAATAATAAAATCATCTATACATAATGAAGCTCCTGACTTTGTAGCAAATTGATAACCCATATACATTAATCTGTCTGCAAAAATTACAGTCTTTTTCAATCCAGATTTTCTATAAGAAATATCAATTAAACTGGAGATTGCTTTACTATCAAGAGTCCGATTAATTAAATCAAAAGACATGCCATCAGGGAGTAATTCATACAACAAAGTCCTGCCAAGTGTAGTATCAATTATTTCCGTCTTCTCTTCAGGTAATTTATTAGGTCTTAATCTAACTTTAATTTTAGCGTGAAGATCTACAGCATTTAATTGAAAAGCTCTATTTGCTTCTTCAGGAGAAGAAAGGACTTGGCCTTCTCCTTTCACATTAATCTTCTCTCTGGTCATATAATAAATTCCTAACACTACATCTTGGGAAGGATCTATTATTGGTTTCCCATTAGCTGGAGAAAGGATATTGTTAGTAGCCATCATGAGTGCTCTGCATTCAAGCTGGGCTTCTAAAGTTAATGGAACATGTACCGCCATCTGATCCCCATCAAAATCTGCGTTATAAGCTTTACAAACTAACGGGTGAAGCTGAATTGCCTTTCCTTCAACCAAGACAGGTTCAAAAGCTTGAATTCCTAGTCTATGAAGAGTTGGCGCTCTATTTAGTAAAACGGGATGTTCCCTAATGACTTCTGCAAGAATATCCCAAACTTCTGTTTCTTCTCTTTCAACCATTTTCTTAGCCAGTTTGATAGTACTTGCCATTTCTAAATGTTGTAATCTACCAAAAACAAAAGGCTTAAAAAGTTCTAGAGCCATTTTCTTAGGTAAACCACATTGATGAAGCTTCAATGTAGGTCCTACGACAATAACTGACCTTCCTGAATAGTCCACTCTCTTTCCTAAGAGATTCTGCCTGAATCTCCCCTGTTTACCCTTAATCATGTCAGCAAGAGACTTAAGAGGCCTCTTGTTAGATCCTGTCACTGCTCTTCCTCTTCTCCCATTATCTAAAAGTGCATCAACTGATTCTTGCAACATCCTTTTTTCATTTCTTGTAATTATGTCAGGAGCGTTTAGGTCCAAAAGCCTCTTGAGTCTGTTGTTCCTATTTATTACTCTTCGATATAGGTCATTTAAGTCAGAAGTTGCGAACCTTCCTCCCTCCAAGGGGACAAGTGGCCTTAAGTCAGGCGGTAAAACTGGCAAAACCTCTAAGACCATCCATTCAGGTTTATTACCTGAATTATTAAAAGACCTTAAAAGTTTTAATCTTTTTGTAATTTTCTTTATCTTAGCTTCAGACCTTGTTTCAGGAATTTGATTTTGAAGATTTGAAATCTCAGAATCTAAATCTATCTCCAATAATAAATTTTGTACTGCCTCAGCTCCCATACCAGCTTCAAACTCATCTCCCCATTGTTCCAAAGCTTCGTAATATTCTTCGTCTGAAAGTAATTGACCAGGATCTAAGTCCGTCATGCCTGGGTTAATTACTATAAAAGACTCAAAATAAAGAACCCTTTCCAGGTCTCTTAAAGTTAAATCCAAGGCTAAGGCTATTCTTGACGGGAGAGATTTCAAGAACCAGATGTGAGCTACTGGTGATGCAAGCTCTATATGTCCCATTCTTTCTCTTCTTACTTTGGAGAGAGTTACTTCAACTCCACATTTCTCACAAACTACTCCTCGGTGCTTCATTCTTTTATATTTACCGCAAATACACTCATAATCCTTAATAGGACCAAAAATCTTAGAACAGAATAAGCCGTCTCTTTCTGGTTTAAACGTTCTGTAATTAATAGTTTCTGGCTTCTTTACTTCACCATAAGACCATGATCTAATTTTTTGGGGAGATGCAAGTCCGGCTTTGATTGCATTGTATTCAACTCCATGGCCCTGATCCCTTAATACTTTTATTAAATCTTTCATCTTGTCCTCCTACTTCTCAATGTATTCAAGTTCAAGATCTATTCCTAACGATCGAATTTCTTTAGTTAATACATTGAAAGATTCAGGTATTCCCGGTTCCATTTCAAAATTTCCATCTACAAGGTTTTTATAAACTCTAGTTCTTCCAATTACATCATCAGATTTAACAGTTAACATTTCTTGAAGAGTATAAGCAGCTCCATAAGCCTCCAGTGCCCAAACCTCCATTTCACCAAATCTTTGCCCACCAAACTGTGCTTTCCCACCTAAAGGTTGTTGAGTTACTAAACTATAACTACCTGTGGACCTCGCATGCATCTTGTCCTCAACTAAATGATTTAATTTAAGAATATACATATATCCAATAGTAACTGGTCTATCAAACTTTTCTCCCGTTCTGCCATCAAAAAGTTCGCATTGCCCACTCAAAGGAAGTCCTGCGAGTTCCAACATATCCTTAACCTCGCTTTCTTTCGCTCCATCGAAAACTGGGGTTGCCATAGGAACACCATTTTGTAAATTTAAAGCTAACTCAAGAATTTCTTTATCATTGAGAGAATTAAGGCCTCGATTACTATCCTTTCCATAAATCTTATTTAAGAAGGATCTAATTTCTGAAATATTTTGGCCTTGGTCGATAAGTCTTGCTATTTTGGAACCTAGTTCTTTTGCTGCCCATCCTAAATGAGTTTCCAAAACCTGGCCTACATTCATTCTTGAAGGTACTCCAAGAGGATTAAGGACAATATCTACCGGTTCGCCTTGTTCATCATAAGGCATGTCTTCCATAGGCATGATGACAGAAATAACTCCTTTATTTCCATGCCTACCCGCCAATTTATCTCCAGGCTGAATACGCCTTTTAATAGCTAAATAAACTTTTACAATTTTTAAAACTCCAGGAGCTAAATCATCGCCACCAATCACCTTGGCTTTTCTTTGTTTGAAGATTCCTCTTAGATTTTCCCTATATTCATTGAGGTTAAACTCAATTTCTTTCAGTTGCTTATTGATCTGCTCATTTTGAAGTCTAATCTTGAACCAATCATTTTTAGATATCTTATTTAAATCATCTTCTTTAATCAGAGTGCCTTTAATAAGGCCCTTTGCAGAAGCAACCTTTTTTCCTGTTAATATTGTGTTAAGTCTTGAAAAGGTAGCTTCTTCTATAATCTTAAGCTCTTCGTCTATATCTTTCTTAATTTCCTTTAATTGAGATTCTTGTATTTCGACTGCTCTACCATCTTTTTCTAGCCCATCTCTAGTAAATACATGAACATCTATAATTGTCCCATCCCCTCCAGAAGGAACTCTCAATGAACTGTCTTTTACATCCGACGCTTTTTCACCGAATATAGCCCTTAATAACTTCTCTTCTGGACTAAGCTGAGTTTCCCCTTTTGGAGTGACTTTACCTACTAGAATATCTCCTGCTTTAACTTCAGCTCCTACGTGAACTATTCCAAATTCGTCAAGTTTAGATAAAGCAGAGTCACCAACATTAGGGATGTCTGCAGAAATTTCTTCATCTCCCAATTTTGTATTTCTTGCTATGCAAGTAAGCTCTTGGATATGTATGCTTGTAAACTTGTCTTCCTTTACTATCCTGTCCGATATTAAGATTGAATCTTCAAAGTTATATCCGTGCCAGGGCATAAATGCTATTCGAATATTCTGTCCTAAAGAGAGTTCTCCCAAGTCTATAGAGGCACCGTCAGCTAAAATGTCATTTTTACTTATCTTGTCGCCTTCAGCCACAATAGGTCTTTGATTTATACATGTATTTTGGTTAGATCTTGTATATTTAATAATGTTATAAATATCAACACCTGATTCTCCTGGTTTTATTTCTTTTTCATTTATCCTTACTACTATGCGGCTAGCATCAACACTTTCTACAAACCCACCTCTTTTGGCTATTACGCAAGCACCAGAATCTCTTGCTACTACTCTTTCCATGCCTGTCCCTACTAGTGGCGTCTCAGTTTGGAGAGTTGGAACTGCTTGACGCATCATATTAGATCCCATGAGAGCTCTATTAGCATCATCGTGTTCTAAAAAAGGAATAAGAGAAGCTGCAATTGATACTACTTGTTGAGGTGAGACATCCATAAAGTCGACCCTTTCAGGAGGCATTAGAGAAAATTCATTTTTGTATCTAACTGGAACTAGTTCTTCAGTAAATCTATTTCTTGTATCTAACAATGCACTTGCTTGAGCAATGACAAAATCTCCTTCTTCTATTGCTGAAAGGTATTGAAATTCGTCTGTGACCTGTCCATCCTTAGTTTTCCTATAAGGACTCTCCAAGAAACCGTAATCATTAGTTCTAGCAAAGGTTGCCAAGGAATTGATTAAACCTATATTTGGACCTTCTGGTGTCTCGATAGGACAAACCCTTCCATAGTGAGTAGGGTGAACATCTCTAACTTCAAATCCAGCCCTTTCTCGAGTTAGACCGCCCGGGCCTAAAGCGGAAACTCTTCTTTTATGAGTGATTTCAGCAAGAGGGTTAACTTGATCCATAAACTGAGACAATTGACTTGACCCAAAGAATTCTTTAATCGCAGCAGAAACAGGCTTTGCGTTAATCAAATCCTGCGGTCCTAATTCATCTGTTTCAGCAGTAGCTAATCTTTCTCTTACCGCCCTTTCGACCCTTGTTAAACCTATCCTATATTGATTAGAAACCATTTCACCTACTGACCGAACTCTTCTATTTCCTAAATGATCTATATCATCCACCTGTTCTTTACCATTTCTAATAGCTACAAGGGTTTTAAGTGCATCAACAATATCTTCCTTCTCTAAGATGCTGTTCCCTTGAATGCTTTCCCTACCAAGTCTTTTGTTGAATTTCATCCTACCTACATCTGAAAGGTCATACCTTTCAGGATTAAAGAAAAGGTTCTTAAAGAGAGTATTAGCAGCCTCTTTAGTTGGAGGCTCACCAGGTCTCATCATCCTATATATCTCTACCAAGGCTTCAATTTCATTAGTTGTTGAATCAGCCCTCAGAGTGTCTGCCATATAAGGCCCTGACTCTAGATCGTTTATGTAAAGAGTTTCTAAATCTTTTAAACCCAAAGATTCAATGGTAGATAAGACTTCTTCGTCTATAACAGAATTACAAGTTAATAAAACTTCACCTGTTTTCCGATCTATTATGTCCTTAGCAAGCACGCGACCTTCCATATCTTCTTGCGAATACTCTAAAGATTTTATTTTTGCACTCTCAATCTTTCTGATATGTCTTGCACTTATTCTTTCCCCTTTCTTAATGATACTTTCACCTTGAAATGAAATATCTATAGGGGTAATTCGTCCCATTAACCTCTTGGGAACTAAACGAAGTTGGAAGACATTATTTCGTTTTATCTTAAAAGCGTCTGTCTCATAGAAACTTTCTAGAATTTCTTGGTCAGTGAATTCTAGTGCTTTCAGAAGAATAGAAGCTAAAAGTTTTCTTCTCCTATCTATTCTTACAAAAACCAAATCTTTAGCATCAAATTCAAAATCTAACCAAGAGCCTCTATAAGGAATAACTCTGGCTCCATATAAAACCTTGCCTGAAGAATGACTTTTTCCTTTGTCATGATCAAAGAATAATCCAGGGGATCGGTGTAATTGTGAAACCACTACCCTTTCAGTCCCATTGATGACAAAACTTCCATGGTCTGTTATTAGCGGTACTGTTCCCAAATACACTTTTTGTGACTTACCTTCTTTTAGTTTTTCAGTTTCCTTATCTATAAAGAAAAGGTCACAATTTAAGTGTAGTGAAGCCTCATAAGTTATGCCTTTAAGTCTGCATTCTCTCTCATTAAAAATAGGTTCACCGAGTTCATAACTTGTAAACTCCATCCTAGCAAAGCCGCTATGACTTTTTATTGGGAAGATGGAATTTATAACCTGCTCCAATCCTTGATTCTTCCTTTTTAGAGGGTCAATTTCTCTTTGAAGAAATTTGTCGTACGACTCTAGTTGAGTTGTCAACAAATTTGGTAAATCCATTACACTAGGTATCTTCTCAAAGCTTCGTCTAATCCTTTTCTTCTCAGTATATGAAAGTGCCATAAATGCCCCTTTTTATTAACATGATTATTAAAAACTACTTAAAATCTGACTTAGCTCCAGCTTCTTCAAGTTGTTTAGCATACTCATCAGATTCTGCTTTAGTTATGCCTTCCTTGATGGTTGAAGGAGCTCCATCTACTAAACCCTTTGCATCTTTAAGACCTAACCCAGTTATAGTCCTAACGGCTTTGATTACTTCAACTTTCTTTTCTCCAACTTCCAATAAATGAAGATCTCCGGTTCCACCTTCATCGGTTTCTTCAGCTTCATCAGCTTCTCCCGCAGCAGGTGCTGCAACTGCAACGGGTGTTGCAGCTGAAACTCCAAACTTCTCTTCCATAGCTGAGACTAAATCAACTATTTCCATTACACTCATTTTAGAAATAGCTTCTAAAATTTTCTCTTTGCCTAATGCCATTTTTTGTTCTCCAATAAATTTATTATTAAATTTAAGATTCTGCCTGTTGCTTCTGTTGCTTAATTGCTTCCAGAGTTCTTGTTAACTTAGTAGGTATTTCATTCATTAATGAAGCTAACTTGACTAATGGTGCTTTAAGTAATCCTGCCAGTTTGGCTAAAGCCTCATCTTTACTAGGTAAATTAGCTATATCACTTAATCTAGAAAGTTCTAGAAGAGTTTCTCCCATAGATAAACCTTTAACTTTGAAATTTGAATTAACCTTATGAAAATTATTAGCCAATTTCGCAGCATTAGCAGGGTCACCTAAAGAAAAAGCTAAGACTGTTGGCCCAACTAAGAGCTCGTCAAGGCAAGAAAATTTAGTATCAGTTAAAGCTTTTCGAGCTAGTGTATTCTTAATAACTTTCAGATAAACAGAAGAATTTCTAGCATTTTCCCTTAATTCAGTTAATTCAGAAACTGTTGTGCCATGATAATCGGCAACTATTGCTGAAGAAGCTTTATTTGCAATCTCATGAAGTTCTTCTACAACAATTTTCTTATCCTCAATGCGTAATGGCATCTTCTTACCCTCCTCTGACCAACAATAGTTGGGTCAGAAAATTGGATGCAAAAACACGACTTTCGTCACGATCACTTCCATCTGTGTAGGTAACAATATTTAAGTAAAACAAATGTTTTACACCTACGGTTTTTGATAGATGCGCAATAAATGCACCATACCTAAGAATTACATTTTCTATTTCATCACCTTAAAAATTAAGAGAAGCCATATCAATTTCAATGCCGGCCCCCATAGTTGATGTTAAAGATAATTTTTTAATAAAAACTCCTTTAGAAGAAGCTGGCTTATTTTTTTTCAAATCTTCTAACAAAGTCTCAATATTCTGTTTAATTTGTTCAGAACTATACGAGAGATCACCAATCCTCCCATGAACTATTCCATTGCTATCAGCTCTGTATCTAACTTGGCCAGCCTTAGCTTTTTTCACAGCATTACCAACATCTTTTGTTACGGTACCTGTTTTTGGATTTGGCATAATTCCCTTTGGACCTAATATTTTTCCCAGGGGACTAACTATCTTCATAGTATCAGGTGTAGCAATAACAACATCATAGTCAATCTCACCAGCTTTAAACTTGTCTGCTAAATCTTCCATTCCTACAATATCCGCACCTGCTTGAGTTGCATCTTTAGCTAGATCAGCCTCAGCAAAGACAGCTACTTTACAAGGTTTACCCGTCCCCGCTGGTAGGGAAGTTGCGCTTCTTACATTCTGGTCTGATTTAGATGAATCTATTCCTAAATTTATAGCAACATCGACTGATTCTTCAAAATTTGCCTTAGGAGAAGATTTTAAAAAATCTATAGCGTCATTAATATTATATTTCTTTTCTTCTATAGTAGAAGAATGCAGTTGCTTTTTACTTAATTTCGCCATCAACCCTCTACCTCTATTCCAGCACTTCTAGCACTTCCCTCTAAAGTTCTAACAGCCGCATCCATATCTGCTGCAGTGAGATCTGCGTCTTTAACTTTAGCTATTTCTTCCAACTGGGCCCTAGTAACTTTTCCAACCTTTAAACTGTTTGGTGTTCCACTCCCCTTTTCTATTCCAGCAGCCTTTTTTATGAGAATTGACGCAGGAGTAGTTTTAACAATAAAGTCAAAGCTCTTATCTTGATAAACTGTAATTACCACAGGAACTGGTAATCCTTTCTCCATTTCCTTTGTTCTTGCATTAAATGTTTTACAAAATTCCATGAGATTTAGACCCTGTTGACCTAATGCAGGACCTACAGGAGGACTTGGGGAGGCGCCACCAGCAGGAACTTGTAATTTTATATACCCTTCTATCTGTTTAGCCATTATGCCTTCTCAATTTGATTAAACTGAAGCTCAACACCTGTGGATCTTCCAAAGATAAGAACTGCAACTCTGACCTTACTTTTTTCATAATTAACTTCTTCTACGGCTCCACTAAAATCATTAAATGGTCCATCAATAACCCTTACCATTTCTCCAGGTTCAAAAGTAATTTTCGGTTTAGCGACGTCTGCACCATGTTCTAATTGCTGCATAATTTCTTTAGCCTCTGTTTCACTTATTGGGGAAGGCTTATCTTTCGTACCTCCAACAAAACCCATCACTCTGGGTGTGCCTTTAACCAAATGCCAAGTAGAATCGTTAAGTACCATGTTTACCAGTACATATCCCGGGAAAAATTTTCTTTGAATTTTTCTTTCTTGACCTCCTCTTAATTCAATTACTTCTTCAGATGGAACCATAATTTCACCAAAATTTTCTTCCATACCAAATCTTTCTATTCTTTCAATTAAAGTCTCTCTCACTTTATTCTCATAACCTGAATAGGCATGAACTACATACCACTCCATAGACTTCACTATCCCAATAAACTTGTAGTGACCCAACCAAACAACGAATCTAAACCCCAAAGAACTAACCCAGCCATTGTTATAGCTACTATCACAATTAAGGTTGTTTGTGTTGTTTCAACTCTAGAGGGCCAAATAACTCTTCTGATTTCAGACCGCGATTCTAAAATTACTTTTAAGGCACCTTTACCTTCTACTGTAGTTAGTAAAACGGCAACAGCTAATCCCGTTAGGAGTATAACGCTAAGAACTCTATACAAAAGAGGTTCTAAAGAATAATAGGAATTTCCATACACTGCTATCCCTACAAGAAACAAGCCTGCTAACCAACGAAAATAATTTTGCATAAGGCCTCCTAATCTAGCTTCCATTTCTTATTCTTACCTTCTTAGTTCTTCAATCAAGCTGGCAGGCCAGGAGGGAATCGAACCCCCAACCTGTGGTTTTGGAGACCACCGCTCTGCCAATTGAGCTACTGGCCTACTCAATAATTTTAGAGACTACTCCAGAACCAACAGTTCTTCCGCCTTCTCTAATAGCAAAGTTCATTCCCTCTTCCATAGCAACAGGAGAAATGAGTTCCACTGAGATACTTAGGTCATCTCCAGGCATTACCATTTCAACATCTGCAGGCAATTCAACTGCTCCGGTTACATCAGTGGTTCTGACATAAAATTGAGGTCTATATCCCTTAAAAAATGGGGTGTGCCTTCCTCCTTCTTCTTTAGTTAAAACATATACCTGAGCCTCAAATTTGGTGTGAGGAGTTATAGATCCTGGTTCAGCTAAAACTTGACCCCTTTCTACTTCATCTCTTTCAGTTCCTCTAAGAAGAATGCCAACATTCTCCCCTGCTCTACCTTCATCAAGGAGCTTTCTGAACATTTCTACACCAGTACAAGTGGTCTTAGAAGTCTCCCTAATGCCCACAATCTCAATTGCTTCGTTAACTTTAATTTCGCCTCTTTCTATTCTTCCTGTAACAACTGTACCTCTACCCTGGATAGTAAATATGTCTTCAATAGGCATTAAAAAAGGTTTATCTAGTTCTCTAACTGGCTCAGGGATGAAAGAATCTAAAGAATTAAGTAACTCATTTATCTTCTCTACATTATCTGCATCTCCCTCTAAAGCTTTCAGGGCTGATCCAGTGATTACAGGAGTATCATCTCCAGGAAACTCATACTCAGTTAGAAGATCTCTTACTTCCATTTCAACAAGCTCAATAAGCTCAGCATCATCAACTTGATCTGCTTTATTCAAAAAAACTACTATGTGTTTAACTCCAACTTGTCTAGCAAGAAGGATATGTTCTCTTGTTTGAGGCATCGGACCATCAGCTGCACTCACAACCAAAATGGCTCCATCCATTTGTGCTGCACCAGTAATCATATTCTTCACGTAATCAGCATGACCAGGACAGTCTACATGCGCGTAGTGTCTCGCTTCTGAATCGTACTCGACATGGGATGTTGCTATGGTAATACCACGTTCTCTTTCTTCGGGTGCGTTATCTATACCATCAAAGGTAATAAATTCACCACCTCTTGCTTCGGCACAGACCTTGGTTAGGGCTGCAGTAAGGGTAGTCTTTCCATGGTCGACATGTCCAATAGTTCCCACATTTACATGAGGTTTCGTTCTTTCAAATTTTTCTTTTGCCATTTTTTATTCCTCTTCAAAAACAATGTTATCTGGAGCTCATAACCGGAGTTGAACCGGTGACCTCGTCCTTACCAAGGACGTGCTCTACCACCTGAGCTATATGAGCCAAAGCCTTAGTTTTACTGACTTTTAGGGTAGAAATGAGCGTCCTGAATGAACAGATAAATAAAACCTTTATAATTCAAAAAGTTAAATACAATGCGAAACCCACTAACAACCCAAAGCTCGGTGCGTGTTTATAGACCGTTTAGCCTTTTATTGCAAGTATTTTTCTATTATTTGAGAGTTAATTTTACTCACTGGTGGAGGGGGCAGGATTCGAACCTGCGAAGCACGAGGCGGCAGATTTACAGTCTGCTGGGTTTGACCGCTCCCCAACCCCTCCTTCTGTTGAAAATAGCGGGCAATTCTGCGACTGACACAATACCTTGTCAACTTAATTTAATAGATTTGTTATGCTTCAAAGAATTATGAGTAAAAAAGAATGTTACTAAGAAAAAAAGAGATACTTAAAAGAATATCAAAACCAAATAAAGAATCTTTAGAAGTTCTAGTAATACTGGATAAAACAGGTTCAACTAATGATGAAGCTAAGAAAATACTCTCTGATATCGCGGAAGTTAATAAATGTTATGCTATTTTTGCAGAACAACAGATATCTGGAAGAGGAAGAAGTGGTAAAACCTGGATTAGTCCTCCCAATCTGAATATTTATTTCTCCTTAGCTTGGAAGTCTTTATTAAAACCGGCACAACTAGAAGGTCTAAGTCTAAGTGTAGCTGTAGCTATTTCTCAAAAACTTAAACCTACGCTGTCCGAATCGCTAAAAATAAAATGGCCTAACGATTTATTTTTATCTGATAAGAAAGTTGGAGGAATTCTCATTGAAACAACTTCAAATAAAGAAGGAACTGGAATAGTTGTAGGCATTGGTTTAAATGTTTTAATGTCTAGTGA
Source organism: SAR86 cluster bacterium (assembly GCA_022447065.1). Classification (GTDB taxonomy): domain Bacteria; phylum Pseudomonadota; class Gammaproteobacteria; order Magnimaribacterales; family Magnimaribacteraceae; genus AEGEAN-183. The sequence goes on along the minus strand of JAKUUM010000005.1, from coordinate 38,621 downwards.
AGAAGGTTCAGCCATTGATCAAAACTGGACTTCCTTAAGTCTTCATTTAGGAAGAGATTTAAATAGAAACTTAATTGCTGGATTAATTTTAGATGCCATACTCGAATTAGTAGGTATTTTTGAAAGGAAGGGGTTTCTTTACTACAAACCATTCTTTGAAGAAGTTAATCTACTAAAAAACAGAGAATGCGTTGCAACATTTGATGAAGTCTCCTTAACTGGAAAAGTTGTTGGAGTAACAGATAAAGGAGAATTAATTTTTAGAGAAAAATACAAAACTCATAATCTAAGGTACGGAGAAACATCCTTAAGAAAAATCTGATTTCAGCTGAAAGGGACTTAATTGTGGTGTGATAGAATGCCGCAAGATTAAGCTGGCGTAGCTCAGTTGGTAGAGCAGCTGATTTGTAATCAGCCGGTCGTTGGTTCGAATCCAATCGCCAGCTCCAGCTTTGAATTTTTTTCTGTACGCTAATAAGAAGAAAGTATTGAAGGTTTTATATTTTTTTGTAATTTTCCAACAATATTTAAGGCCATGTTTTTTCCTTAAAAAATCATCACCATCACTATGTAAAAAACTATAACCACCCCCCAGATTCCAGTTAAAAGACCCAACCTGCTTCCTATTTTCTCTCCTTTAGAGAGTTGCCATAAAAGAAAAAGGCCGGTTACAAAGAATAAATATATTATTACACCTAACAAGTACTACACTCCTTATAATTTAATTAAAAGAAACATATCATTAAGTCGCTCAAAATAAAAATTGAAAATTTTATAACGTTACTTATTTCATACTAAGACATGGGTTATAAACCTTTAAGTAGAAGTAGAAAAAAAAGACTTCGAAAAAGCAAAAAGAACCACTCTAAAGTAGTTGGATTACTTCAAAAGTCTAAAAATAATAGATTTAGAGTAAAGGTTCTATCAAGAGAAAAAACTTACAAGATCTCCGTCAGAGAATTAAAAAAAGCATTTATAGGCGACAAAGTTCTATGTTCTCTCTCTCCTATAGGATGGGCAATAATTGAAAAGGTTTTAGAATCTAATACCTATAGATTTATAGGAAGAATTGAGAAGTTTGGCAAAAGCTACAAAGCTTCACCATTAGACTCTGGAAAATATAACTACGTAAATATTATTGGAAAACTACCAAAAAATCTAAAACCTTCCAGTCTTGCAAAAATCAAAGTTACTGAGCAACCAACAATTAGTTCCCCTGCAAAAGGTTACATAGAACAGATATTGGATGAATCAAACTCTGAGAGTAAAGCAAATGAAATTGCTATCTCTAGATTCAATCTCAGAACTACTTGGAGCAGGAACATAATTAATGAATTAAAGAAGATAAAAAAATTAGATTCATTCTCATCAGGTTTAAGAAAAGATTTATCGCATCTAGCTTTTGTAACTATAGATGGAAAAAACGCTAAAGACTTTGATGATGCTGTATTCGCTGAAAAAAATAAAAAAGGCAACTTTAATTTATATGTAGCTATTGCAGATGTAAGTCATTATGTAAAAGTCGGTAGTTATATTGATCAAGAGGCAAGAAAAAGAGGAACTTCAATTTACTTCACAAATCAAGTTCTTCCAATGCTACCTGAAGAGATAAGCAACGAATTATGCTCCCTGAATCCAGATGAAAGAAAAGTGTGCTTGGTTTGTAAAGCAGAGATTGATAAGAACGGTACACTTATGGAAGCTGTCTTTTTTGAGGGAATTATTGAATCTAAAGAAAGGTTAACATATGAAGAGACCAACAAATTTTTTGAAAAAAAAGAGTATCCAGAGCATCTTGCTAATTCTTTAAGATCTCTCAAAGAAATTTATGACCTATTGAAAGTAAAGAAAATTTCAAGATATGCTCTTGAACTCATAATTCCAGACTACATACCAAAAATACAAAATGGGAAAATAGAAAAATTCGTTAAAACAAAAAGAAATACAGCCCACAAAGTCATAGAAGAATGTATGTTGTTAGCAAATATTAGTGCTGCTAAAATCCTTTCAAAATCAAAATTACCATCTATCTATAGAATTCATCCAAAACCAGATATTTTAAGCATCAATCAGCTTCAAGCATTTGTTCGATCAAGAAGCATTAATATAAAAATACGCCCTGAAGGTCTAGTTGAGGATTTTTCTAATTTAATAGAATTAGTGGCAGATAGAAAAGACCGAGAAGCTATTCATATGCAAATCCTCCAATCTTTAAATCTAGCTATTTATAGCGCGAAACTTTCAGAACATTTTGCCTTATCTTATTCTGCTTACACTCATTTCACATCACCTATAAGAAGATACCCTGATTTAATGGTTCATAGAGCTATCAAAGGGCTCTTAAGTCAGAATCAAAGTGGAAAACTAAAAATAAATGAGATCAAAAAGACTAATTTAAATGTGAAAAAGTATCCTTTTAAATTAGAGGAAATAAAAAAAATTGCAGACCTATCCTCTACCAAAGAACGTGAAGCTGAAGGGGCTTCAAGAAATGCACTTAACACACTTAAGTGCGAACTAGCACTAAAACATAGGCAAAAATCCTTCCAAGGAAATATCTCAGGTATAACAAACTTTGGGATTTTTATCCATATAACAGATTTAGGCATAGAAGGACTCTGCCATATAAAAAACCTACCTAAACATGACTATTATTTATTCGACGAAGACTCGAAGAGTTTGATAGGAAAGTCTTCGGGCCAAGGTTACTATCTGGGTGATCCTGTTTCAGCTAGGATTAAAAATGTAGATGTTTTATCGAACAGAATTGATTTAGATATTACAAGATGAGAATTAAACACCATCAAGAGATTATCTGTGGCATCAACCTCATTGAAACAGTTTTGACTGCTAGACATGACAGTGTTGAAACTCTTTATATTTTAGACTCAAAACTTAACTCAAGAATTAAGCGTATTTCTTCTAAAGCTAAATTAAAAGGAGTAAATATTTCTTTGGAAACAAAAAATTTCTTTGATCTCTATTGTAAAGATAGTAACCATCAAGGGTTGGCTCTTCTTTGTGACAAAAGAAAAGAAGAGGATGAATCACTTTTAGGGGAACTATTAAAAAAGGAATCTTTGCTCTTTTTGGTGCTAGACCATATAACTGATCCTCATAATGTTGGGGCCTGCTTAAGAAACGCTGCAGCTGCGAATGTTGACGCAGTTATTGTGCCCAAAAATAGATCCTGCCATCTTAACTCTACAGTTAGAAAGATTTCATCTGGAGGATCTGAACTTGTACCCTTTATAGTTGTCACAAATTTAGTGAGAAGTTTAAAGAAAATGCAATCATCAGGGGTTCAAATAATAGGAGCTGAAAAAACAGCAAAAGAAAGTTATACAAACTTAAATTTTGATAAGAAAAGTGCTCTTGTAATTGGCTCAGAGGATAAAGGACTTAGGACACTAACTACTGAGAATTGTGATAAATTGGTCAAAATTGATATGCCGGGTCAAATGGAAAGCCTAAATGCCTCGGTGGCATCTGGAATTTTATTATTTGAATTCATTAGGAAAAGTTAACGTTTTATTTAGAATAGATCGATGCTAGCTCAAAGGACTCTAACAAACTCCATTAAGGCATTTGGTGTTGGACTTCATAGTGGCGACCCTATCTCACTAGAACTGAAGCCTGCACCTCCTGATACAGGAATCATATTTAAAAGAACTGACATTGATCCTGTAGTTGAAATTAAAGCAAGAGCAGAAAATGTTAGTGATACTACCCTTTCAACCACCTTATGCAATAAAGAGGTAAAAATTTCTACTGTTGAACACTTACTTGCTGCTTTGGCCGGACTTGGTATTGATAATGCTTATGTAGAAGTAAACGCTGCTGAAATACCCATCATGGATGGAAGCGCTGGTCCTTTTGTATTTTTAATACAGTCTGCAGGTATAAACGAACAAAAAAAACCAAAGAAATTCATTCGAATTAAAGAAAAGGTAAGAGTTGAATTGAATGATGCTTGGGCAGAGGTTTGTCCTTTTGAAGGCTTTAAAGTAACTTTTACTATGATTTATGATCACCCAGTTTATAAAAAATACTCTAATGTGGCTTCAGTTAATTTTAATGGCACTTCTTTTGTGAAAGAGGTTTCGAGAGCAAGAACCTTTGGTCTAATGAAAGACCTTGAAATACTAAATGATGGGAATCTGGCACTGGGAGCGAGCATGAAGAATGCCATAGCTCTTGGTGATGACTCAATTCTTAATGAAGAAGGCATTAGGTTTGAAGACGAGATGGTCAAACATAAAATATTGGATTCAATTGGAGACCTCTATCTTTTAGGTCATAATATGGTTGGCTCTTTTGAAGGTTACAAATCTGGACATACTGTTAATAATGCTCTTTTAAGAGAGTTAATTTCCAGACCTGAAACCTGGGAAATCCTTTCTTACGATGATCCTAAAAGCTCTCCTATAAAATATATAGAGCCCATAATAGACCCTAGTTTTGGTTAATTTCTGAGCATATTCAGAAAATAATCTTCACAAGTTGTTAGAATTTGCCTTGAGTGGTAGTAGTGATGAACATTTTTGGAAAAATTTTCAGTTCAAAAAATACAAAGAGGCTTAAACAGCTTGAACCTTCTATTAAATCAATTAATGCTTTTGAACAAAAGTTCTCTGAAATGGAAAACTCAGACTTGAAAAAGATGAGAAAAGGTTTCATGAAAAGACACCAAATGGGTGAAAGTTTAGATGAGCTACTACCTGAAGCTTTTGCTGTTACGAGAGAAGTTGCAAAAAGAAAGCTTAATCTCCGTCATTTTGACTGCCAGTTACTTGGAGGTATTGCTTTACATAATTGCCAAATAGCAGAAATGGCCACAGGAGAAGGTAAAACTTTAGTCGCCACCCTTCCTTTCTATCTGAATTCTTTCACTGAAAGGAAAGTAGTTTTAGTAACAGTTAACGATTATTTAGCCAAAAGAGATGCCCAATGGATGAAACCCATCTATGAAGGCCTAGACATGAAAGTTTCATTTGTAGTGTCAGGGCAAAGTATGGAAGAGAGAAAATCTTCTTATGAAGCTGATGTGATTTATGCCACAAATAATGAATTAGGTTTCGACTTCTTAAGAAATAACATGGTTATAACAAGACAAGAAAGGGTTATGACTGATTTCTATTTTGCAATTGTAGATGAAGTCGATTCAATTTTAATTGATGAAGCAAGAACTCCTTTAGTGATATCAGGTGCGGCCGAAGATACCTCGAAAGTATATGGTCAAATAGCTAAATTTTTACCAGAACTAAAACAACAAATATTTTTGGAAGATGAAGAAGGTAATAAAGAAATTAGTCAGGAAGGTCACTTTTTAATTGATGAAAAGTCCAGACAAGTTGAATTAACTGAGTTAGGCCATGATCATGTTGAACATTTACTTCAATCAACAGGAATGCTTGAAGATCAAAAAAGCCTTTATTCTTCTGCAAATTTAAGGCTCTTACATTACATTCAATCTTCTCTTAGAGCTAACTTTTTATTCAAGAGGGATGTCGACTATATGGTTCAAGAAAACCAAATAGTTCTCATTGATGAAAATACAGGCAGAGCAATGCCTGGAAGACGTCTTGGAGATGGTCTTCACCAAGCCATTGAGCAAAAGGAGGGAGTACCTATCCAAATGGAAAGTCAAACTCTAGCATCTTGTACTTTTCAAAACTATTTTAGGCAATATGAAAAATTGTCTGGTATGACAGGAACTGCCAGTACTGAATCTCAGGAATTTCTAGAAATCTACAATCTTTCGGTTCTTGAAATTCCAACTAACGAGCAAATGATCAGAAAAGATCATAACGATATGGTTTACCTAACCCAAAAAGAAAAATATGAAGCAGTAATTCTTGAAATAGAAGAATTTAAAAACAAAGGAAATCCTGTATTAGTTGGAACTTCATCTCTTGAGAGTTCAGAAATGGTATCTAATCTTCTTGAAGAGAAAGGTATTAATCATCAAGTACTAAATGCAAAAAATCATGCTAAAGAAGCTGAAATCATAGCCCAAGCAGGACGATCTGGAGTAGTTACTATTGCCACTAATATGGCAGGTAGAGGAACCGACATAGTTTTAGGGGGAAATTGGGAAGCTGAACTCGAGAAACAAGAAGGAAGAAATGGTGCTTCTAAAGAGAAACTCTTTCTTGAGTGGAAAGAAAGAAATAAAAAAGTAATAGATAGCGGTGGATTACATGTAATAGGCACTGAAAGAAACGAATCAAGAAGAATAGATAACCAATTAAGAGGGAGGTCAGGTCGGCAGGGGGATCCAGGTTCATCTAGATTCTATCTTTCTCTTGAGGATAGTTTAATGAGAATTTTTGCTCGTGATCAAGTTAAAAACATGATGCAAGGTCTTGGATTAGAAGATGGTGAAGCCATCGAACATAGAATGCTAAGTGGGGCAATTCAAAGAGCACAGAAAAGAGTAGAGGGTAGAAATTTTGATATAAGAAAGTTACTGCTGGAATACGATGACATGGCTAATGAGCAAAGACAGATAGTATATTCTCAAAGAAATTCTGTGCTTGAATCTGAAGACATAACTGAATTGCTTGATTCAATGAGACAGACAGTCGTTGAAAACGAAGTAAGATCGTTCATACCTAAAGAATCTCCAGAACAACAATGGGATATCAATGGACTAGAAACTTCTCTCCATCAAAATTTTGGTATGCAGATTCCTATTGAAGAATGGTTGTTTAAAGATAAAAACCTGGACGAACAAGGTATTATCGATAGGATCTACTCTGAAACCACCGCAAGCTACCAAAACAAAGGAAATACCTTGGGTCCAGTAATGAGGGATTTTGAGAAACAAATACTCCTTCAAATTATTGACAATGCCTGGAAAGATCATCTGGGTTCAGTTGACTATTTAAGACAGGGGATAGGGTTAAGAGGATATGGAAGTAGGAACCCCAAACTCGAGTTTAGACGAGAATCTTTTGAACTATTTGAAGAGCTGTTATCTAACATTAGGATTGAAGCTATAAGATTTTTGGCTCGAGTTGAAATTGAGGTTAACGATCCTGAAGAGCTACGAGAAATGCAAAAATCAGGTAGAAAAGAAACTTTTGAACATCAAAAATCAGAATCAGCTTTTAATTCAGATGAACCAGTTAATACAACTCAACAACAGGTTTCTAACCCGCAACAGCAAGGTAATAGAAGACTAAGACGTTATGAAGCTAAGATGGCTAGAAAAAAAGCAAAGAATTGAATGTGAAGCTAAAGAAAGAAGAGCTAATCGTTTGTATTATGCTGTAGCAACTATAGTAATAATTATATTTTCGGTGTTGACAACATGAAAGTTATTTTTTTATATGGGCCACCTGCATCAGGTAAGCTTACAATTGCTAAGAAATTAGCAGAAAAGACAGGAATATCTTTATTCCATAATCATTTAACGTTTGATTTGGCTGAAGTATTATATGAACCATTTACTAAACCGTTTTCTGATTATTGTGAAAATATTCGTTTAGGTGTGTTTGGAGATGCCAAATTTGCCCACCGAGATTTAATTTTTACATTTTTTTATATACCTCCCGACGACATTAATTTTGTAAATCAAATTATCCATATTGCAGGAGAAGGCAATGTAAAGTTTATTAAAATTGAAGCAAGTATTGATACGCTACTTGATAGAGTGGAAAACGTGGATCGTGCTAAATATTCTAAAATAAACAGTAAAAGTGTGTTGGCTAGATATCTCAAAGAGAATAACTGGAACCAGAGCATAGAAAAAACCGATTCTTTAATTATAAATACTGATAATCTAACTCCGGATGAAGCAGTACAAAAGATTATAGAAGGATATGATCTTAGATTAAACTAAGATTCGGAGTAAATATAAATGTTCATAGCTGGAATTAGAAACTTTTGGCCTACCTAATGTTTAGTTATTTCATCTAAATCCTCTTCAGAATCAAACAAAGAACTGCCTGCAATTCTATTCCTTTCACTCGCCCAGGCTCCTAAATCTAAAAGGTGGCACCTTTTAGAACAAAAAGGTCTAAATAAATTATCGGTCGACCACTCAACAGAAGTTTTGCATTGAGGGCATTTAACTTTTTTTTTCATTCAACCATCTCAAGATATTGTTGATGTAATTTTAGGACCTGTTCCTCCAATTCCTTAATGGTTCCAGTGTTTAATAAAACATCGTCTGCTTTTTCCAATCTTTCTTCTCTTGCCATTTGAGCAGATGCAATTTTTTCAATTTGAACTTCTGAAACTTCATCTCTTTTCGCGGTTCTTTGGATTTGTATCTCTTCAGGTACATCCACAACAAGAACTCTTGAGCACATCTTTTGAGAATTTGTTTCAAGTAAAAGAGGGGCGACATAAACTGTATAAGGGCTGTTAGACTCGGCTAATTCTTCAGCGATCTGATCACCAATCCTTGGATGAAGAACAGACTCGAGCCAAATTCTTTCTTCTGAATCTGAAGCAATTATTTCTCTTAACTGAGCTCTGTCCAACACACCTTCTTTGGTAAGGATATTGGGACCAAAATGACTTTCAATCTCTGATAAAGCTGGCTGGCCAACCTCCACAACTGTTCTGGAGGCAACATCAGCATCCACTACAGTTATGCCTAAAGAATTAAACTTATCCGAAACGACAGACTTGCCGCTTCCGATTCCACCGGTTAGACCAATAATTAGCATATTGTGATGGTAGCAGATAGAAAATCCTTTTTCTTTTAAAAACTAAAGAGATTTCAAGAATTTTATAGTTTCTTTAGCAAAGATGTCATTTCGATCACCTGCTATCATGTGAGCTGCCTTTTCAATTTCTTTGAATTCAGCATGAGGAATAACTGAAAGAAAGTAGTCTACATCTTCCTTTGTAACTACATCGCTCAGCGCTCCTCTAATTAGTAATGTAGGAACAGATACCCTTTCAGCAGCTTTCAACTGACTATCACGGAAACCTTTTTCTTGTGAACCTAGCCTTCTTTGAATAAATTTAGGGTCCCAATGCCAATAAAACTTCCCATCTTCTTTAAGCCTTAAATTCTTTTTCAAACCTTCTATCTCTTTAGGCTTTTGACGATGAGGTAAATAATTCGATATTGCTTGTGATGCCTGTTCCAGAGATTCAAAGCCATCTTTTCCAGATAACATAAAATCAACAATACGGACTGAACCTATGGGGTTAGGATAAATTCCCATATCTACCATAACTAAAGCGGAACATAAATTTGAGTTTTTCAAATCCCCTGCTAACGATAGAGAAGTCATGCCTCCTAGTGATGCGCCTACTAAGCAGGCTGGCTTTCCTTTGTTGTTAATAATTGAAATTAGGTCCTGTTTGTAAGCATTTATTGAATAATCGCCTTCTGGATGCCAATCGCTGTCTCCGTGACCCCGCAAATCTATAGCGATTGCTTGATAACCTGCTTGGGACAATTTTTTTCCAGTTTCTTGCCAAGCATGTCTTGTTTGTCCTCCGCCATGCAATAAGATAACCAAAGGGTCTTCATCTGAACCCCATACATCAGCCGCTATCTTTAAGCCTTCTTGTCCTTTAAAGTGCATTGCAATAAATGATAGATATTAAAAAGTATGAATTGTTCCATAAAATAATACAAAATCCATCAATAAGGATTATCTCTTAATAAAAAGATTTATGAGAAACGCCCCGCAAACTTTCCTACAACGCCTTAAATACATTGGACCCAGTATTATTGTCACTGGCAGTGTCGTGGGTAGTGGATCAATTGCACTTACCCCTCTACTGGGTGCCGCAGCTGGATTTACTCTTCTTTGGTGGCTTCTACTTAGCATGTGGAGCAAGCCATTAATCCAGGCAGAAATTAGTAGATACATAATAGTTAAGAATAAAACTTTCTTAGAAGCCTTCTCCGACATGCCTGGTTTCAAAACAACAATTCAAGGTAAGACTACTTCTTGGCTTGTCTGGTTTATGTTCATAGGTGTTATCCCCGCAGTAGCTGGAATGGGGGGTTTAGCAGGTGCCGTTGCACAAGCAGGAAATTTAATGCTCCCTTATTTGAGTACTGAAACCTGGGTTGTTATCTGTTGCTTTGCAACTTGGGCTATCTTGTATTGGGGATCCTATCAAACCTTAGAAAAAACTTTACTAGCGATGGTCTTTTTCTTTTCTTTGGTTACTTTAATTATTGCAATGGCAATGCAGACCACTCCTTATGAAGTAACAGCTGAGCAAATCTTTCAAGGCTTTTCCTTTTCTTTTCCTCTAGAACATGTCGCTCTTGCCTTAGCAGTCTTCGGATTTACCGGAATAAGTTATGGAGAAATTATGGCTTACACTTATTGGTGCTTGGAAAAAGGATACGGCAAAGAAGAAGGAGATCAACTAAACGACACCAAGGCATGGATTAAAGTGATGCAAACGGATGTTTGGGTGACAGTTCTATTCGTAACCATTGGAACGGTCCCTTTTTTCTTCCTAGGCGCAGGAGTTCTTCATCAACTTGAACTCTACCCTCCGCCTAATGGAGATATTATTCAAACTCTTTTGAATATGTTCACTAGCATCTTAGGAAACTGGGCTAAATGGCTTTTCATAGTACTTGCTTTTTTTGTCTTATTCTCAACCTCGCTTTCAGGAACGGCTGCCTTCACAAGGACTATTTCGGATTACCTTATCTCAACAGGACTCATTGTGGAGAGGCTTCATACCAGAAAAAAACTAATAAGATTAATTGCCTTCCTTGTACCCTTATTCTCTTGTATAGCTTATTTTATACTCCCCAATCCCATTACTTTATTGTTAATAGCTGGGGTTTGGGCTGCTATTTGTCTACCCATTGTTAATATAGGCGCTTTGTACCTAGTGAATAAACTTGAAAGAGAACTCCAACCTAAGAAAGTTACTAAGTTTGTTTTATGGTTAACACTTTCTCTTCAACTAACCTTGGCTTTTCTTATCATTTATAACGAGACAATCGGTATTTAACTTCGAATGATTTGTAAAATCTGTTAACTTATCAATCAATGGGGAGAAATATATGAAATTTGGAATCTTTTATGAGCATCAATTGCCCAGGCCCTGGAAAGAAGGAGATGAGTTAAAACTTTACCAAGATGCTCTTGATCAAGTAGAACTCGCGGACAATCTTGGAATAGATTTTGTCTGGGAAGTAGAGCATCACTTTCTAGAAGAATATGCACACTCTTCTGCCCCTGAAGTTTTTTTAGCAGCTTGCTCTCAAAGAACAAAGAATATACGTCTTGGCCATGGAATTAAGCTGATGCCTCCCAACTACAATCATCCTGCAAGAGTAGCAGAGGAAATTGCCAGTTTAGATTTAGTTTCGAATGGAAGGGTAGAATTTGGAACGGGTGAATCTTCTTCCTTAGCTGAATTAGGAGGATTTAAAATTCCAGTGGAAGAGAAAAGGAACCAATGGCTTGAAGCAGTTGAGCAAACTTGCAATATGATGACCATGGAACCTTATCCAGGATATGAAGGCAAGTATTTTTCCATGCCTTGCAGAAATGTCTTGCCTAAACCTACGCAAAAACCCCACCCTCCCCTTTGGGTAGCGTGTTCTAACAGAGAAACAATTAAATTGGCCGCCAGACTTGGCATGGGAGCTTTGACATTTGCTTTCGTTGATCCTGAAGAAGCTAAGCATTGGGTAGATGATTATTACCGAATTCTAAAGGAAGAATGTATACCCATTGGGCATACCATAAATCCAAACATTGCCATGGTAACTTCCTTTGGATGCCACAAAAATCATGATGAGGCAGTAAAGAGAATGAAAGAAGGATTTCAATTCTTCAGTTACGGTCTTGGGCATCACTATATATTTGGGATTAACAAACCAGGTAGAACTAATATTTGGAAAGAATTCCAAAAGAATAAAATAAAAACTGAAGGAAGATCTACAATCGAGCTAAAGATATCTCCTGATACCGAAGCTCCTGGAATTGGAACTCCTGAAGAACTTTCCGCATATCTCAAAAAATTTGAAAAGACAGGTGTTGATCAGGTAACGTTCATTCAACAAGGCGGGCGCAATAAACATGAGCACATCTGTGAAGCACTTGAACTTTTTGCATCAGATGTCATGCCAGAATTTAAAGAGAGAGAGGCAAATCGGGAAAAAGAAAAAATGGAAGAATTGACTCCTTACTTAAAAAAAGCAATGAAGCGCAAGAAATGGATGGCAGAACTAAAAGATGACGAGATACCTGATGTCGAGGCTCTCGGTCGTCAAATTATCGAAGCTTCCAAAAATAAAGAAGTTGCGAAGTAGAATTCTTTTTCCTAACTGAATGAAACCTATTTGGCCTTACCTGGCTCAAGATTATTCTGGAGTTTATATTACCCAAGCCAAAGGGGCTTATCTGTACAGTAAATCTGGAAATAAAATTCTTGATGCTGCTGGCGGAGCCATAGTAAACAACATTGGCCATGGAAGAAAAGAAGTGGCTGAGGTAATCAAACAAGCAACTATTAAGAACAGTTACGTCTTGCCTCCCTGGACTACTCCTGAAAGAGAAGAATTGGTGGAAGAACTTACTGAATACTGGCTTCCTTCAGAGTTGAATAGAATCCACCTTTCATCAGGAGGTTCAGAAGCTAATGAAGCTGCTATAAAGATTTCCATTCAATACCAGGCAAGCAAGGGAAAAGCCAAAAAAAACCTTATATTAAACCGATCGCTTTCCTATCACGGAACCACCATCAGCATGACAGGTATTTCTGGTCATACCGCAAGAAAAAGGGGACTTGAAAGCTACTTAATAGAGCCGCATTCTATTGAAACTCCTTACCCCTTAAGATGTCCGTTAGGAAAACACCATCCTGAAGCCAAAGATTACTACCTTAATAATCTTGAAGAGGTTATCAAATCGCTTGGAGCAGAAAATATAGCCGCTCTTATAGCTGAACCGCTAAATGGTTCCAGCGGTGGAGCCATTGCCCCTCCTCAAGGTTATTGGCTTGAAGCTCAAAAAATACTTACAGAGAATGAAATCTTATTAATAGCTGATGAGGTAATGACGGGGTTTGGACGAGTAGGCAAAAAATTTGCTTGTGATTTATATGGTTTGAAACCGGACATTATAGTTGCCGGTAAAGGAATGGCCGGAGGCTATGCAGCCATAGCAGGAACATACACAACTAATAAAATAGCTGAAAGCATCAAACAAGCTGGCTACGAAGTAATGTTCCATACTTTCGCTGCTCTACCACTTTCCTGTGCAGCAGCTACTTGTGTTTTAAAAATACTGAGAAAAGAGAAACTCGTAGAAGCTTCTGCCGCAATTGGGAAGAAACTGAAAGATCACTTAACAGAAGAACTTAAAGAAAACCCCTTAGTAGCTGAAATAAGAGGAGAAGGTTTGCTTTTAGGAATAGAGGTAGTTAAAAATAAAGACACATTAGAATTATTTGAAGAAAAGGAAAAAATTACTTCTAAAATAATCAACTATGCATTTTCAGAGGGTGTGTTTTTCTATCCTGGTGGAACCGGCGAAGTAAGAGACATTATTTGCTTAGGCCCTCCTTTTATTATCAATGATGCTGAGATTGATTTTATTGTTAGTTCGTTGAAGAAATCCTTGGACCATATAAAATCAAAATACTTATAATCTCCAAGCCAAATAAAGTTTGGGGGAGTATTGGAAATACTGCATCACCACCAACGTCTTAAAACGTTTTGCAGATGCACAGCCCTTCACTTACTTTTTAGAAGAAAATATAAGATAAAAAAAACCTGCCCAAAGGCAGGTTTTTTTCTCTTCTTATTTATTCCCCTAATCTAAGAGTGAAGCCTATGCCCGCCATACGAGGCAAGGTTGGAGCTATAGATCTCATAAAACCATCTGACTCTCCTTGACGCCACATATTTCTAACACCAATTTTATCTTGGAGATTATTGATAAAGGCCATGACTACCAAATCCTCTTCGCTATTTGTCCAAGTAAGCTTGAGGTCTAACCTGTCAAACTGAGGTGCCTTATCTATGGCTATCATACTATCGTCCCAATTTATACTGTCTGTCCATGCATAAGTTACAAGATAATCTACGGTTCCTCCAAATGCGTCCTTAGTTACATTCGCATAAAAAGCCATCTTGCTTTTAGGAATCCTGAGCATTTGTAAACCCTTTATAGGCACATTTCGCTCAGATATGGAATAAAGGGAAGGAGGCGATAGGGGGTTATTTACATCAATAACACCAGTGTTTCCAGTAGGCTGTATGTATTCTTCAGAATAGACAGCATCCGTATAACTGGCGTTTCCTCCAACTAGAAGGTCAGCTGTTGCTTGGTATACGAAGTCAAATTCTACACCGTTCGTATCAGCTTCAGGAAAACCTTGCACGGAAGTACCGACTCCACCTAAGAAGCTCGCTGTTGTCATTTGCGCGTGTATATTCTCATATGTGTATTGATAGACTGAAGCATTGAATTGCAACGAACCGTCTAAATGAATTCCTTTATACCCTAACTCTATAGAGAGGACTTCTTCTTGGTCGTAAGTTGGAAAAGGCGCGAAGTAACCCAAGTTAAATCCACCTGCTCGATATCCAGTGGTACCAGAAAGATACACGAGAATGTTATCCACCGGCGTGTAATCGAAATTCAAACGCCAAGTAACATCTTCAAAATCTCTCTCCATCGCCCTGTAAATGGAACGACTCATTGGAATACCTCTAACACGAATAACGCCATTACCAGTTGGCGTACCGTCTGCATTAAGCGCTCCGGTTGCCACGTTAAAGGCTAACAAACCAGCTGGGGTCAATTTTGATTCTTGATAAAGAAAGAGATTTTCTTGTGCTACCTTCTGGTCTTCGTGCCAAGAAGCTCCAACTGTTATTGCCCAAGTTTCATTAATTTGTAACTCGGTTTGGAAATAAGCAGCAAAAGCGTCGGTCTTATTCTCTGTCTGCCAGATAAAGGTCGTTCCAGGTGTAATCGGTCCATTACTAACAGAACCTCCGATATCTCCAGTCCAAGGACCTTCTAAGAAACAGACTGATGTCAAATAAGGGTCACTAAAATCCGGAGTAGGTACCAAGCCGTAAAGATCAACTATGCCACAACCGACATCACGCGCGGAATAAACACCGACCTGAGTCTGAGAAGCTCCCACAACTGGGGCAGAACCGGTTACTGGTCCGAATAATCCAACACCGCCTGGGAGGCCGAGAACTCCCTGCTCTCTGCCAGCGACATACCAATCTAGGAACGGACTACCAACAGTTGGTATTCCCACAGCACCCAAAATTCCATAATCAGCTGCACCAGACCTATGTTTTGCAGCCCCAGGGTTGGTATCTGTCCAGAAATCCAAATCCTGATCAATTTCATTATGGTATTCAAATACTCCAACGGTTAGATTCCAGTCGTCTGTGATATCCCAAAAAAGTTGTAACTCATTTTGCCAGTTCTCATTTTCTTGCTCTGCATAAAACTGATCGTCATAGACAAGGTTACCTGTAAGGTCATTATCTGTAATACGGGTATAGAGATAATCCGTATAAGATCCAATGTACTTCATGGTTAAACTATCACTGACATCCCAAGCTAAATTTATGGTTCCGGTTGAATGATTAAAGTACTCGTCATTCAAGCCATTAGTGGCTACCTTCAAATCAGTGCCCCTTAAATGAGGTACTGATGTTCCATCTCCGTGGGTCGTGGCATCAAGAATACTTTGATCGTATCCATACGCATCATTGGGATCAGCAAAAGCACTATCACCTGGGTCTACTCCAGGAACCAAGAACTGACCAAACTTAGGAATATTATTGTGATTAAAAGAAAAGATTTCCATTCCGGTAACTGCACAAAGGGGAACCGTTCTGTCTACTCTGCTGGCGCAGGCGGCAAGAGTAGGATCAACCGGACGATATCCATGAACAAACAAGTCATTAGGTCTATGATTTGAATTATACTGACTGGTTACAATGGCTCCAGCACCTTGTGCACCAGCAAGAACCCTTCCATAACTTCTCGCATTACCTCTTACGTCGGCTGTGAAGTTATCGTTTTCCCAACGAACAGCCAGGGTGTAGTTCTCATCGTCATAACTGTCCAAATCTTCATGTCCTGCCAAATCATCGATGGTTCCGCTTCTTATGCGATGCATAAAAATTAGTCTCGCACTCAAGTTATCAGTTATGGGACCATTGATAAATCCATATGCTTCTGCCGTGCCATAACTTCCGGCTATGGTCTTAAGTTCTGCTGCAAAATCTTGTGAAGGCCTGTTGGTTATAAAATTAACCGCGCCACCAATACTATTCCTTCCATAAAGCGTACCCTGAGGTCCTCTGAGCACCTCTATTCGAGCTATGTCGTAAAGAGCGTTTTCAGTAGAAGCAATGCCAAAGTCTTCAGAATAAGCTCCGTCTTGATAAGTACCAATACCTGGGTCTCCACCTAGTGCTCTAAAAACCCGACCTATTCCTCTAATTGAAATATCATAAGGTTGAATGGTCGTAGCAGGAATAAAATTCTGCAGGTCCTCTTGGTTTCTTAGATTTAAAGTTTCAATAAGCGATTGATCGAAAGCCGTGATTGATATAGCAGTATCCATGATTGAAGCTTCACGTAGTTCAGCCGTGACTATAACTTCTTCGATAGCACCTCTGGCTTCTTCTTCTTCTTGTGCAAAGACAGGTAGTATTAAGCCCGTAGCTATAAGTAAGAATAAAAATTTTTTCATTGTTTCCCCCAACAAATTAAGAGTCCTAAAACACATGCCACTAATAAATAAGCATACGCTTCTATTTAAATTAAGAACTTACTACTTATAGGGGTTAGATTCAAGCTTTTGATTAAAAAAGTAATGTTGTGTGTCTGAATTTTGGTGGAGCCAGTCGGGATCGAACCGACGACCTCCTGGATGCAAACCAGGTGCTCTCCCAGCTGAGCTATGGCCCCGAGGGTGCAGTAGATTAACAAAAAGAAAAGAAAAGAAAAGCTTAAAGGCTTCTAAGGCATTGAATTTATGCCAGAATCTATTCTCTTTAGGATCTCTTCTTGGTCCAATTCCTTAGTTATTTGATAAACAGGATGGCCTAAAGTAGCTAAATCTGTAGCTCTTCCTAGAGCAATTTCTTTTAACTTTTCAGGTTTTACCAGTTCGTCAAGATAACCTGGTGCTATTGCTTCTGACATAGGATACATTTCGGCATTTAAAATAGCTCGATACCAATGAGTTTTGGTTAACCTGGACTTGGCAATCTCTAAGATTGGCTCTGGAATACTCATATTGTTTCTTATCTCATTAGCTCCAATAATAAATTCTCCTTCTGCACCTATGCGATAATCTGAACAAAGTAAAATAAATGCTCCTAGTGCTATTCCATGTCCGCTACAAGCAGCTACTACGGGTCTAGGAAAGCTGTAGATTCTCCTGAGAAGTTTGAAACCACCTTTTACCATTTCTTGTACTGCTTCCCCATCACCTGAACTCATTACCTTCAAATCAAATCCTGCTGAGAACATACCGGGTCTGCCAATTAACAACAAAGCCCCTTTGTCCTCCGATACTTCATCTAATAGTTTTTCTATTGTCTGGCTCATGGCCAAAGAAAAAACATTTGCCTTTCCATCATCGAAAGTAATCATGGAAACATCTCCTTCAGTCTTCAGCGTTGCAAGTTCTTCTGTCATAACTCTTCCTTATTTCTTTTGATTAGATATCCTAGCATTTAGCTTAATATGAAAAAATAATTTAGACTAATTTTCTAAAAAGATGACAAAACTAACAAAACTGTCCAGATCGATAGAAGGTAGAGTAGTCTTGATTACTGGTGCTGGCAGCGGCATGGGAAGAGCAACGGCTCATGTTTTCGCTGAAGCTGGAGCAAAAGTAGTAGTAACTGATTTGAACGAAGAAAATGTTGACCAAGTTTGTTCCGAAATAAAGTCATCAAATGGCACTTGCTTTAAACAACTGCTGGATGTAACCAACCAACAAAACATTGATCAAGTTGTTTCTGCTATCATCGCCGAGCTTGGTCAACTGGATATCTTGATAAACAACGCTGGGATAGCAATTCCCGTAACCATAGACGATAAAAATTATGAAGAAAGTTGGGATAGAACTTTTGATGTTCTTCTCAAAGGCCAGGTTAACCTTATACGAGCTTCACTCCCTTTTATGTTGAAATCCAGTTGCGGAAGAATAGTTAACATTTCATCCACTGAAGGCATGGGAGCAACTCCTGGACAAAGCCCTTACACAGCTGCCAAGCATGGGGTTATAGGGTTAACTCGTTCTCTTGCTGCTGAATTGGGGTCTCAAGGCATAACAGTAAATTGTATTTGCCCTGGACCTATTCGTACCGCCATGACTGCCGGAATCCCTGAAGAACACAAACAGATTTATTCTAGACGTAGAGTCCCTTTGAAACGTTATGGAGAACCTGAAGAAGTTGCACACATGACTTTAAGCCTTTGCTTGCCAGCTGCTTCTTTCGTTAATGGTGCGGTCCTACCAGTTGATGGAGGCCTTTCAATCAAAAGAGCTTAAACACAGAGAAATATTATGAAAATTTTAATTTTAGTTTTAGTTTCCTTAGTCATACAAGGGTGCACTCAGCAACCTAAGGAAATTCAGGAAACCAATTTACACCAGCATATTAAAATTCTGGCTTCAGATAGATTTGAAGGACGAGGTCCAGGTACTAACGGCGGTGAAAAAACCAAAAGGTATCTAGAGAATGAATTTAAAAAACTTGGACTTTCTCCAATCAAAGACAATTATTATCTTGAAGTTCCTCTGAGTAAGATGTCGGTTGACTTAGACAGTTCTTTTTTATCTATTAGCTCCAAAGCTAAGAAAAGAATCTTAAAGGTGGGTCCCGAGACAGTGTATTGGACTAAAAGAGTTGTTGATGAAGTTTCAGTCAAAGCCAGTGAGTTAGTCTTTGTGGGCTATGGCATTGTTGCTCCAGAATACGGATGGAATGATTATAAGAACTTAGACGCCAAGGGAAAAACCTTGGTTATGCTCATAAACGACCCCGGCTTCAGCACTGAGGATCCAGATCTATTTAATGGTAGAGCGATGACCTATTACGGAAGGTGGACTTACAAATACGAAGAGGCAGCAAAGCAAGGTGCAGAAGCGGTTTTAATTATTCATGAAACGGCTCCTGCCGCTTACCCTTGGCAAGTGGTAGAAACCAGTTGGGCCGGTAAACAAATAGATCTTAAACGAGAAGACATGGGAAAAAGTCGGGTTAAAGTTGAGGGTTGGATTACTAGTGCTGTAGCTCAAGATCTTTTTAGCGAAGCTAATCTAAACTTGGAGGCTCTTAAGCAAGAAGCCCTAAATGCAGATTTTCAATCGGTAAAAATGGCCGGCTTAACCTTAGATACAACCCTAAACAATGAAGTTGAATTTTCTACTTCTCATAATGTTGCTGCAGTTAAGGTGGGAAATAAAAAACCAGATGAATATATTCTTATGATGGCTCACTGGGATCATTTAGGTATTAAAGAAGATCAACCTGGTGACAATATTTACAACGGGGCTGTGGATAACGCATCAGGAACAGCTGGATTGTTAGAATTAGCAAATTACTTTAGTTCCATTGATACAGAAAGATCTCTTTTATTTCTTGCGGTGACAGCAGAAGAATCAGGTCTTTTGGGGTCTCAATATTTTGCTGAATACCCGCCTATCGACTTATCTAAGATAGTAGCTGGATATAATTTTGATGGTGTTTTACCAATCGGAAAGACAAGAGATGTAATAGTTGTTGGTTATGGAGCTTCTGAACTAGAAGATATACTCAAAGCCGAACTTGATAAAATTGATAAATACATAGTCCCTGATCCACAACCCGAAAAAGGATTCTTTTATCGTTCAGATCATATAAGTTTTGCAAAGAAAGGTGTTCCTATGCTTTATGCTGACGGTGGCTTTGACAAAATAGATGGAGGTAAAGAAGCAGGGAGAGCTTTTGCTGATGAATACACAGCTCAAAACTATCACCAACCGTCTGATGAATACGACCCTAATTGGGATCTAAGTGGATTTGTTGACCAGTTAACCATTACTGCAAATATGGTTAATGATTTGGCTAATTCTGACAGATGGCCAGAATGGTATGAAGGTAATGAATTTAAATCCATCAGAGAAGAATCCAGAAAATAAAAGGTTTAGATAATTTGAGTTGATGCCCAAAAGGATCATCATTGACACTGACCCTGCCATGGGAACAAAAGGCGGAGATCCAGAAGACTGTTTTGCAATTATGCTGGCCCTCAATTCTCCGGAACTGCAAATAGAAGGAATTACCATAGTTCAAGGAAATGTTCCCGTGGAAAGAGGTTTCAGTAACGTGACCTATTTACTCAAAGAATTAAAGAAAACCATTCCCATCCATAGCGGCGTTCCAGGAACCTACGATAAAGATCGAAGCAACGAGAGGAACTGGTTAAGCCAAAGAGATAACATGGAACAAATTACTCCCTTGCTTAAATTAGATGAAAAAAAGATGGATGCTGCTTCTTTTATTTGTTCGACCTGTCTTAATAACCCTAATGAAATTGAATTGGTTACTATTGGACCTTTAACCAATGTAGCCAAAGCTCTCGATTTAACATCAGATCTGGAAAACAATATTAAAAAGATCACCATGATGGCAGGAGCTGCAAAAATACCAGGAAATATTACTCCAGCTGCTGAATTCAATGTATGGGCTGACCCAGAAGCTGCTTCAAAGGTGTTTGAATCCGGTATAGATATCACCATGGTGCCTTTGGATGTATGCCATAAAACAAGGCTAAGTCGAGAAGAGTTAATATCTATAGGAGAGCACAAACATCCTTTCTGCCAATTTGTAAAAGATTCAGTTGAACCTTGGTTAGACATTAGATCAGATCTTGTTAGTGATGCAGGATTACATCTTTATGATTCTCTAGCTATGGCAGTTTGTTTCATACCAGAGTTAGTTGAATGCCAACAAGCTTATGTTGCTGTTGAAACTTCAGGTGATCACAGTACAGGAGAAACTATTTGTGAATTTAATCAATCCATTATGGGACGTATAACGAAGCCTAAACCTAATGCTCAAGTCGCATTGAAATTGGATGTTCAAACTTTTAATGGAATTTTCTACGAAAGAGTAATTAATTTCCTTAAGACTCTATAACTTAAAGAAACTTCTGACTTCTTCAATTTTGGGCATTGAGGTTGCAGCTCCTTTTCTGGTAACTGAAAGAGCTGCTGATTTATTTGCAAATTCGCAAGAGTCTTTTAAGGATTTTCCATTTAAAAGAGAATACGAAAGAGCCCCGACAAAGCAATCTCCTGAACCTACTGTATCTACAGCATTAACTTTCTCGGCTTCTATGTAGTCCATTTTATTATTTTCATAATAAACTAACCCCCTTTCTCCTAAAGTAACTATTAAAGCCAGTTTATTGCTAAGATTTTGGTTCTCTAGTTTCTCTTTCAAAATATCTACTTCAACAGGACTAGAAGTATCTAAGCTTGCAAAAAGAGAAAATTCTAATTCGTTAAAAACCAAAACATCTGTGTGAGCAACAAGCTTCTTGCTCGGCTTCTTAAATGGAGCAAGATTCAGAATATTCAAACAGTTTTTGTCCTTAGAATTAAAAAATAACTGCTCAACCTCTTCAGCGTTTACCTCCATTTGGCTAACCACTATTTTAGCGGTCTCCAAGCTCTCTGAAGTGACCTGTATATGGCTTGTAAATTTATTCGCTCCGGGAATATAAATTATCTGATTCTCGGAATTATCAAAGACATTAATCAGCGCGGTTCCTGTTTTTTCATTTACTGAACCTAACATTGAAAGATCTATACCTTCGCTTGATAGGGAAGAAATAAGTTCTTTGCCAAAGGCATCTTCCCCTACATTACCCACAAAGGAAACGGTCGCTCCAAGTCTCGATAATGCTACAGCTTGATTGGCGCCCTTTCCTCCCAGGAAGGTTTCTACACTCTCTCCTTCTAAAGTTTCACCCTCTTTGGGGGGCCTAGAAACATAGACAACTTGATCTAGGTTTACACCTCCAAAAACAAGAGCTTCAGACATAAATTAGGATTTTTTATCCTCAAATTCTGAAAATTTTGTAACGAGTGAAGTTGTTCTGTTGACCAGGTCTTGCAATGCTAACTCTCCCAATCCAGAAATAGTGGTACAGACTCTTCCCTGCCAAGGTTCATACCATTTGGATGGAATTTCAGATTGGTGCAGTCCCATTAATCCCCCTACGGTAGCTCCATTGCAATCGGTATCCCATCCAGCTGTGACTGCCTCTCCCACTGCTGCGTCATAATCTTCAAAAGACAGAAAAGCCCAAACAACAACGGCAAGATTATTTAAGCTATGAACCGGAGACATATCCTTGTACTTTTCTGCAATAGGGGTGAAATCCTTATTCATATTCTCGATGCCAAGGTGCACAGCTTCAAAAGTTTCTGTGCTCTTGTCTATAAATTCAAGCGCTGCTTGTATGGCGGATAATTTATCTTCGTGAGAAGGAATTAGGGCACCTAAAGCGGCAATAAAAGCTGAGCACTCTACTCCATTTCTTCGATGAGAAAGCATGGCGTCCTGTCGAGCTAGGTGAGCAGCTAATCCTGGTTTGCCAGGCAATACCCAACCATAGAGATCGACCCTGATCTGGGCTCCTATCCAATCATTGTATTTATTGTCATTAATGTCTGATATCTCAAACTTTTTTGGCCCACCAAATTGAAATTCCATGTCTGCATATTTCAAAATATTAAGATAAGCCTCTCTCTCCGCTGTAAAAGTAGCTCCTGCAGGCAGTAGGTTCAGCCAAGTTCTGGCGACATCTTCACTTTTTAATTCGAGACCATATCTCTCCAACATCATCAAACATAAAACCGTATAAGTTATGTCATCATCAATTTCTGCTTTCTCTATATTGCCCTTCATGCATTTCTTGTTAACTCCTCTTATGTAGTCGTGTTCAACATAATTAATGTAATCCCTTAATGGCAACGATTGGGCTTCATTTAAAAAATTGTTTAACTTTTGATGACCTTCTCTCATCGAAAGGACTTCGACAGGCTTACCCAGTAAACAACCGGATATTCTTCCTTGCCAAGCTGCCGTTATTCTTTTTTCTATGTCCATAAGATTTCCTACTGGTTTATAAGTCTTTTTCTTCGCCAGTTAATATTAATTCGTCTTCAAAAGACAGGGTAGTTATATCATCAATTCTATCTATAAAAAGCTTACCGGATAGATGATCTAACTCGTGTTGGAATACTGTTGCTAAGAAATCTTCAGCTATCAAAGTTTTCTTATTAGCCGATTCGTCTAAAAAATCTAATTGAACTTTTCTGGGTCTAAACACTATCCCGCGTAAACCTGGCACACTCAAACAACCCTCCCAAAAGCTCTGTAAAGTCTCATCCAGGTAGGTGATAGTGGGATTAAAGATAACAATTTCTTCTGTTTTTTCAGCTTCGGGATATCTCTCGTTATCCTCTTCGATTCTAATGACTGCCAATTGCTTGGAAACGCCTATTTGTGGAGCTGCTAATCCTACGCCACCGTATTCGTCCATGGTCTCCCACATATCCTTAAGCAATTCTTGGGTTTCAACAGAAGAAATTTCATCTGGTTCAAAGATTATCGCTTGCTCTCTAAGCAGAGGATTGCCCATTTTTATTATTTTATGTATCGTCAATTTATTCTATTTTTTAGTTCATTATACAAATAACCTTTCGCTTGATTAAAAACCGGTGGGTGATAGATTAAGTGAAGGAGAAAAAAGAAATGATATTTAAGAATGCACATGAGTTAGTAGACCTTATTAAGAAAAAGGAGTTGTCATCCGTAGAACTTTTAGAAGCGTTACTAAAAAGAGTTGAGCAAGTGAACCCTCAACTTAATGCAGTAGTTGCTTTGGACGCAGACAGGGCAATGGACAGAGCTAAGCTAGCAGACGAAGCATTAGCGAAAGGCGAAGACCTAGGTCCTCTCCATGGTCTATCAATGACTATCAAGGACGCTTATTCCGTAGAAGGAGTAGTTTCAACGGGAGGCAATCCTGTCTGGAAAGACTATGTTCCAGAGAAGAATGCGGAGGCTGTGCAACACTTGGTTGATGCTGGTGCAATTGTTTTTGGTAAAACAAATGTTCCTCTTAATTCTGCTGACCTACAAAGTTACAACGACATTTATGGCACTACCAATAATCCATGGGATCTCGAAAGAACACCTGGAGGATCTTCGGGAGGATCGGCTTCGTCATTAGCTTCTGGAATGTCGCCTCTAGAGCTTGGTTCGGATATAGGTGGTTCAATTAGAACCCCTGCTCACTTTTGTGGACTCTATGGTCACAAACCCAGTTACAACATTGTTTCGGAAGTTGGGCACTTGCCACCGCCTCCTGGTCACATATCTGTAGGTAACGGTCTTTCAGTTGCTGGACCTCTAGCAAGATCGCCTGAAGACATAGAAATTGCTTTAGATATATTGGCTTCACCTCAAGAACAAGACAGTATTGCATGGAGTTTTAAACTTCCTAAAGCAAGATCAAATAAGATAGAAGATCTTAAGATAGCAGTTTGGCCTGAAGAAGAATACGCTGAAGTAGATTCAGAAACCTCTTCTTTAATATCAGCTACGGTAGAAGACTTAAAATCTGCTGGAGCAAAAGTTGAAAACGCAACGCCTCCTTTTTCTTTTAGAGATTCTGATGATGTTTACAGCAAGTTATTAAATCCACTTATGATAGCTGGAGCACCCCAAAAAACTCTTAATCAAATCGATGAGATAGCTAAAACTATAAAAGATGACGATATGTCATCTATGGCCAAGACAGCTAGAGGGGCTAGCTTATTGGCTAGAGATTGGATTGTGGTAAATGCTAAAAGACAATTCATGAGACAACAATGGAGAACCTTCTTTGAGAACTATGACGTAATCTTATGTCCGGTCTGTGTTCTGCCTGCTATGAAACACGATCACAGGCCTTTTCATGAGAGAAGTTTGATGATCAATGGCAAGGAAAGAGAATATTGGGATTCTACTCTATGGGCAGGGCCTGCTGTTATGGCCAATCTTCCAAGTACAAGCACTCCCATTGGATTAACAGAGTCCGGCTTACCTATTGGACTTCAAGTAACTGGTCCATATTTAGAAGACAAAACCTGTATTGAAGTCTCTAAAATGATAAGAGATGTTCGTGGTGATTTTAGAATTCCACCTAATTATCAAGTATAAAGGAGAGACAATGAGCGAAGACAAAAACAAAATTTCCGAAGCCATCCAACTTTACTTTGATAGCATGTATGAATCGAGTGAAGATAAGGTTCGCCAAGTTTTCCATGAAAATGCAAAGATTACGGGTTATATGCAAGGAAAGCTTCTGGAGCAATCAGTAGACAACTTTGCTACATTTGTAGCGTCTCAAATTCCTTCAGCTGCAGAAAAAAATGAGGAGAAGTTATTGGAAACTTTATCCATTGAAATAGCAGGCTCCACAGCTGTGGCCAGAGTTAGAGATGGTTATATAGGAATGGTTTTTCAAGATACCTTATCTTTCTTGAAGATAGATGATGACTGGGTCATTTATAACAAACTGTTTCACGTAGAAAGTTAATTCTTTTTTTCTTCTTGAATTTATGAGAAATGATCTCATTCTCATTGGGACTTTGTTAGATTAAAGCATGTTATCTTGATTCTTTTGGGGGGAGAATTATGTCGGAACCGAAGATTGCACAAAAATTTCCTTATAAAGAAGCGGTTGTGGCTGACAAGAGTTACTACTGGTGTCGTTGTGGTCGCAGTTCAAGGCAGCCTTTTTGCGATGGGTCTCATGAAGCAACTGACTTCTTGCCAGAAAAAGTAAACTTTGAAGAAGATCAGGAAGTGTATTTTTGTGGATGCAAAAAAAGCTCAAACCAACCATTCTGCGACGGAACCCACAAAGACTTATAAAATTATTAGTGTATTCTAGACAAATGAAAAACTTGTTTTTGTTTGTTTTTCTATCGGTCTTTTCTGTTAGTACTTACCCTGATTATAAATCAGATCAAGCTACTAGCATTGTAGATGTTGATGGAGTGTCCATTGCTTACACCACTGCTGGGGAAGAAGAGTCTCCTTCTGTATTGATGATTATGGGACTGATGGCTTCGCACCGCGTTTGGCCTGAAGAAATTGTCAATGGATTCGTTGATGCAGGCTACAGAGTCGTGCTCTTTGATAATAGAGACACTGGTGATTCAGATCGCTTAGATAGACTTGGTGAGCCTAAGCTGTGGTGGAAATTTTTGGTTAACAGCCTTGGTTTTGAGGTAAACGCTCCATACACTTTGCTGGATATGGCAGAAGATGGTATTGCTGTTTTGGATGTGTTGGAGATACAGAGTGCTCACATTGTAGGAGCTTCAATGGGTGGCATGATTGCCCAGACTATCGCGTCTGAGTACCCAGAAAGAACAAAAAGTCTTGTTTCCATCATGTCAACAACAGGGGCAAAGCATCTTCCTGAAATGACTAATGAAACTGAAGGTAACTTTAGAAATTTTGGAGATGGAAATTTTGGCGAAATTAATGTAGAACAGATGCGTTCATATGGATTTTACCCAGAATCAATGCCACGACAATTAACAGCCATATTTCATGCAGGGGATCGATCTGAACAGGTTAAAAATATAAATGTGAAAACTTTAGTTCAACATGGAGCTAATGATCCACTTCTACCACCGGATCATGGGAGGCACACAGCGGAACTTATCGAAGGATCCAAACTAGTGATCTACGAAGGGATGGGTCACAACTTACCTCCCGAGGTTCTTCCTACTGTCATATCTGATATGTTAGATTTTTTCGGAGAAACTTAAAAAGAAAAACTCCATCAAGACCTGAATCATTATAAATCTATTTTATCGTTCACGGAGAGTAAGTATGCCTTCACCCGTAAACGGGACAAAGCGAACTGGCAATATATCTTTAGAGCTAATCTCATCAGGAGAATGACGAGTTATTAAGACTAGCTCCTGATTGCCTCGAGCATGCCCCACCGGTATAACTAACTTACCCCCAACTGCCAGTTGAGTCAGTAGCTGAGGCGGTATCTCGGGAGCCACAGCCGTGACTAAAATACCATCAAAAGGGGCTGCCTCTGGCCATCCGTACCAGCCGTCACCTGCTTTAACGAAAATGTTCGAGTAACCAATAGATTTAAGCCGTTTGTCAGCCGAAGCAGCAAGTTCTGCAATGATTTCCAACGTATAAACCTGAGAGGCAAGTTCAGCCGCGACTGCAGCTTGATACCCAGATCCCGTACCTATCTCCAGGATTCGGTCATCCGGCTCTATTTCAAGGAGGTGAGTCATTAACGCTACTATGAAAGGTTGTGAAATGGTCTGGCCATACCCAATCCTAAGAGGATGATTTTCAAATGCATCCTCAACAGCATTCTCAGGCACGAATTTAGCTCGATTTACTTTGGCCAAAGCTTGCATGACATCATCACTGATAGTCTTGACATCAGTGTAGAATCTTGTCGCGCGTGTGGTCTTTTCAATAGCTTTCAGCATATTTTTTAATTCCTCATTCTCCAAAGGCTTGTTTTCTGCAACAATTTCTGTAGCCAATATAAGATTCCATAGAAAAACTGTGGCTATTAAGTAAAGCCCTCTACCAACTGTTTCTAAGTTCACGGAGCTTAAGGAACACTTCTTTTTGAGAAGGTTTTTCGGACATATTTGGAAAAGATTCTTGAAGTTTGGTTATCACTGTTGAACTGGTCAAACGAAAAAAAGTATTGATCTCCTTCTCCATTGCAAGCGTAGTGACCAGAGGCTTTCCAGGATCATGAGAACCTTCAAGGTTTTTCTGTAGACGTAAGGCAACCTGATTATCCGGTTCACGGTCTACGGTGAAAGCCAAGTTGTTGGTAATGTAATCGTGACCAGGATAGATCTTAGTGCCCGCTGGCAGTTTTTCTAGTTGTGAAACGAATGTGTCGTAGAGTTCTTCTGGATGCCCTCCACCATGACAGTTACCAGCCCCAGCATTAAACAAGGTATCTCCTGAGAAAAGAGAGGGAGTTTCGGTCTTGGAGAGTAGACAGATGTGACTCATGGTATGACCAGGTGTATCAAGGGCGAGAAGTTCAACTGTACTACCAACTTTCACGACATCTCCCGCTTTCAAACCTATGTCTATTCCTTCGATTCTCCCACCAGCATTCTGGTGAGCCAGTAGCCGGGCACCTGTTGCTTCTATCACCGCGGTATTTCCGCCTGTGTGATCTCCATGTTCATGCGTGTTGAGTATCTGTGTGATCTCCCAACCTTTCTCTTTAGCTTTTGATAAGCATTTATCATAATCTAATGGATCTATCGCTAGAGCTTCTCCGCTTTCAGGGCAAGCTAATAAGTAATTAAAGTTACGGTAAGCATTACCAGTCCAAATTTGCTCAATGTGCATAGTCAGCTTTCCTTATTTTCTTTCAAGATTTATTCTTTTTATCACAAGAAGGAGGTATATCTAAAGTTGGGTTCTTATCAAAAAATCCAACAGGTATTAAATGAAATCCGCAGTACTCAACTGGCATGACTGGCCAGTCTTCAGGCCTCGGTACATGGTTTAAGCCGAAGGTATGCCACATTACCAAATCACATTCACTTATATCCCTATCTTTAGAAGTATAAACTTCTATTCCAGATTGGCCTTCGTGCATGACAGTGTAAGAGCCAGCTGCTCCTTGCTCTTCAAGTACATAAGGAGAAGCCCATAAATTGTGTTTTGCAAAGGCTGCCCGTTTTGAAACTACGGAATCTGGATGGGACAATAACTTAGGTGTAGCTCCTGGCATAAGTTTGTAAGCTACAGGAATACCTAATGAATTTTCTTTATTTGGATTGACCACTTTCCAGATCCGACTTGATTGCGGCGCTACATCCCTTTTTGCTTCACTTTCTCTTTTCAAATGACGTGAAATGGATTGAAATTGAGTCCCATTAGGGTTGTTCCCATTTATTGGAAGTAGTTCGATCTCACTCTCAAATAGCTGATTATTACCTCCATCCAATTCCCAATCCAAACGGAAACAAAAAAGATGTTGGTGAAGAGGGGCAGCAATATTTTTGGCAACTTTTGGAGCTTGTGAAGGATTATAAGTTTCGTCTGTTATAGCTGAAATTCCCATAATCCCTGTTAATTTAACCTCCATTTGTATTGTTCCATCTAAATACAGATACCAAAAAAAGCCATAGTCATAGTTTCCTACCGTAAACATAGAGCTGATGACTAATCTTCTTGACCTTCTAACTTCTTTTGCTCCCCCCTGTCCATCTATATGTTTCCACTGGATGCCATAATCTTCTTCGTGTAGACAGATGGCTTGTTCAATCTTGTTGACTTCTCCATCCCAGCTAATTTGATTTATATCAAAATAATAGATTTCACCAAGACAATCACATCCAAGAGTAAGGCTGTTAATGAACCTTCCTAGACTGTACTCACTACCATCGAAAACATGTTTCCAAGAATGCATGGGATCTGAATCGCCATATGGGACCACCATGTCAGACAAAGCCGCCCTATAAAGAATTGGCCTGTCATGGAGCGACAACTGGTGAAGTACAAGACCCTGTACATCATGAATGGAAATCCTGAATTTCCATCCCTGCCATGATATTTGATAACCATCTACTTCAAAGCTCGAACCTTCTGGTTGGTTGATATCAATCGGTTTTAAACCTTCTCTTAAATTGGATTGTGAACCCGCATCATATCGGGCATGTTCTGTAGGCATAGGTATAACACCATGATCTTCCACATGCACTACTTCACCCAGAGTTAAATCCACCCAGGCAATAACTCCTTGGATGGGTCTAGCGTAAGCATTATCTTCTAGGCTTTCTTTAAGAAAAGAGATGCATTTAAAAGCCCGATGACCGGATTTTATGGACTCATGTGTAAATCCTCCACCTGGCCAAGGATCTATCTGAACTAGCTCTAAATCAGTAATGCCACGCTTCTTAAGAGCTTCTTGATATTCAGCATTTTCCTTGGTGAGCATCATAGCAGTGGCAAAATCACCCATGGCATAAGGAACCTGTTCATTCCCAGGTAATCTCTCGAGGCTTACAAATTTTTTTGCAAGAATATCTATTTCTGCACAGAATCCTCCATCTTGATTAGAATCAATGCCAAGAAGTTTCACGTTTCTAGGAAAAGAAGAACCTTCATTAAAATCTTGAACAACTGTTTTCTCAGGTTCAACCAATATTGCTGAACTAAAAGTTGAAGTTTTATCATATCTTTTATCCGCCTTCAAAATATCTACAGCTAACTTGATTTCTTCTTCTTTTAAAGGATCTAAAGGGTGCTTAACGGTCATATTAATTCTTTATATTTTAAATAAACTATCTCGGCTGCCTTGTCATTGGATGAACTGGGGGAGAGTCGCCCTCCTGTATTCTATCAACAACTTTGAAACCATGTCGTTCATACAAACTTATATTCAGAGGATTGGAAGATTCTAAATAAGCCACCTTTCCTTGTTCATCTACTAATGTTAATACTTCTTTGAGCATACTTGAACCCAACCCTTGCCCATGTTGTAAAGGATCAACACCTATCCAAGGTAAATACCAGTGGTCTTCTTCTGGATGACATCGATGAAATTGTTCAAACATCTTAAAAGCATGCTCTTGTCTAGGTTTAGGTATTTCCATTACTGCAGGAGCGAGGACTCTGTCTTCTACAAGATACCCTGGAGGTAACCATACTGATGCTCCAGAGCCGTCTTCAACCACATAAGTTCCTTTTGCTGGTATTGAGATGGCCAAGTACTCATTCATGAAAAGAGTCATGTTTTTTAAATAAACTTGTGGCTCAGGCCACCACCATCTCATCCATGGATCCGAACTAAAAGCCATAATGAGAACGCTCTTGGCAGCTTCTTTTTCTTTCGTATCACCTCGAATTATCTTATTTTGATTCATTCTTTTATAAAAGATTGATTTCTTTTGCTGTCTCTAATGCAGATTCTAAAACACTTGGAATCATGGCGTCATATCCCAACTCTTTTCTATCCTCTGCCCATCTAAGAATCATTAAACTTCTAATTAATAAAAAAAGTTCGATCTTCTCTATTACCGAATCTGAATCTTCTCTTGTCTCAACGTAACCCGCCACAATTGATTCATATGCTTTTTTATAGAGAGGTGACGAACGTAATTCTGGATTCCACAAAGCATGAGCCAAGTCACATGAATGCCAACCAAATCCAGAATCATCAAAATCTATCACTGTTAAAGAGTTATCAAAACTTAAAATATTCTCTAAATGAAGATCAGCATGAATCATGCTGAATTTATTTTCTTTGGGAAGGAGTTTCAGAATCTTATAGATATTATTTCTAACTGTTAAAAGGTCATTTCTTTGACTAGAGGAAGCTTTTTTTATTTCCCAAAATCTTCCCCAAAATGGTTTTTCTCCCATAAGGCCTTCTTCATCCCACGCATGTCTGGAGAAAGAAGTAGGTGCTCGAAAGTTCACGGACAAGTTGTGCATTTGAGCTATTATTTCTCCAAGCTGTCTATAAGATCTTGAGATAAGCTCTTCGCCATAATCTCCTTTAATTTTATCTGCCAACCGAACCCCTGGTATCCATTTGACTAAACCAACATGAAGAATTTGTTCAGTGCCGTCAATTCTGACTTCGGCATAAGCCTCGTTTTTAATTGTGTTTAAAGCTTCAGGTACATGAAGTCCATTATCTTTTAAAAAGGAAGTCCATAGATGTTCAGATTTAAGAGAATCTAAGTTGTGATAACCAGGTCGATGAATTCTTAGTGCAAATAAGTTTTGATTACTATCCTCAACTCGATAGACAGTATTTTCACTCTGAAAATAGAAAGATAAGTTTTTACAATCTATATCCCAAAGCTTTATTGCATCTTGAGCTACTTGAAAAAGAGTTTCTTGATTTATAGACATTAACTGACTTCTTTGAACGAAGTCCCTAGCCTTTCTAGCAAGAGATCCGCATGACTTGAGTCAAAAATTAGTGGTGGTCTTAACTTTAAAACGTTTCTGTATTGGCCTGCGTTGGAAATTAAGACACCTCTAGTTTTTAGCTTTTCGACTAGTTCTATAGCTTTATCTTTGTCAGGATTCTTGTCTTCTTTGTTATCTACTATATCTAAGCCTATAAATAGACCTGGTCCTCTTACATCTCCTAGGAAATCAAAGTTATCCTTTATATTCTTTAATTCATTCTTGAGATAATTTCCTACCTTTGCTGCATTCTCAATAAGGCCCTCATCTTGAATGATGTCTATGACAGTTCTTCCAACCGCTGCTTGCAGGGGTGTTGCTGCTGTCGTATTAAAGTAGAAAGCTTTTTTATGAAAACTATTGGTTATTTCCTCCGTGGCTACAACCCCACTCACCGGCAATCCGGACCCCATCGGTTTCCCCATAACGACTATATCCGGGCTGACGTTCGATAATTCATAGCCCCACCAAGTCCCAGTTCTACCAAATCCAGCTTGGACTTCATCTAAAATTACCACTCCACCAGAATCTCTTACTAGTTTAGATACCTTGGTTAAATAATCTTTAGGAAAGTCTGGTAAACCTTCATTAGCAAAAATAGAACAAAAAATTAGTCCGGCAAATTTAATCCCGTCTTGCTTAAAGCCTTTAATTTGTTTTTCTACTTCTTTTACATATAGCTCGCATAGATCCTGTTCGGATAAGCCCTCTTCAATAGGTCTATAAAATTCTGGATAAGTAACCCTCCTAAACTCTGGTTCAAAAGGTCCAATTGTCATTCTAAAGGTTTCATGACTATTTCCATGATAAGTGGCATTTGAGCAAATTATGCCTTCTCCACCTGTGTGAATCCTTGCCATCTTTATTGCAATTTCTACTGCTTCAGTACCACTGCAGGCCATTTGTAATTTTGATAAGTTGTCTGAATGAAGCGAGATTAACTTTTCAGAATAATCTACCACCACGTCACTCACGTAACGACTATGCACATTTAATTTCGAAGCTTGATCAGTCAAAGAAGCAATTATTCTTGGGTGACAATGCCCAGCAACAGGGACATTGTTATAAACATCCAAATATTTTTTTCCTGATTTATCGTAAAGCCAAACGCCTTCACCTGATTCAAGGTTGATAGGTTCCTTATAAAAAAGAGGACTATCTCCCATAAATTGACTTCTTTTATTTGGAGTTTTGCTCATCTGAAAAAAAAATTTTATACTAGTTAGGAAATTTTACCTTTGCAATAACAGGAAAGTGGTCAGAGACCCCCTCCATAGAAATAGCATCAAAACCTTTTGGTATACCAGAGTCCTTAAGGACATTAGTTTCATTTATCAGAACACTTATAGAATTAGCTTTGAAACTTATTTCTCTTCCTTTTGAGACCAATATAACATCCAAGAAAGACCAGTCATCTTTGGGTTCGTAATAATAAGTTCCCCTGCACTCTTCGCAGCCTTCACGATGCGAAACTTGCCAAATATTTGATTGTTCTTGAAAAGTGTTCAACTCTAATTCTTCTTCAGAGGTTACGTTAAAGTCGCCCATTGCCACTACAGGGTCGTTGTGGGATTTAAGTAAACTTTCTAAAGAATTAAAAGCATCCTTTCTCATAACTGAATCAAGAAAAGGTGCAGGAAAATGTACACTGTAAACTCTTAATATTTTTCCAGATAAATCTATTTGAGCTTCAAGAATAGGTCTGGTGTCTTTAATTGAGAAACCAGGTGAAAATTTAATGAAATGAAGCTTAGATTCCTTAATAGGAAATTTTGAAATAATTGCGCTATCTATGCCACGATAATCTTTACCTTCCAATAAAACAAAATCTAAATAGCCAAAAGGTTCCAGTACTTTAAATAAATCTTTCAGAACATTTAGGTTTTCAATTTCTTGAAAGGCAATGACGTCTGCACCATCAGAATCATAAGAAGAGACTACTTTAACTATATTTGATATTTTTTTTGTCTTTGCTTCCTCACTCCAATCTAGGTAAAGACATTCGTCTCGCCATTTTTTTACTTCAATTCCTTTGCAATGACCCTTGTGATAAGCGTTCCTCTTAAAAGACGCAGGAAGAAATGCTTTATCGTCTTTTCCTATATCATCTTTGGTGTCGAAAAGATTCTCTACGTTGTAAGTCAT
The DNA here is from genome assembly GCA_022447065.1 of SAR86 cluster bacterium. GTDB lineage: Bacteria > Pseudomonadota > Gammaproteobacteria > Magnimaribacterales > Magnimaribacteraceae > AEGEAN-183. The sequence continues at coordinate 4,450 of JAKUUM010000005.1, read as the reverse complement.
TAAAGATATTTCTGTACCAGATACTGGCAAAGCAAAGAATAAGCTTAGAAAAAGAATAAATGTTATGGATTTAGTTTTCATAATATTCTTGATGAGTAGCCCAGGCGACTTTTTGTAAATTGAGAGCACTGTTTTTATCCAGATCAAATGTGTAAGGGTTGCCTACAGGCGAAGTCTGAAATACTGATGCATACATCATGCAAGCTGAAAGATAAGTCCCTGCCTTGCTTGGGTGTCGTTTATCAGAATTATATAAATCAATTTCAGGGTGGACTTTCATTGAATTCTCATAAGCTAATCCCACAGGAATTACCAATACATTATTTTTGTTTCCAGCAACTGTGTATTCTTTAGCTAATTGACTGGTCATCTCAGGTTTGTCTTTGTATGCCCAAGTCATCATAAGAGCAGGTTCTATCCCATTTTTCTTTAAAAGATTACTGTGCTTCTCTACGTAATCATGAAACAAATCCTTCCTTTCTGGGTGAATGGGACATTGACTGCAATCCTGCATAATGGCCATGTCAAAACCGGAAAAGTCGTACTTACTTAGGACGTTTTTTGAGCTAATGGAAAAGGACCCAATGTTTGGATTCTTAATATAAGAATTAACATCATGCCAACTGAGTGAAGACCCATTGATGGTAATTGATCTAATTCTATGCCCCTCACCCAGCTCCCCACTGGCTCTAATAAGCCTTATTAGGGGATTGTGAACCCCGTTGTTGTAATACATGAAACTGTTTCCAATCATTAAAAGTGACTTCGGGTTTTCATCCCTTGGCTCTTTGATTGCAGGCTTTTCTGTAGCAAATCCTAACGAAAGCTGGAACAACAGGGCAAGAATTAAGAAAAATCTTATTATTGTCATTTAAGTGCTTTATCTCTCATCGCTTTCGTTAGTAGAATAACAAAGTTAATAAATAGGGAGAAATATAATGAGTACTATTGACACTGGAACACAAGAACTTCTTGCTTCAAAAGAAAATGGAGTAGGAATATTGACAATGAACAGGCCTGAAGCCAGAAATGCTATGTCTGGAGAAATGAATGCTGCAATGCAAGAAATGCTGGCACAATTTGAAACCGATACTGAAATACGTTGTGTGGTTTTAACTGGTGCAGGTAAGGGATTTTGCGCTGGTGGTGATGTTAAAGGAATGGCTGCTGCAGGAGATGGTACAGTCGGAACCAACACTATTGATTCAGCCATACATCGTCAAAGAGTCCATCAGAGAGCTACTTCTGGAAAACTTTTTAAGATGCCCAAACCCACTTTGGCCTCTTTACCTGGAGCAGCAGCGGGGGCAGGACTATCGTATGCCTTGGCATGTGATCTTAGAATTATGGCCAGTTCGGCTTTGCTAACCACCGCATTCGCCAGAATAGGATTTTCGGGAGACTACGGAGGAAGTTATTTCCTTACTCAACTAGTTGGCTCTGCTAAAGCAAGAGAATTGTATTTTCTATCTGAAAGAATCAGTGCGGAAGAAGCACTCGGTCTAGGATTGACGAATTGGGTTTGTGAACCTGAAGAACTGGAAGAAAAGACTATGGAAATTGCCTTAAGATTGGCAAACGGTCCTTCCGTTGCATATCGGTATATGAAGGAGAACCTTAACAGGGCTATGGCAGGAGATGTAGACGACTGTTTAGATCTTGAAGCCACTCACCATATACATTGCGGACAGACCGAAGATCATAGAAATGCTGCCAAAGCATTTGTAGAGAAAAAAGAACCTGTCTTTAAGGGGAAATAAAAATGCCCAATAAAATAGCGAAGGATCCAAGAATTGATAAGAGGATAAAGGATGCATTCGGTGAAATAGATTTTGATTCTGTTCTTGATTCCAGTTTTTCTAGCAGAGAAGAAATAATGGCTTTTGAAAAAACTGAAGAAGCAAAAGCAGGACAAGCCTTAATGGAACAAATAAATAACTCATCTCATTATAAGGAAGTTGTGCCCAATGATGGATTGTCTACTACTACAAAAGAATTTGTCTCAGATCCAGATGGAAACACTATAAAGATTCAATACATTCGACCGGATACAGATGAAATACTGCCTTGTGTTTATTACATACATGGCGGAGGAATGGAGATTAGTTCTTGCTTTGATGAACTTTACCAGGCCTGGGGTCGATGCATAGCTCGTCAAAATGTTGCGGTTGCTATGGTAGATTTTAGGAACGCCAGATGGGCTTCTTCAGCAGAAGAGGTAGCCCCTTATCCCGCGGGTCTAAACGATTGCGTATCAGGTATAAAATGGGTGCATCTAAATAGTGATCAATCAAACATAGATAAAAACAAAATAATAATTGCAGGTGAGAGCGGCGGTGGAAATTTAACCATTGCCACTACTTTGAGACTAAAGCAAGAAGGTTGTTTAGATCTAATCACTGGAATGTACCCGATATGTCCTTACATAGCTGGATACTGGCCACTTCCGGAGAATCCTTCTTCAGAAGAAAACGAAGGTATATTGCTTACTCTTCATAGTCCTAGCGACATCTCTCATGGCGCTATGGTTTATGGAGTTGAAGAGTTCAATAAAAAGAATCCACTGGCTTGGCCTAGTTTTTGTACAGTTGAAGACGTAAAAGGATTACCCAGGACTTACATAATCGTTAATGAGTGCGATCCTCTTAGAGATGAGGGAGTAAATTTTTATCGTCTACTAAGAGAAGCCGATGTTGAAGCCCAGTGCAGGCAGGTAATGGGAACAGTCCATGGCACTGAGATATTTTTAGGTTGTATGGAAGTTAGTGATGAAACCGCTTTGAGTATCGCCAATTTTTGTAGACGTTAACTTCTGTCTAAATTCTCATTCGAAGCAATAGTAGATCCCGATGAAGCATATTGGGCTTTCCTTTCTTCACTCCATTGATCTATTTCTTCCTTGGGGACACCATAAGCTAAACCTCTGCCCACAGCAGGTCTAGCTCTAACTCTGTCTACCCAATCCATGATTTGAGGGAATTTAGTTATATCAATTTTGCTCCATTTCCAGCCTCTCACCCAAGGATAAATAGCGATGTCAGCTATCGTAAAATTATCACTGCTCACGTATTTATGTTTGGTTAATTGCCCATCGAGAACTTTCAATAAACGATTGGCTTCATTTTCAAATCTTTCTAAAGGGTGGGATTTTAATGTTTCTTCTACGTCATCCATGTACCTTGTGTAACTTAATTTATTCCCAAAAACTGGTCCCAGATTAGCCACCTGCCAATACAACCATGGCAAAACTTCCCACTTTTTCTCATTAGGTGGGAGTAAGTCAGTGGGATACTTCTCAGCTAAATATTGCAATATAGCTCCACTTTCCATGATGCTTACATCTCCGTCAATCAGCACAGGTATTTTCTGGTTAGGGTTATGTTTTACAAACTCTTTACTAAATTGTTCACCTTTCTGAAGATTTACGGTCCTAACTTTTAATTGAGGAAGATTGATTCCGGCTTCAACCAGCTCTTCGAACATGATATTAACTTTCCAGCCATTTGGGGTTGGAGCTGTCCACAATTCCATATTACTTTCTTTAATCTTATTGAATTAGTGCCCTTCTATCTTTAGAACTTTACAAGCGTTTTCGCGTAAGAATTTGGGCCAAACCTCCTCTTTGAAAGCAACATCTTGCATATCCGTCATGATCCTTTCTAAAGAAAGCCCAATGGGAAAGTAACCAGCGTAAATCACCTTGTCCGCTCCTCGAGTATTGGCATAGTCGATAATTTCCTTCGGGTAATACTTGGGAGCAAAAGCAGAAGTGGAATAATACAGATTTGGCCATTTGAGCATTAGCTTAACAGCAAGATCTACCCACGGTTCGCAGCCATGACGCGTCACAAATACTAAATCAGGAAAGTCGTACATTACCTTATCAATACGCTCCACATGTTGAGGCCACATGGGTAATCTAGGTCCGGGTACACCCGCACAAGAGAATATCGGTACATCAAGTTCCACGCATTTTTCATAAATCGGATACATAAGCACTTCGTCATCAATGCCGACTTGAGGATCAAAACCGGCATTAAAGGCTCCGAATGATCGTACTCCAAACTCTTCAAATTGACGCACCATATCTTGAATACCCTCCTTGCCTTTATTAGGGTCAACACCTCCTTGTGCTACAAAACGATCAGGATAAGTCTGTAGAGCTTTACGGCTAACATCCCCACCTGCTCCAATGAGACCAATCTCGACACCAAATCGGTCCATTTCATGCAAAGTCACCGAGATTGGGTCCTTGTTGCCGTAAAGCTCTTTCGGTACATTTTTGAACATATATTCCACTGGAAAATCTAGATCGGTGGAACCATCTTTTAACTGCTTACGGATGAAATCGTATTGGGAAAAATCATTAGCTGGAAAGCCGATCATGGTATCGACTATCCCTATGCCTTTAGGCATTACCATAATTATCCCTCAATGGGTTGATTAAAGA
>JAKUUM010000049.1 GCA_022447065.1 SAR86 cluster bacterium | reverse complement strand
ACTGAGCGGGGGTTCATCGTTGGTTGTTATAACGGACTTACCTTCAAATTCGCAAACATACCATCGGAGCTGTGGCCAACCCATAGACCAATCCATCCCCTTTCCACCACGCCGATTCGATCTATAACCAAAGCTGGTTCTGACACCCTATCAATGAACACCCGTACAGTCGGTCCGTCTAATTCAAGACGCAGATGAACCCAAGCGTCTGGAGCGGGGGGTGATGCTATAGCGGCCTCATACTGACCTGGGTGTTCAGTACGTAGCCGACGCCACTCATGCGAAGGAACCAGCACATATTGCATAGAGTGTGATCGGCGCGCTTCGGTTTCAGCTCGAAAATTAAATGGACGCAGATATATCACCTCGTAGTTCTCTGCGTTAACACCGTGGAAAGCGATACCCACGAAGCTTTTTCCTGGCTCATTTCTGCCTTTCAAGTCTACTTCTATCACCCCATCACCGATCTCGAAAGAAGGCAACCAGGCAACTCCTTGCCCTGGTTTCTCATCCAGATAGACGCCCCTTTTCTCACCATCTTCTACTATAGCCACAGTGCGGTTGAAAATAGCCCACATCTCTCCTGTGGCAAGTAAAGAGATGTCAAATGTAGTGTCAGGCTCTGTTTGACTAAAAAGACTTGAAATAATTAATAATGCTATGATAAGATGTTTCATTTCAACATCCTCTCGTTTTTACTACCGCTCCCAGTTCAAACACGGTGAGGTTATTCCAATTCATCACAATCAATCTCATTCCCATTCTCATTCCAACATTTTTCAGAAATAATTTCCCATCCTTCCAAGTTAGAGAGGTCGATAATGTTGTATCTCCAACATTCTCTGCTCTTGCTTTTATTTCAACCACTGGATCTAAATCAATTCTTCTAAATATAATTCCCGTATTTGGTGGTGCAGGCTTAAGGATAAGGGTAATTGGATTGCCGCTGTGTAAGCCTATGCCTGAAGCTTTTATTGAATTGGAGAGTGTTCTTTGTTCGAGCATCGAAGTATTCTATAGAAATAATTAACTATTAGGATTGTTATTTTGTCTTACGTAATCAAAGAGCAATATTCCAGCTGTTACAGAGGCATTTAAACTCTCGATGCCACCAGGCATTTTAATCGAAGCCAATTGATCACATTTTTCTTTCGTGAGTCTTTTTATGCCTTTATCCTCAGAACCTATGACCAGTGCAACACTTCCCTTCATATCTATATCTGTGTAATTTATTCCTGAATCTGCTGCAGCTCCTATAATCTTAACTCCTGAGTCTGCTATTTTTTTTAGCGTCCTATTTAAGTTTGTGACAATAATAAAGGGGAGAAGTTCCGAGCCTCCAGATGAAATCTTTCTCACAATGGGAGTCAAATGGCATGATCTATTTTTTGGAACTATCACGGCATCCGCTCCTGCTCCAGCAGCACTTCTTAAGCAAGCACCTACATTATGAGGGTCGGTAAGATGATCTAGAACTAGAATTAGAATATTTTCTTTATTGAGTAAATTATGGATGAAGTCTTCGTTTTCTTCCAGACGCTTGTTGCAGACAATCGCGACCCCTTGATGATTCTGATCATGAAAGTTTTCCTCAAAAAAGTAATCGGTTTTCTCGACTATCTCTATTCGATTTTCTTCAGCCAAGCTAGTCAGTCGTGTCAATCTTTGACCTCTTTTTTCTTTTTGTAATAATAAGCTCACAACACTTTTTGGTCTTATAAAAATAATTTCTTTTATGGTATTTATTCCACAAACTAACTCTTGGTCACTATTCACTTTCATTTTATCCTATCCCTTTGGGTGGGGGTTATTTCAACAGCTCCATCTTCCGTGTCTGTACAAACTCCCCAGCTTGTATCTGATATAGATAAACCCCTGCACTTACTAGTTTACCTT
>JAKUUM010000048.1 GCA_022447065.1 SAR86 cluster bacterium | reverse complement strand
ATCTTTGAAACTCCGTTTTTGCTTCACTTCTGGCAAATCAAGATACCAATCCCGCAAAACACCTAAGGTTACCAGGGAATTCATATTTTTGTTTATATGCCGTCCTTCAGCCTTCGCTGTCTGTATTTCACGGAAACGATTCTCAGCAGCTTGTTTACTTCGTCCGATCCTTTCACGAACACGCCTCCCATCATAATAGTATTCAATCCAATAATTCTTAGAGTTTGCTTTCTGGACATTGTGACCACAATTACAGATTTTCCTTTTTAGCCCACCTCTTAACTTGCAGGCAGGACACTCAACTAAGATACCCATACTTACCCCTCTTGTTAAAGTTTAAGTAATAACTTGATGACTTCTGCATCCAGAGTGATTAGTTCCTCAATTTCGGTTTCATTAGCATGCAGTTCACTATTAATAGTATCACTCCCTAGCATGGCAACAACCAAATTTTTCTTTCCTTCTTTCAACAATAGGTGCTTCTTCCTACGTACTTCTTGTAGGAATAACAAATGGTTGTGTAATGTTATTTTATTGTCCGTTACAGCTTCGAGCCCTGAATTTTTATTTATGGACTGCTCTAGCTTAGACAGTTCATCTACTTCCAGACCATACAACCTTGACCCTTCAAAAATGTGTTTAAATAGTAATGCTTATTGATTTACTATATATTAAATCGTATAAATTGCTATTACTCGGGCTTTTCTATCAGTCTATCCCCTATTACAACTACTCAATTTTAGAAAAAATAATTTTTTTTATAAAATAGCTTGACAAGTTGTTAGCACTCATCTAAAGTGAGTGCTAACAACTGCAAAAAAAGGTTTTGGAGACTCTTAAAAAAACATAGATTCCTAACCTTGTTTTTAGCGGTTCTGAAATTTCGGTTCTCTCTCTTGTTTTGAAGTGAGAGATCCGGAGTCTGGGGTTGACCATAGTGGTAGCCTCAATAAACCACCTCCAAGTCTAGTGCTATAGTTTGGAGGTATTCTGTTAACACCTTGCTTATATAAGGAGGTATTATGTTACATTTAGCACGTTATTCATCAATTACACCGTCAGATTTTGAAAGAGCCCTTGGAATTACCGTTGGGTTCGATTCAATGTTTGACCGTCTTTTCGGAGATATTGAAAGGAATGGAAACGCTACTGGTTTTCCACCTTACAATATTCGCAAGGACGAAGAAGATCTATATACCATCGAGATGGCTGTTGCTGGATTTTCTAAGGAGGATCTGGAAGCAGAACTCAAAGATGGTGTATTGACTGTGCGTTCAAAACCAGATCAGGAAGAAGGAGAGTATTTACATCGTGGAATAGCCAAGCGAGCTTTTTCCAGAAGTTTTACTCTTTCTGATGATGTGGTTATCAAAGGAGCGGATTTAGTTAATGGTATGCTGACCATTAATCTTGAAAGGATCGTTCCTGAAGAAAAGAAAGCACGCATGATTGAGATTGGTCAATCTACAAAGTCAAAAGTTAAGAAATTGAATTAATCTTAATCTGTCAGGTTTTTTCGATTATCCCACCAGGATTTGTTCCCACATTCCTTGGTGGGATTTTCTTAGTTGAAAAATTGCTAAGCAGAAATTCAATTAAGTCTTTTCTACCTCTGCATTCTATATTGTGAAGTTTCGTATGAAAACACAGACACAATATATGTTAGCTATACTTCTCTTATTAGTTTCCTACGGTCATACTAAAGCATCTGAATTAGATTATTCTACAGAACAAATACGGAACATGTGGCAAACATGTTCCAATAATTTTCGGACTAATTTATCTCAAATACCAGATAGAATTAGACATCCTTTGTGTGATTGCTACATGGATGAGGTAAAAACAAAATATAGTGCACAAAGAGTAAAAGTATTGACATGGGAAGAAGCTCAGAAATTGGGATTAGAGATTGCTCGAATATGTATGATATCTGAAGATTTATTAAATAAACCAAAAGTCACACTAAAAGGAACTA
>JAKUUM010000047.1 GCA_022447065.1 SAR86 cluster bacterium | reverse complement strand
CCATTTACTGCCTTGTTCAATGCTGGAGAACGATATCCACTATTGATACGAATAATTCCAAATTCTTCTCTTACTGGTTGTAAAATAAAATTACAGAGATTGACTAAATTGATAACGTGTTCTCTTGATGCATCATTTGAGATACCCAAACGGTCAGCAGTGGAACTTTTTATCATTTCTTGATACCCAAAGTTTTTTGTTAGGTGTCCATTATAAGATGGTATCTTGACTGCCATAATATTCCTTCCTAAGATTTATCTATATCAATCGATCCAGTAGTAGGATCATATTTAACTGTAAATGTCATTTCTATTGGTTTAATTGTTCCATCCGCTTTGACTATTGGTAATTTACCTTCAATCGCACCCATTAATGCATCTTTAGTATTTGTAAAAGTATGGTTTGGATCTGATTTTATAACCTTATCCAGTTCTTTTTTAGCACTTTCTGGAAGTAAATCATCTATCATACTTTCCACATGCTCTATTGCTAAATCTGTTGCTTTGTCTACGACAAGACTAGAAATAACATTAAATAATAATAACGGTAACATAATATTCTCCTAAAATTTAAATCCTTTCGGATCTTGTAGGTATCTTTCCCACATTTCTATACCACGTACCGACATTGGTCTTGTTTCTGGTACTTTTGTGAAAAATTGGTCGCGTGTTAAAAAATCATATTCTATCTTTTCTTCCACATCATCAAAAAGAACTTCTTTTAATACTTTTCTTTTTTGTGCCATTTTAATTCTCCAATTTAAGATGATTCTTGTAACCATCTTTATCTGATTGGTAAAAATCCCATTCTGAGTTGACATTTATTGCATTTGGATTAATACCCGATGCGTCTATTGCTGCAGCAAATGCTTCTTTAGTATCCCAATGAGTTTTATTGACGTATTTAGCAACAGTCTCAACTACCTTTTCAACTTTTTTAGGAGCTTTTAAAATCGCCCCCATTGCTTTAGATACTTTCTTTTTACCTTTATGTGCGTGTGCCATGTATATCCTTTATTGTGTTAAAAATTTGTAAGCTGGGGTTTCTTTGAATTCTTCTGGATTGGATGTGAACGCCTCATAAAGGGCTTCAATATTAACAGGAATAAAATCCCGATCAAAAATCATTCCAGTTGCAGTTACTGCTTCTGTAAATTCTTCAATACTATTCCAAGTTACATCATCAGCTGAAGCCGGTTCTACTGCTTCCAATTCTTCTATAAGGTCTTCTTTACTATGTCTTCGGTCTAATTCTATTCCAAGAGTTCTACCTTCTTTTTCTAACTCTTTTTTACTCATTGTTTTTTTGAATCTTGCCACTGTTTTCTCCTACTGAGGTTTCAATTAATCTATACATTTATTTATAATCCCCCAATCTTGCGAGATTGGGGGCACCACAGTGGCTATTGACCGATGGGAATCAGTCTAGGCTTTTTCTCATCTGGAATTACACGTTCCAGATTCACAATAAGCATACCGTCTTGGAGATCGGCATTCTTAACAATGATATCATCACTCAAGTTGAACTGCCGAGAAAAAGTTCTCTTGGCAATTCCACGATGTACAAAGTTTTCATCATTATCAGCCCCATCATCTTTCGCGGTAGCAGTACGAATGGTAAGAGTACCATCAGTTACTTCTACTTCAATATCACTTTTTGAAAAACCAGCAAGAGCTAGTTCAACAACATACTGTAGATCATTAAGTTTGCGAATGTTATATGGTGGATAGCCCGACTGGGCGATGTCCATATTAGTAAGACGATTAAAAAATCCATCGAATCCGACACTGAATCCGAGCATTTTCTGTAAGTCTTGTGGTGTGGGGAATGTGTGTGGTGCTAATGTATACATAGGGCCTCCTGTAAAGCGAGGTTAATATTGTACTTCAATCCTCAGCACGTGGACTTGAAGTAAGTTAGAGGTTACCACTATTGGTCAACCTCAATCACGCCATCCTTCTCCTTTGAAGAGATGATGACAGCGATGTTTAAAAACAGTCCAAATTAGACTGCTTAAAGAA
>JAKUUM010000046.1 GCA_022447065.1 SAR86 cluster bacterium | reverse complement strand
TTTCATACAAACATTTATTCAAGATGCTTGCAGTAAAAACCTAGCACGCTCATCAAATTGATGAACGGACTCCTTCTAAGAAGAAAGAGTCCTTCAAAACAAAAAAATAAAACTTATAATTTAAAAGGAGGTAAATATGGCAAATTTTAGAGAGTGGTCATCAGAAGAAATAGAGGAGATACTAAAGAACGAGCAATATCGGCTAGTGTTTCCCCTAAGATTGAGAAAGTCCTCAAAGACTTCTTCAGAGAACACGGGAAACCAGACCCCTTCTAAGAGGGAAACCAAAAAGAAGGAGTAAAAAATAGCTGGCATATTAAGGCCGGGGCCTCGAAAGAGGTCCCGGTATATTCAATCGGGAAATGTCAGGAAAAGATGTTTCAACTATAATTAAGGAGCGATGGAAAAAATGGACGGGAATAGCCATGAGGAAAAACACGAGTTAGAGGATATGAAATTAGGCGGGGAATGTTTTAGAAAAGATAGCTTTTCTACTTCTTCTAAAGAAGAAACCCTATATACAAGGTGGAATAGATATTTTAAAGAAGCATGGGAGAAGTATCCGAGGAAGGCTGGAAATAAAGAAAAGGCCAGAAGGGATTATTTAAAAAAGATCGATTCGATGATAAGGGTGACAAAGTTTTTGGAGTCGATGGAAAAATATGTGGAATCGGTACGGGAGGAAAATATTAGCAAATAATCCTTTGGAGCCAGAATCGCCGAAGCCCAGAAACTGGCAAGGGAATGAATGGAGGAGCATGGGAAGGAATAATCGCATATAAATGTCCACATCGGGACACTTTTCAAAATATAGTCAGAGAGTAGCGACGTTCAGTTTAGTGATTTTCCTAATCCAGCTTGTTTAAGAATTTCTACGTTAATCCCTTTGCCACAGCATTCAGCTAACTTCCCATCAATCACTACTGCAGGTATAGAACGAATCCCAAGATTTCTGGCTCTTTCAGAGTTTCCAGAGTCTTGCATATCATGTACTATTACCTCACATGAGGAACATACAATCTCTTTAACTTGATCTATTGCTTCCTCACAAACTGGGCATGATGCGCTGAAAATTTCAACTATTCTCTTGGTTGTCATTTTGCTTTCTCCTTTTGTAGGTTTTTGCAAGTTTTTCAGGTGTCCCCAATAATGATACAGAGTCAGGTCGGAATCTTCAAGCTGACTGAAACGAATGGGGAGTATGAGGGCGTGTGCCTAAACCCCAAATCAATCTACACACAGGCCATTCTTTTGTCGATAATCAACTATGGATGATGAAGAAGTAGTTTCAGAGAACGAGTTGGAACGTCGGGGAGAAATCACCTTTTTTAACGGCGAACCATTTAATGGTGCTTGTGTTGATTACTATGAGAACGGACAGAAAGAGTCTGAGGTTCATTACAAAGATGGAAAGGGAGATGGTCTTTGTGAAAATTGGTATGAAGACGGACAGAAGGAATCTGAGGGGCATTTTAAAGATGGAAAACCAGATGGTTCTTGGACTTATTGGCACGAGAATGGAAAGAGAAGTGAGATGCACTTCAAAGATGGGAAGCCAGATGATCTTTAGAGTAAATGTGATGAAGACGGAAAAAACCTATAGAGGAAATGGCAATGAACAATAGTTTCTTTTAATGGTCATTTTCCATGGCCCAGAAACTGGCAAGAGAATGGATGGAGGAGCATGTGTCAAGGGCGGAATAAAAGTGTACCAGTGAGTCGTTGATATATTTCTATTGTGGCGGAGTAAAAGCGTACCACTCGGGTTAAAAAATATAGGTTGTTAGATCATAATCTTTGTAGCAGTAGAGCCTGTTGGTCCTGTGTGTAAACTGCGTAGCAGTTTTCCACAAGCCAATAGGCAAAGTCCTTTCTCCTTTGAGTCATTTTCCTCGTTTTTTCTTTTTGCTGTGCTTTAAGCGATAACTTTCACCATTCATTTCAAGAATGTGGACATGTTGATGATTCGATCCAGTAAAGCTCCTGTGAGTCGCTCCGACCCGAAGATTTCAGTCCACTCGTCAAAGGGTAGATTGCTG
>JAKUUM010000045.1 GCA_022447065.1 SAR86 cluster bacterium | reverse complement strand
TTCATTAAAAATACTAATAGCACAAAAAAACCCCCGAAACTTTCGTTCCGAGGGTTCTAATTTTGTTTAGTGTATGTATTTAGAATGTTCTGGTTGGGGAACCGTATTACATTCCCATACCGCCCATTCCTCCCATACCGCCGCCCATTCCACCAGGAGGCATAGCAGGTCCAGAATCTTTTTCTTCTGGTTTGTCAGCAACCATTGCTTCTGTTGTAATTAGTAAACCAGCAACTGACGCCGCATCTTGTAAAGCTGTTCTTACAACTTTGGTTGGATCAATAATTCCTTTTACAAACATATCGCAGTACTCTTCATTTTGTGCGTCATATCCTTGACTTGATTTTTTGCCTTCTAAAAGTTTTCCAACTACAACTGATCCGTCAACACCAGCGTTAGCAACTATTTGCCTGATTGGTGATTGTAAAGCTTTTTTGATGAGGTCTATTCCAGATTTTTGATCAGCTCCTTTAAATTTTACCTTGTCTAAATCTTGAGAAGCGTAAAGTAACGCACATCCGCCGCCAACAACAACTCCCTCTTCTACAGCAGCCCTTGTCGCATTAAGAGCATCTTCTACTCTATCTTTTCTGTCTTTTACCGCAACTTCGGTTGCACCGCCAACTTTGATTACAGCAACTCCGCCAGCTAATTTAGCTAATCTTTCTTGAAGCTTTTCTTTATCGTAATCAGAAGTTGTTTCTTCAATTTGCTGTCTAATTTGATTGCATCTTGCTTCGATGTCCGCTTTTTTTCCTGATCCACCGATAATAGTACTGTTATCTTTGTCGACCTTTATTTTTTTACATGATCCAAGGTCACTTATTTTTATGTTTTCTAACTTAATGCCAAGATCTTCTGACATTACTTGACCACCTGTTAGTATTCCAATATCTTCTAGCATTGATTTTCTTCTATCACCAAACCCAGGCGCTTTAACAGCAACCACTTTCAATCCACCTCTTAGTTTATTTACAACCAAAGTTGCCAAAGCTTCACCCTCCACATCTTCTGAAATTATCATTAGTGGTCGACCTGCTTGAACAACAGATTCCAATAGTGGAACCATTGCTTGCAAATTAGCTAATTTTTTTTCATGTAATAAAACAAGTGGATTTTCCAGTTCAGTAGTCATTTTGTCTGCATTGGTTATGAAATAAGGAGAGAGATATCCTCTATCAAACTGCATACCTTCTACCACATCTAATTCTGTTTCGATCCCTTTTGCTTCCTCAACAGTAATTACACCCTCATTCCCAACCTTTTGCATGGCTTTAGAAATCATGTCTCCAATTTCTTTTTCTCCATTTGCAGAAATAGTTCCGACTTGGGCAACCTCATCATTAGTCTTAACTTTTTTTGAAGACGATTTTATTTTTTCAATAACATGTGCAACTGCATTATCAAGTCCCCTTCTAACATCCATTGGGTTCATTCCAGCGGTAACATATTTAATTCCTTCTTTCACTATCTCTTGAGCTAAAATAGTAGCAGTGGTAGTACCATCTCCCGCCTCATCGTTTGTTTTGCTCGCAACTTCCTTAACCATTTGAGCACCCATATTCTCAAATTTATCTTGAAGTTCAATTTCTTTAGCAACAGTAACACCATCTTTTGTTGAACGTGGGGCACCATAAGATTTGTCTAAAACTACATTTCTTCCTTTAGGACCCAAAGTCACTCTAACTACATTTGCAAGGGTATCTACCCCTTTTAACATTGCAGTTCTTGCTTCTGTGTCAAATTTTATAATTTTTGCCATTTTATTTTTTTCCTTTCGAAATTCCCATAATGTCAGACTCTTTCATTATACTGTATTCTTTCCCGTCGATTTTTACTTCAGTGCCTGACCATTTGCCAAAAAGAACTAAATCTCCTACTTTAACATCCATTGGTATAATCTTTCCGTCTTCCGTTCTGGCGCCTGACCCTACAGCTTCAACTTTTCCTTCTTGAGGTTTTTCTTTCGCTGTATCTGGTATAATTATTCCACCAGAAGTTTTTTCCTCACTATCTAAAACTTCAATTAAAACACGGTCGT
>JAKUUM010000044.1 GCA_022447065.1 SAR86 cluster bacterium | reverse complement strand
TTCAGTATCGGCAAAGCCATAATATTCTCCTATATAATAATTATTCATCTTCTGCAGATGCACTATTAATATCTGCATGGACGTATTTTTTATAAGTAAATGTTATTGGAAGTTTTAAAATTTCTGTAGCAGTATGATTCATTGAAATTTCTCCAACCAATGTTGGATAAGCTTCTTCTAATTTAATATGATATGTACTCTTACTTAAATCGTTGGTATTTGATACACTTCTGTCGAAGTGATATATATGAATATCAGTCTTATAATTATCATAATATGCCATATCATAAGACCTATTGTCAAATATATAATTTAACCAAGCATCAAAGAATTTCTTTTCTCCCATATTCCTTGTACATAAAAATTCCATTTGACTTTCTGTGTATACAGAACCATAAGGCCTTTTAACAGGTAATCCATAGGTTCTAAATTCTGTTGTAGTAAGAGATCGAGAAGGAATGTTTATAGTATCACATAACCATGAAAGTCTGCTAGTTATATTAGTTACTCCTTCAGTTTTGATATATGAAGCTGCTTCAAACTCAACTCCCGTTGGAGCATTAAAAGAAACATGATATCTATCCCCGTAAGCGGGCCCACCCCCACTTTCTAATTTTGATCTAAAAGTTTCGACTGAAAATGACATTAGTAAAATCCCTCGCTGTCTTTCCACACTGTTCGTGCAGATTCTTTTTGAAATCTTTCAACTGGTAAAAATATAGCAATTTCCCATTCATCAGCATCTATGCGTACTGTTTCAGACACTACATGATCTCTCAGATATCTTTTTACACATGGAACTGCTCTTCCGTAACCTTTGAGAAGATCATATGAAAGTTTAAGTCTTGTTGTCTTGTCATATTTTCTGTTGCTGGCAAATTTATTTAGCTGATCCATAAGGACAGCGCGATCTTTTGGACGAATGTAGTGAAGATTGATTCCATAAAATCCCTTACTTGCTTTCTCAAATGGAAATACCAAAGGATACATATCCCAATATGGAAGTTTCTTAGCCCATTTTGGATCATACTTGTAAAAGAACATATTACCAAGAACAATATCATCTTCCGGTTGCCTTCTTAGTAACTGCGATGGAGTTATCGCTCTCATTCGCGCACTTGCACCAGCTTGTTTTACTTTTTCTCTAAACCAATCCCCAGCTGCTCTTGCTTTGCCAGTAGCGGTGCTTGTGTTTATTGCTTTCTTGAGTTTGTCAAGAAATCCTTCATTTATTTCTGCCATAATGTTAATATTTAGTCAGATCTTTCTCGGTTATGATTTTAAACTTCCAATCCCGATCTTTACAGAATGCTTCTGCAGCCTTCCACTTAGCTTCATTAACTCCCCATGTTTTTACTTCTTTTAGGTATTTTCTGGTAATCTTGTTTCTTTTTTTGGGAGGAGTGGTTTGTATTTTTGGTTTAATTTCTACAACTGATTCTTTTATTTCTCCTTCTGCAGTTTTTACCTTTAACCAAAAGTCAGGGAAATATCGATGTTTCTTTCCATCAACAGGTGAGCGATATGGAATTATCAGTTCTTCGCTTGCCCATTCCAATATAGATGGTGTGCTGTCACAATAGCGCATAAATCGGAGTTCCCAAAGTGAACGATAAATGATTCCTTTGTGATTTCCTCGATATTTCTTAATATTGTGGGGGCGAAATTTTCCTTTATATGCCATATAAATATGTAGTAAGGAATATTTTAACTAAAGGAAAAAATGGCAGTACTTTTTAGATATCCATCTGATCTTGGTGGTTCACAAGAGATTGAAGGAAATCAACATATAATTACATTTGTTGCTATGAAGTATAATGTGAATGCGGGAAGAGAAACTCCTGGAGATGAAGTAAATTTATACATTACTGGAGATGCACTCAAAAGTACTTATGGTCAAACTTATGCTGATGTTGCTATGGGAGCAATCGGAGGAGCTCTTATGCAAAGTCCAGGTACAGAGAAAATGTATGAGGCGATTGAAGGGGGCACGGGCGGTTTAGCGGCGCTAGCAACTGGAGGAGCTGGTGGTGGTAATATGCTGGATCAAGCGATGTCTATATTCTCGAATATTGGTGGGGGACCACGAGGAGAAGGTGGTACATTGGCGGCTGCACTAAAAAAGGGGCAAGTACAAGCAATCCGTAAAGGAATAGGAGCTAAGTTTCCAGGAGTGATGGAAGCGTTAGATGCAAAAAGAGGAGCAGTTATGAATCCTCATAAAGCATTAGTGTATCAAGGTCCTGGTGGATTTAGAACATTT
>JAKUUM010000043.1 GCA_022447065.1 SAR86 cluster bacterium | reverse complement strand
AGGAGTTTAAAGATGGAGCTTTTCGAATTAGAAAACCTGGACCTAGGGCAGTTAATTAAGGATACAGCTATGAGGCAACAACAAGATGAGTCTGAAATTTGATAAACTAAAGTTCTGTGACTAAATTTTAAAAAAATTACCTTTCTACTTTAAAAAATATATTTATGAACTTTTCTAAAGCTTTGATAGTTATAGGTATCTTTTGCATTTCTTGTGGAGGAGGGGGTGGAGGAAGTGATAGTGGAAGTCCTCCCCAAGGTAATTCAGGTACAGGTAGTTCCGGCACCTCAATTACTTTTACTTTGGAACCTTTATCTTTTACGGTTAATGAAGATGAAAGCTACAACGGTCAATTAACTGCTTCTTCTAGTCCAGCTTCTTCTTTAGTTTATGAAATAACTTATCAACCTAATAATGGAGTAGTCAATCTAAATGCCTCAACTGGAGCGTTTATTTTTTCTCCTTCTGCAGACTTTGTAGGAGCTGATGAATTCTTTTACAGGGTGTACGCCCAGAGTACTTACTCAAATCAGCAACAGGTAACAATAACGGTTAACCCGGTAAATGATGCTCCTGGGATCACTTTGACCAACGAAGAAATTGACCAGGAACTTTTAGTTAGTGATAACAATAAAATTTTAATTCCAGCCCTTGTAACTGACATTGATAATGAAATTGGAGATCTAAATTATTCCTTGACGGTTAATGAGGTCGAATTGCCAGTCACTTATATTCCAGCAGCAGATGCATCCGCCCCTTCTGAATCTGAAGGTTATTTGGAAGTAGATATATCTCTTATGGAAGAAGCAGGTCACTTTAATTCTTTAGTCACAGCATGCGATTTAGACCAAGCTTGCTCCACAGCTTCTTTCTCTACTTTCTATGTATCTAATTTGAGAATCCAAGATAATTATCGAACCTATAATTTACTCGGTACCTACGATGCCTCTAGCGATAGAGGGACCAGTCTCTTGATGGTGGCAGACTCCATAGAAAATGATATTAGTAGCTTTAGAACCGTTGTTTCAGAATCAATCAGAAATCTACTGATAGAATCAGAAGTAAGCGATTTCTTTAAGGATCACCTCAATATTTTTGTTCTAGAACCAATCAGTTTTAATGGATCGGACAGCGCTTTTTTGGATATGAATTTGGGAGAGTGTACAGACTGGAGTGACGATGTATTTTGTTGGGATACAACAAAGTTAAAAACTCTAAAAGATGATTTATTTCCTGACGTTTACATAGATTCTATAGCAATATTCTCTTCTTTAGATGGCAGGGGTGTAACTTCCTACGATTACGGTTTACCTCCAACCACAGCTCAGCAAATAGAAGCTTATACGTATCAAACTTTTATGCATGAATTTGGGCACAGCCATGCCCTTTTAGGGGATGAATACATTAGTGATGATGATCGAGAAAGTAGTAACTATGCAGCTAATTATTCCCCCAATAATACTACCAATTCGGACGTCTACAGCCTTAAATGGAATCATTGGATAGAAGATTTAACCAATGTTCCAGGATTACATATTACCGCTGGGCAAGTTGGGGTAGGTTTGTTTGAAGGAAATTATTATGGGGAAACCGGCCATTATCGGCCTAAGTACAATACGGTCATGAATAACAAATCAAATTTAAGATATGGAGAGATTGGATCTGAAGCCTTCGCTATTGTTTCCACTCAAAATCAATTCGGCTCATGGTTAGTAGATTTCGAGTTTCTGGAAGAAGAAGAAGTAAGGAACTCTATAAAGATTACTCTCCTAGGAAAATATGATACCAATAAGTTAAGAATAGAATGGTATAAGAATAGTGACAAGGTAGATTCTCTAACCGATCAAAAAGAAGTTATTTTTTCTAGACCTGCGGTTGATGAAATCACTAGGTATACCTGGAAGGCAGTGGACTTAACTGGAGTTATTATTATTGCTGAAGACCCCTTTAATGTTAATGATAGTTACGAAGGACTCTTTGATTACGCCCCAAGATTTTATAGTTGGAATGGTTCAAGCTGGGATGGTCCTTATTACAGCCCTGATGACTTAACTCCTTATGACTATGGCGTATCAACAGAAGTATTGGGTAGCTCTTTATTTATAAATTGGAGTTTATGGTAGTGAAAATATTATTGTTTATATCTTTAACCGTGTTTTCTGTTATTTCTTATTCGAATGAAATTAAAGACATGTCTCCAGATTTAAAGTCAAATTCCTTAAATGCGGCAAGCTTAAAATTTTGGTCTAATCAGAAGGTTTTGCTTACCGGTTTTGAAGGTAGGTTCAAAGAGGTAGAGATTCAAACAACCT
>JAKUUM010000042.1 GCA_022447065.1 SAR86 cluster bacterium | reverse complement strand
TTCTGACACTCCCTCATTTATCCATGTATCAAATGCGGAAGAATATCCTTTATATCTCTTCGCAAACTTGTTTTTCATATTATTTTTCATCAATTTAAGTATCACTTTTTTAGATTTATCATCGTCTGGCATATCTTTTACTTGGGGTAATTTACCTTTCAATAAAATATCACGTATTTTTTCTAATTCAAAATTAAACCATTTATCTTTTTTTAGATATTTTCTGAGGTCGATACCCACATTAATTGCAGCGTTTCGTTTATCGTTTGCTTCTGATTCATCAATCTCTATTTTTTTTTTGCCTCCCATTTCCTCCACAGATTCACTCGACCATCTTTCTTCACTTCTTCGAATTTCTTCAGCTTTTTGCTTATCATGAAGTTGTCTTAGTTTTTCGTAGGTTAAACGAGTAAGAGCTTCTTTGAAACCCTTTTTTCGACCATCAACCGAAACAGGTGAGCGAGCTTCCTCTATCTGCTCCCCATCTTCTGGTTCAAATGACATTTTCTTTGCAGACTTTTTCATTGATTTAGCAAGATTTTTATCTACTTTATATCCCGGCCTTTTAGATTTCTTCAGGTATTTCGCAATAGCCTTTTTACCAGCAGGTGATCTTTTATATAGAGCTGCTTTTTTCTTTGCTTGTGCGGTCATTTTCTTTTCATCCACCGCAATCATATTTACCAGAAATTCTTCAAAGTCTTCAAATTCCTCTTTAACGGGACCTTCTCCCTCTTTCCATCCTTTTTCGATAGCATTGAAAAATTCTTTCTTTTTGTCATCATCCATTTCACCAGGACTCTTAACTCCAAATTTATCTAACATTTTTTGATAAAATTCTTTATATTTCTTTTGGAGTTCAGATTGTTCATCGGTTAATTTTATTTCATCAATGTCAACTTCTTCTGTCTTGGCCTTGGCCGCTTCCTTTTCTTTCATCTGTTGGATTTTTTCATAAGTCAAACGTTTGAGAGCTTCTTTAAATCCTCTTAATCTACCGTCCACAGATACGGATTCCATTGCCAAATATTCTTCAGGTTCTAATTCTTCTCCAACAATTTTTGGGAGTTTACTTACTTCTCTAGAATTTTTAAGGGCTTTCTTTGCTGATCCCTCTTGACCTTTCATTACATAAAGTTTACCATTCTCAAAAAATGGTTCATACCCTAATGGTCCATCTATGCTTTCATCATTAAGGATTTCGAGAACATGAGATTCATATCCCTCCGCCATCGGTGAGCCGGTTATTGATTTTCTAACTGCTTCTCTGAAATTCATTCTTGTTCCCTCTTGTTTCATTGTTGGTGTAGTGTCGATTTTTTCTTTTTTACCGGAGAGTTTAACTTCTTTTTCTCTCTTGGCCTTATCCTCCGCCTCAATTTCAGCCTTGATAATAGCGGCAATCTGTGCAACTAATACGGGATCTGGACCAGTGGGTTTGTTATCTGGTTCTCCTTCGCCTCCCGCATCTGCTGGTTCTTCTTCGGGTTCCGGTTCAGTAGCATCGTCTTTTCCTGCAGGGGCTGGATCACCTACTGGATCTTCATCCTCGTCATCTTCTTCATCATCATCTTTTTTCTCTTTCTCAGCTTTGAATTTTGCCTTGACTTTCTGATCCGCTTCTTTAGCGATCCGTCCATCGCGTTTGACAAGACCGGCGATTACGTTTATTAGATTATCAGATGCCATACATCTCTCCCGAAAATTGTGTAAATGTTTTTTTAGCTACCACGTCTTCTGCTACTTCTACTTGAAGTTCATTTAAAAATGAATATTCAAAATCTATTCCTATTCGTTTTCCAACATTCTCCAGTAGTTTGATTGCTTTGTTAGAAAATTCTATATAACTATGTACGTCTTCTTTTTCTACTAATAATTTCGGTGTTGTAGCAATTGCAAGACATTTATCAACTAATATTAATGATTCTTTAAGATAAGCCATATCAGATCTGGTAAACATACTTTCGTGCATTGAATTGATGATTTCATCATACATTTCATATGCATCAATACATGTAGAAAGATTCAGAGTTTCATATCCCTGCCATGTAAGTTCTTTTGCATCTATCTTGAAGTCACAATTTGTGACTTCAACTGGCACCTGTAATCCTCTTCGGCGTTTCATTCCTTCACGAACTACATCTAATCTCAGTCCTACACGAACATCATTAAACATGTTTTTTGCGTCTTTATCTTTCATTTCGATTGGAATTCCTGACCGAAATACATCAAAATTACCCTGTATTGCCGCCTCTCTCATCTTAGAAGCAGACATTCCAGTAGCACCTTCTGCATCTGGATCACGTTCACCAGCACTAACTATA
>JAKUUM010000041.1 GCA_022447065.1 SAR86 cluster bacterium | reverse complement strand
TCGATGGAACCCCATAGTAAACTGCCTAAAGGTAGATACCTGGACACAAGGTTTTGGAGTAATGGCATGCCTAGATTCTTAAATCATTCCATGCAGATTCATGTGATGCACCACATGTACCCCAATGTATGTCATTTTGATGAACCCAAAGCTATTGAAGCACTCTTACCCTTTATGATAGAACGAGGTATCCCCGGAGCAGACAAGGTACCTGATAGAGTTAAGTTAAATTCTTTACTGTCTAACTTTTCTAGCTGAAACCTTAACCCTTTAAATCAAATACCTTACCTGGGTTTAGAATGTTATTGGGATCAAGGCTCTTTTTTAGCTTTTTCATTAAGTTTATTTCTTCTTCTGTTTTAGAAACATTTAAGTAAGATTTTTTTTCTAGCCCAATGCCATGTTCTGCAGAAACAGAGCCTTTAATAGCTCTCAGTGGTTCATAAACACACTCTTCCATTAGTTTAATGGCTTTTTTCTCGCCCGATCCAACTGCGGTTATTATGTGCAAGTTACAGTCAGCTAAATGTCCAAATACCGTACAATGGAAGTTCTTCCAGTGTTTTTTTAGGTTAGCCCTTACTTCTTCTATATAAGCTTCCATAGAGTTAATAGGTAAGCTGATATCAAATATTTTAATAGGACCATATTGGAACTGTTGTTCGACGTCATCTCGAATGCCCCAAAGACCACTTCTATCTTTTTCATTCTGTGCTATGACAGCTTCTACGATCATATTTTTTTTTAAGGCTGCATCTAAAAGACCATTAAAATGTTGGGTGTCAACAGCTTGGTTAAATCCTGAGTACTCAACAAGAATGTAGTATGGATAGTTTTGCTGAATGGGTGGATTACTCAGGGCAGGGGGTGTGGTAACCAAAGTGTAGAATTCGCTCCACATAACCTCAAAGGCAGTTAGATTACCAGCTAAACCTGAGTCTAGGTGCTTCAGAATTTTTTTGACTTTGTCAAAAGAATCAGCAGCTAATAGTGCGGTGCATTGACTAAGGGGCTTTTCTTGAAGGCGCAAGACCACCCTTGTTATTATTCCAAGAGTACCCTCACTACCGATAAACAACTGTTTCAAATCATAGCCCGTGTTGTTTTTTATCATGCTGTTCATAGAAGAAATGATGGTACCGTCTGCGAGCACTGCTTCTAGACCAAGTATTAAGTCTCTAGTCATGCCGTATCGAATAACTTTATTGCCCCCGGCATTGGTAGAAGCATTTCCACCAATTGTGCATGAACCTCTTGCCCCTAAATCCAATGGGAAGTACATACCTTCAGCTTCAGCAGCTTCTTGTATGCTTTGCAGTTTTGCACCTGATTGAGCAGTTAACGTACGACCAATGGGGTCAATTTCTTCAATGTTTGCCATATGTTCAGTGGAGATCACAATCTCATTGGTTTTGGTAAGAGCTCCTTCAGACAAGCCAGTAAGTCCACCATGAGGAACAACAGATAATTGATTCTTGTTGCACAAAGTCAAAATTTTAGATAATTCTTGGGTGCTCTTCGGTCTGATAATTGCCTGGGCTTTTATAGGTTCTTCAATCCAAATTCCTGCCTTTCTTTCTGAAACCTCCTTTCCCAAAAGAATCCCCGAATCCCCTGTTATCTGTTTGACTGCACTGACTATACTTTCTTCCAGCATTTCTTTACTTTTCTTTCTAGAATCTAATCAAGCCTAACATTAGTGATAGTTAAAAATACAGTATCTATTTTAGGCTTTTATTAATATGATCCAAGCTAACTCTTAGGACTAAGTCATGGATGCATTTGTACTTCTTAACCTGCTTGTTTTATTAATTATTCTTACTGCCGGTGCTGTTGATGCTTTCAGAAATAAGCAAGAATATAAGTCGTGGAAAAGTTATAGGTGGATTTTTCTTTTGTCACTAGTGCCAACATGTCTTTTGTGCTTCTATTTGCTTTAAGGGGACTCCAAGCTCTGATGTGCAAGGATTGACCGTGGCTTCTCTCTGCAGCTCACCAAGACAACTTTCTAAATTAGTTTTGAATAAATAAGCTAATTATTTATTGGGATTTACTAGGTATTTTTCTCCAGTTGCTTGTTTCGAATAAACGTTAATATTATCTGGTTGTAAAACCTCTTCCAAAGATATCTCTTTAGTATAGTGACTTGCAAAAGTGGTTTTAATCTCATCGGCAACTTTTTGCTTAAGTTCTTCAAATCTTTCAGGTCCAATGCGGCCAATAAAAGGAGTTAGAAGCCATCCTCCAAGGCTCCAAGAGAACCCGAAAGCCCTGTTCAATGTGGTTGGAGATCTATCCAAGCCCCCGTATATGTAAACCTGCTTAAAGGTATTGGAGCCATAGCGGTTGTAATCTGTAGCTGTTTGATTGGCTGCCACTTCCATGGCGGTAAGGATTTGTCCTGCGAGCTTTCCACCCCCAGTCGCATCAAAGCCAATCGTTGC
>JAKUUM010000040.1 GCA_022447065.1 SAR86 cluster bacterium | reverse complement strand
CCAAAGACTTTTTAGTTTTTTTTGTAAGAGATCTTTTGATCACAATAGTGATCACTGTAATTTCAATTATCTTAATAATAGTGCCAACGATTTATTATTTAGTTTCTTGGATTGCACAGTTGTTCAGTTGAGGAAGCTAAAAAACCAGACAAGAAAAAGTTGAAGAGTATCTAAAGACAGCAAATAAAAACACATTTCAAATAAAAAATCTATAGACTGTGAACCTTTCAAAAGGGGTAAGTAATGTCTTTCAAAAAGCTTGGACTTTCAGATGAGTTATTGAATGCAATTCAAGCAAAGGGTTACTCACAAACAACGCCAGTCCAAGAAAAAGCTATACCATACATAATGCAAGGTCTAGATATTCTTGCTGGAGCTCAAACTGGAACCGGCAAGACAGCAGCGTTTGCTTTGCCTATATTGAGTAGACTGCAACAATCTGAGTCAAAAAGAAGAAGGATACGTGCACTGGTATTAACACCAACAAGAGAGTTAGCATCTCAAGTTGGTGATAGTTTTCGTGACTATGGTCGTAACTTACGATTCAAAACAGCAGTAATATATGGTGGAGTAAGCATCAAAACACAGAAGGATAAGCTAAGGAATGGTGTTGACATAGTTGTTGCTACACCAGGTAGGTTGCTTGATCACTTAAATCAAAAAACATTGAATTTGTCTGAAATAGAAGTTTTTGTTTTAGACGAAGGTGACAGGATGCTTGATATGGGTTTTATAGTGGATATAAAAAAGATTATTAAACACCTTCCTCAAAAAAGACAAAATCTACTATTTTCAGCCACTTTCCCTAAAGAAATTAAATCATTGGCTGCAAGACTTCTTGACTCGCCCAAACAAATTCAAATGTCTTCACAAAACTCTACTGCTGAAAAAGTTAAACAAAAAATCTATCCTGTTGACCAAGCAAGAAAAAGAGAATTGCTCATCCATTGCATAAAAAAAGAAAAATGGTTTCAAGTACTTGTTTTCATAAGAACAAAAAGAGCTGCAGATAAGTTAACCAAGCAGCTGAATAAACAAAGAATCAAAGCTAATGCTATACATGGTAATAAATCACAAGGAGCTAGGACAAGAGCCTTAAAAAGTTTTAAAGATGGAGAGATCCAAGTACTTGTTGCCACTGATGTCGCTGCTAGAGGAATAGATATTAACTTACTTCCATTTGTTATTAACTACAACTTGCCAATAGTTCCTGAGGATTATATTCATCGAATTGGAAGAACTGCGAGAGCAGGAAAAGAAGGTACAGCTATCTCTCTAGTCTGTGCGGAAGAATTTAACCTATTGAGTGAAATTGAACGTCTATTAAAATTTAGAATACCAAGAGAAGATATTGAAGGCTTTGAGACAACACAGCATCTTAATACAACAAATTTAGAGTCAAAAAATAATCAAAGAAAGAAATCCTATCGCGGAAACAAACAGCTAAGAAAAAAACTGTCTGATAATAAAAAATCTCCTTGGAGAAGAAAAAGAAAATCTCCTAAAAAAGAAGAGAAAAACAAAAACAAAAATCAAAGAAAGCAATTAAGCAGTAAAAAGAAGAAACCATTTAAAAAATCAGAGTTTAAAAAAAGGATGGCTCAAAGGCGACTGTCTTAAACACCATCCACCATCAACAATTTGTGAAATTTGACTGAGGTTTGTTTACATCACGAGTTACATCAATAGTTACATCATTATTTAAAGGAAATGACGCATATTCAGCTATTGCCTGTTTATTCTCAAAGTGATGTCTATATCTTTCTAGTGAAGCTACAGATTTATGTCGGCTGTAATCTTGGAGTTCCCAGGTATTCCTGACCTTTTTAGCTACCCTAGTGATTGCCGTATGTCTGAGGGTATGAAAATCTCTATCTGAGAGGCCTGCATTTTTCCTTACAGTTTTCCATGCTTTCTTAAAGTCTCCCAGTGAGCCGTTATCTGTATGAGGAGAGGAGAATACATAATCTGAGTGATTTAGTAGCGCCCTCACATGCGGTATTTGGGTTCTCGGAGAAAGAGTCGGCCTAATCGCTGCCACTTTCGGTCACTGTATAAAGCACGCTCGATGTACAGCTGGCCACAGCGTCATACTCGGCGTCCAGCGCCGAGCCCTCAGCCGCATAGTAAGCATCAATATCGGCGGCATAGGTAACCAGGTCGGGGTAGGAATCGGTAAGCAGTACCACGCTAAATTCTTCACCCACCAATGGAGAAGCAACATGACCTCGAATATCCCCTCCATAGTCTTGCTTATTCGCCCACGCAAGCCACTTGCCATGAATAGCACTGAATTCCTCCAATGTCTTCCCCTCATTTAGCTTACACGTCCAGACCTGTTCCAGTCGTGTATCAGCATTGACTGAAAAACTGGCCATTAACATTATTACGGCGCCTGCTAGACGCCAATTTAAACTGGATAACTTCATATCATATCCCTCTGTGTTATTTAGACTTTTATAAAATTTATCACATAAATGCAGATTTAAAAATTTTTTTAGATTTATTTTTAGATATTGATGGATATTTGAACCCATTGATGCGAGTTACTGCCCCGCTCAATTTTAAGAAATTAT
>JAKUUM010000004.1 GCA_022447065.1 SAR86 cluster bacterium | reverse complement strand
CTTAAAGTGAAAGGGTCTAAATTTAATTGTTCTTTTAGCAAGTTGCCATGCATATCTGCTCGATAAGCTTGAGGGTCTCTGGCAGTAAAAGCGACCATTTGAGCTTTTACTCTCAGTTCGTGTTTATTGTCTTTAAACCATTGAAGTTCTGCTAAGGTAGTTTTTTGAGTTTGGTCATAACTTCCAAGCAAATTTTCTTGTAACCAATTCAACCATCCTGACTTATCTTGATGACGATGAGAAAATGTTAACGATAGAGTGTCAGAAGGAATTACAGTCAGCCGTGCTATGTAAGTATTTCCATATCCCAACTCTCGCTTCCCTCTTTGTGTTACAAGGCCATAATTAAAGAATTTATGTGAAGGAGACTTGTAGCCTAAGCTAACATTAAATTCCTCTGACCTTTTTACAAAAGGTGCAAACTCATAGTTACGAGTTATTAAATTGTCTCTACCTTTTGGTTTGTAAAAGGCTTCTAATTCTATTCCGGAAGTATCCTTGAACATGTTAAAGCCTACAAGACCCACAAAGGAAGAATCCTTGTTTCCGCTTGCCGTCGTTCTTAGATTGGTAAAGAGAACCAACGTTCTACTTAAAACTTTTGATTCTTTCTCAAAGTCGGATTGCGTGAAAAAGGACTGGCTCCTGATAGACATGAGGTCGTTTCGCCACATATAACCCATATCATTAATGTCTAGTTTTTTATCAAAGTAAGTTATTTTAAAATTATGTGTTCTGCTGTTATTAGGCGTGTGATCCAGGGCCACTCTAAAACCGTAACCCTGCTCACTGTCGACAATTGAATTAAGCAAGTTTCCTGTTAGCTTTAGTTGTGGAGAGTAATGATAGTTGAGATCTATGGAGTTTACCTTCGCCTTCCGATTTAACACCGGTCTATTGACCAGGGTTCCTAAATATCCCCATGTGGCCTTGTCTCGTGTAGTCCTGAACCTAACTGCGTAAAAATCCTTTCCCTGGCTGAAATTCGTATTTTCCTCAAAAGCCCCTAAAACGCCTATATCAAATGATTCGTTTTGCTGAGTGTAACTGAGGGCTAAATTAATATCGGAACTGCCTTGCTGGTTGTTAGAGCATAAAGTTTGTGTTTCTTCATCGTATTTTGAGCAGTTATAGTCTGGGGTTCCGCCAATTCTCCTGGTATTGATAATATACCAATGTTGATCTGCTACATTAAATAATGTTGGAATCGCTGCAAAAAAAGGTCTTTTATCAGAGTAGTAAGTCTCCACAGCAGAAAAATTAACCACGACTTCATCGCTCTCTACGTGCCCAAAATCTGGATTGAATGTGGCGTTTAATTGCTTACTTGAATCTAATTTCCAAAATATTTCCATGCCTGTTTTTGTTTCTACTTGCTTGCCCAATCTGTCCTTTGAAACAGTTACATAAGGGAAAAAATTGAGAGCTGTAGCTTTGTAATTCTTAAAAGTAAACTCTTCAAACTTTGAGACGAATTGACCCATATCCGGGTTAGCTTTGATGCTGCCAAACATACGATTTTGATAATTGATAACTCGGTACAATCCAATCTTTACTTTTCTCAGTTCTCCACGTTGAAATCTCATGGGTGTTATTGACCAGGGGATAAATATTTCTGCATACCAATAATCACCTGAAATGAAGGTTGCTGACGACCAGTCTGCATCCCAATCCACATCAAATTGTTGTTCATTTTTAATAATAGCGTCGCCTATTGAACCTCCCGCAGATACATAAAAATCAAACGCAGTTACCGCATCGAGATCAAAATCGATCATTACTCCGACCAAATCTGCATTAGTGCGCATAAAATGAGTATCTCTTTGATGTTGATGAGCCCGAATTGTCTCCTTCTTTTGACTACTAGAGAATCCGAAAAAAATGCCTTGATCTGTTTCATGAATAAGAACTTTGGTAGGAAAATCAGCATCTTTTAGTGAATAGGGAAAGACTTCATAGAACTGGTTGATTTCCTTAGCTGACTCCCATTCCGGTTCATCAAGCTTGCCATCAACCTCAATTGTTGAGTAAATAAATGGGCTTAATAAACACAACAATAAAGATGTGATATTTTTTATATTTTTGTTAATAATTAAGATGCTGTTTAACTGTTGAATAAGGTTTGTTGTTACATATACCCAAGAGATAAAAAAATGGTTGCAACTTATTAAAAATAAAAAGAAAAAACATTGTTTAATTATCTTTCTTACTAATCAGTTAAGACACTCTTTCAATTTATCCAGAGCACATTTGTTAAGTTGATAATAATTTAAAAGGGAAACGTAATCCGTGATTTAAATGCCTATTTTAACAGGTTTTTAGCAGGAAAATGTGGGAGGAAAGACTGTTATTTTTAACAAAACTTTACATTTTATTGCAACCTTTCTTGCTTGATATTAGGTATATATAATTGAAGGTGAAAATATAATGAAATTAAAGGCACTCATTTTGCTTATGGGTACGTGTTGTGCCTCTTTGTTATTCGCTGAAACCTACTCTTATGGGATAGAAGAAGTTGAATCTATAGATGTAAGTTCTGGGGTGGAGTTTACTGTTTGGTGTGGAGATGTGAATAAATTAGACATCACTGCTGACTCTGAGAATGACTTTCGAATGTCATTGAAAGATAAGAAACTAAAGATTAAAAGTAAGAATAGTAGTTCTTGGCTGTTTTTTTCATGGGGAAGAAATGACGTGACTGCGGATATAACTCTAAAGAACCCACCTCAATTTATTGAATTGAGTGCTGGCTCTGAAGGGAAAATATATAAAATTTGTTTTAAGAAAGAAGCAGATTTAAGTTTGTCAGTATCCTCTGGAAGTTCTTTTGTAATTGATGAGGGTTCAGGTTCCATCAACGAACTGGAAGTGGTTATGTCATCTGGATCTGAAATAGAGATAGAGGAAAAACTGCATATTAACCACCTTAGACTTAAAGCTTCTTCAGGATCTGATTTTGAAGCGGACGATGAAGTTATTATTGAAACCTCTGAAGTGAGGGTATCTTCTGGAGCTTCGGTTGAGATTTGTGGAGCTCTTGAAGTTTCCGGTAAAGTTTCCAGTGGCGGTAGTATTGAAGTCGCTGAAAACACAATAAGAACTGACATCACAACAAGTTCTGGTGGCAGTTTAGATGTTGATTGTTAACTAATAGGAGATATTTATGGAAGACATATTAATACCGATATTTGGGATAGTAGGCGTTTTTGGAATGCCAGTCTTTATCATTTGGATTGTTTATTATTTTTCCAGTAGAAGTGAAAAGCAATTTCACCAGACATTACAAGAATTAATTAAAAGCGGACAAGAACTATCACCCGATATTCTTGCAGGTATTCCAGGTTACAAAAAGGGAAATGGAGAAAGGAATGATATTCGTACTGGAACCATAACTGCGGGAGTCGGTATTGGGATAGCTTTATTTGGAGGTATAGGAGTTGAGGAAGAAGCACTTATAGGAATTGGACTTTTGGTGTTCTCAATAGGTTTGGGAATTCTTGGTTATGGAGTTTACAACAGAAACAAGAAAGTTGATGATAACTCTTAATGATATCGGATGAAGAGCTGGTTAGAAGAACTCTCTCAGAAGGCAGCCACCATTTCGGGGTTTTAATACAGAGATATGCTGACTATTTATTTGGATTAGGTATGCGATTAACCTCAGGTAATAAAGAGCTTGCTGAAGACATGTCTCAACAAGCTTTTATGAAGTCTTATACCTATTTAAAAAGCTTTGATCCTCAAAAAAGTTTTAAACACTGGCTTACTGGTATTGCGGTTAACTCTTTTAAAGATTTAATGGCAAAAGAAAATCAATATTCACCTCTCAAAGACATAAATGAGCCAAGTTATACCCCTCACCTCGAAGGCAACAAAGACTTCTTTGCCCTTTTAAAACCTCTAACCAAAGAAGAAAGGTTAATATTTACACTGAGGTTTATCTACGATTATAAAATGGATGAAATTAGCGATTTTTTAGATATGAAATCCGGAACGGTAAAATCCAAGATAAGTCGTGCCATGGAGAAACTAAAATGAATGAGATGGAAGTACTTGTTCAAAAAGAAAAGGACACCTCTTACAACCAGAGAAATAAGGATCTATTTACCTTTTACACTCTTACTTTAATCAATCAGGAGGGGTTGAAAAGAAGACATAAAAGAAATCTTATTTTTGTCGGGCTAGTCAGTATGATCCCGGCGCTCATTCTCCTCCACGAAGTGGAAGCCATCACTGACTCTTTATTGGGCACGATCTTAAATCTATCTATGCCTCTCTTGTACAACCTGTCTTATTCTTATTTGGTTTGTCTTTTGTGTCTGAGCTTTGTGGTTTTATACAAAAGGAAATCTCTATTTTAATAAGAACTAATTCAAATGAACTTAGTCGAACACTACAATAATCATTTACTAAAAAGGAGAAGATAAATGCAAATTAGCGATACCATAATTGGTTCCATCATCATAGGCGTTTTGGTTGGGGGGGCTATTCTCTTTACGGGAGGTGGTAACCAAGACAGAAAACATGCTCAAATAAAAGTATTAACAGTTCCCCATGCAGAAATGGGTTCTAAGAAATTTTTGCATAAAGAAATCATCATTGATACAGATTCTGACTCAGCAACGAAACTGCATCTGAAATTGGATGATATAAAAGGAGGTTTGCCTACTGATATAGCGGATCGGGTAGAGAAAGCTCTTAGCGAGGCCCTAGGAGATTCGCCAGAAAACTTAGATATAAACATCGTTATCAAAACTGACAAGAACGAGTAAAAGTGAAATCAAATTTAAAAATTATTACCTTCTTGATCTTGTCTCTCTTTATTTCTAGCTGTGCTTACAGTTCTTTGCAACCTGAAACTTATTCCAGAGACGCAGTCCAAGAGATGCGTAATGTGCTTTACGGAGAAGTGGTGAAGGTGAAGACAGTAAATATTGAGGGTGATATTAAAATGGGAGCCTTGGTGGGAGGAGTGGTTGGTTTGGTCGCCGGTTCTGGAGTAAGTGACGGCGAAATAGAATCCACCATCGGTGCTACTTTAGGAGCAGCAGTGGGTTCAGCTGTTGGATCTAAATTGTCTCAGAAAATCACAAAAAAAGAAGGCGTGCAACTTACCATTAACTTGGATGACAACCGGACCGTCTCAGTGGTTCAAGAGGTTGGAGAATACCAATTCAAAATTGGTGATTTGGTGGAACTGGTGACCATTAAGAGCAAAACCAGAGTTTCTCCTTCACAGTAGCCAATAATATAGTTAAGGCGGGCGTGAAAAACCTACTCTTACTCTTAAGCCTGTTTTTGGTAACTAATGCTGTTGCTGATGTTAGGGGATTGGAACAAGGTTTAGATGATGAAATCAGACTAGTTAACGTGATCACTGAGAAGGAAAATTTCAAAGGCAAGCCAGGTCTAAAAGTTTATGCAGATCCTGATGTGACGGATCCGATAAGGGAAAAAACTGCTAAATTGATTAAAGACTTTCAATCAAGAGGCAAGCAACCTACACCAGAAGATTTTGAACCTTTGAGTAGCAGCTATCTGGTGGTTTTCGAAACAATTGAATTTAACCAAGGGACTATAGAGGCTGAAATTGCAGGTTCTCTTTCTTCGAATGCTTCAGGGCAGGCAAGAGGTTTTGTTGGTATAGCATGGAATGTGCAAGATGATAAAACCTATGATTGTATCTATTTAAGACCTACCAATGGTCGTGCGAATGACCAACAGCGTCGTAATCATTCTGTCCAGTATATTTCGCATCCAGACTGGACTTGGTACCGTTTGAGGAAAGAGATGCCTAGTAAGTATGAAGCTTACGTTGACATAGTTCCCGATGAATGGACAAAGGTAAAAATCGTAGTGGAAGATCAATCAGCCAAGTTGTACATCAACGAAGTAGAGCAACCTACGCTGATTATTAACGATCTCAAAACTGGAAGAGAGGCGGGGGGAAACGTTGCTCTTTGGATACATAGCTCAACTATAGGAAGATTTCGTAATTTAAAAATTACTCGATGATTAAAGCTATAGGCTACATTTTCCTTTTGCTGGCTATAGCAAACGGAGTCTATCAGGAATTTTATGCTAGCGATCCTGAGTATTATATTCCTGTCATCATCTTTGCAGTTGGGGCCATCACTCTCCTTACACCTTATTTAAAGACTTTAAAAAAAAGTGAGAATAAATAGTTCTAACTTTCCCTACTTAGTGCCACCATCTAGTATCTTTGATTAAATAAAGTTTTAAACAGTGAAAGTAAAAGCTTCAGCTCCTCATTTCTTTGTTACGGATCTAATGCGATCTTTAGATTTCTATGTTGAAATTCTGGGTTTTGAAAGGCCTAGATTGTGGGGCGAACCTCCTTCTTTTGCTATGCCGAGGAAAGATGGCTATATAGTTATGCTCAATCAAGAAGAGGGAGTTGCACCAAATCCAAATGGAAAGCATTATGCAACAGATGCTTATTTCTGGTGTCAGGGCATAGATGAATACCATTCTTCAATCAAAAAAAAGGGTGTATAAATTCTGGGGATAGAAGAACGTCCTCTCTATGGAATGAGAGAATTTGAAGTTTACGATCCTGATGGTTACAGGCTCGTATTTGCTGAGGACATGAAAAAAGGATAACTGGACTAAGAGTAATAACTGATATTAGTAATAAAAGGAAGTTCATAAATGAATCAGTGGAAAATCGGTGATGTGTTAGTAACTCGTATTGTTGAAATGGAAGTTGCGGGAGGAACTAAATTTATTTTACCTGAAGCAACAAGAGAAGCTTGTTTGCCAATTGGTTGGATGCAACCGAACTTTATGGACTCTGAAGGTAACCTAATCATGAGTATACATGCGTTAATAATAGATACCGGAGAGAAGCGGATCATCGTGGATACCTGTGTTGGGAATGACAAAAAAAGAAATATTCCTTCGTGGAGTAACCTGCAGACAAATTTTTTGAAAGATCTAAAAGAAGCAGGTTATCCGAAAGAATCCATCGATTTAGTTATGTGCACACATCTTCATGTAGACCATGTTGGCTGGAATACCATGTTGGTGAATAATGAATGGATTCCAACTTTTTCCAACGCCCGATATTTGATAGCAGAAAAAGAATGGAGATACTGGGATGCGAATGAGGATGAAGACTTATATGGGCCGGTAATTGCTGATTCAGTGCGCCCAATTGTAGATGCTGAAATGGTAGATTTCGTAGATGATCATTTTAGGCTATGTAAAGAAGTCAGCTTAATCCCTACACCCGGTCATACTCCTGGACATGTTAGCGTTCTCATTACCAGCAAAAAAAAGAAGGCTTTGATTACCGGCGATTTTATTCATCATCCTGTACAGATGACTAAGACAGATTGGTGTAGCTCTGCTGATTATGATCAAGCACAAGGTCAAATAACAAGAGAAACTTTATTGGAGAAGTATGTTGATCGGGATATCTTGATTATTGGAACCCATTTTGCGACGCCTACAGCAGGTTATATAAAACGCCTTGAAGAGGGCGGATATTGGCTGGATGTCAGAAATCTATAACAAAAGGAACAATGAAAAAAATAATATTATTTGCACTTATATTTTTTTTACTGGGGTGTGAAAAAACTTATCAGTACGGAGCTGAAACTTTTTTTAGTACTGTAAATTATGCTATCGCTGGAGGTGCTGAATATCCTTTCACTAGCAATAACAACAAATTTTATACAGAAAATTTTAAAGTTTTTTTAGCAAGCCATATGCCTAAATAAAGCCTAAGGTAATTTCTAGAATTTTAAATAAAAGACTTCAACTTTTAGACATCCAGCTTCACCATGTAGTTCTATTTGTAACAATTCTTAAATCTGTTATTAAAATATCCTCAAACAAAAATGAATGAAGCTATCCAACGAATTAATGTTATAGGTACTACCGGTAGTGGAAAGTCTACTGTCTCTAATCAAATAGCTGAAAAGCTAAATTTACCATACATAGAATTGGAAGCTTTGTGTTGGCAAAGTAACTGGACTGAACTAACGGACGAGAAATTTTTTTCAAAAGTGGAGAAAGCTTTGTCAACTGATAGTTGGGTTTTAGATGGCACCTATCCTAGAACACGTCACATAAAATGGAATCGAGTTCAAATAGTGATATATCTAGATTTACCTTTTCGTATTGTTTTTTACAGAGTTCTGCGTAGAACTTTAAAATATATCTTTCAAGGCCAAGTTTTATGGGCTGGAAATAAAGAAACTTTTTGGAGGGCTTTTTTTACTGCAGATTCTATTATCTTATGGACCCTTAAGACCTTTTCTAGAAATCGTAAGGATTTTTTAATTATCTCCCAAAGTTCTGAATACTCACATATTAACTTTGTAAGATTGTGTTCCAGAAGAGAAGTAGAAAATTTTATTAAAAATCTTAACAATTTAAATAAGAACATTTAAATTTTACTGTTGAGCTGTTCTGGCTCTTTAAAATTATCATTTTGTATTCAAGTTAATTTTCTGAATTAGCTGTAACAAAGTTTGATTAAAGAATTTAGTTTGTTGAAGGTTATTTTGTACACTTCTTCTTCATTAATCATTTCCCTTCCATAAACATCCCCTGTTTTTTCATCACGAAATTCTCTTTCATAAGCTATCTCTGTATCAAAAGGTTTTGATTCAGAATTAAATTTCATTTTAAAAATAATTCTAACCTCTAAATTTTCTTTCGAGTAATCAGAACTCTTATTTGCTGATTTCGCTAATGCTATTCCACCAGCAACAAGCAATATAGGGAATGCCATCATTGATCCAGCACTTATTCCTAGAAAAGAGGATAATTCAAGTAATGCGGAGCCCAGAAGTACTCCTGAAACAGCAACTGTTCCTCCAATTACCTTTTTTACTGTTGTTGTTGTACTTCGTTCTTCTTTTTTCTTTTTAAGGTCTAAGAGCCAAACTCTGTTTATCATTGCTTCTGATTCATAAGTTCCAGTAGATACATCTGAAGAAAGGAGACTGAACTCTTCCTGCTCTAGAAATTTGTTGAAAGTTAAATCAAAACAATTTTTATCTATATTCAGATTTCTCTTCTGAAATAAGTAATCTTGCTTTAATAATGTTTCTTGGTTAGAAGTTTTAGTTGTTGTTGTACACGATAGTAAAAAGAAAGATAGGAAGGCAACAATTATGCTTTTTAACATCTTGAATTAGACCGCTGAATAGTACAACAGTTCTACATTGGAAGTAGCAGCTTCCTTTTTTCTGAGCAGCTCTTACACCCAATCTAATGGAGATGATTATAAAAAAAGACTTATAATCTACAATTAATTATAGATGAGTAGTATAACTTCAGAATTTTGGGTATGTAGACATACTTGGTTAAGCAGCGCAAAGAACACTGGGTGGTGCTTGTTAGGCTGTTCTACTGGTGACTTAGGCACAATTTATTTATTCCAAATATTTGGTTGGGGCTGGCCACCAATGTACATTATGGCGCTTGCTGTGATCAATGGATTAATAACCAGTGTTTGTTTAGAAACTGTAGTTTTGATGTCTAAGAAAATAGATTTTAAAAATGCATTAACCACAGCTTTTGGAATGAGTTTTTTATCTATGGTTGCAATGGAAGTTGCTATGAATTTTACTGATCTTGTTTTAGCTGGAGGGGTGGCGGAAATTAAACTAGGTTTCCTGCCCCTTATCCTTTTCATTGGTTTTATTACTCCTTGGCCTTATAACTACTGGAGGTTAAAGGCACTGGGCAAGGCCTGCCATTAAAATTTTAACTTTCCTTGTTTGGCTATGCCTCTTAGTTCAATTTAAATGACCCTTAATTCATTTGCAAAAAGATAGAAGTTAAATTCCAAAACAAAGCAAAATAAGATGAAAGCTAGAAGAGTATTTTTATGAGTCGAGATATTGTCCAATTATTACCAGAACTTTTTGCATTGTGCGGCCAAGAGATTGGGGTAAGTGACTGGAAGTTAATTGACCAAAATTCTATTGATAAATTCTCTGCGCTTACCGGAGATGCCGGTCCTATTCACAATGACCCAGAGGTATCCAAGCAGATCGCTCCTTTTGGGGGTACTATCGTGCAGGGCTTTATGATGCTGTCTTGTCTAACTGGTTTCGCTAAGAACTTACATCTTCCCCAGGGTAACGTAGCTTATCGTTTAAATTACGGATTTAACAAAGTGAGGATTATAACTCCAGTGCCAGTGAACAGTCGTATACGTGGACGCTTCAGTATGCACAACTTGGAGGCCCGTGGAGAAAGTGGTGCCCTTATGGCCTTGGAAGTAGTGGTAGAGGTAAAAGGAACAAATGACCCCGCTCTGGTTGCTGAATGGTTAGCCTATCTTCAGCTCTCTCCTTCGACCTCTGAATGAACACCAATCTGCCGGTTTTAAATCTGATCTCCGACCATCTGGACCGTCAGACGGAGTTACAACCCAACCGTGAGTTTCTTATTTTGGATGACATCCGGTTAACCTACGCCGAAACCCAGAAACTGGTGAATCTCACGGCTCGAGCTTTAATGGCCGCCGGAATTAAGAAACAGGACCGAGTTGCTATGTTGAGTAATCCACGACCAGAATTTTTTATACACTTTCTGGCTGTCACTAGTATTGGAGCTATATGGTTGGGATTGAACCCTAAATACACCACAGATGAACTAGATCACGTAGTGGGCGATGCCAAACCTTCTATGCTCTTTGGTTTCGGCAATCAAACTGACGAAAATAGCAGAGAGAAACTTCTTGATTTGAATAAAACCCATTCATCAATTCGTCAACTAGTTCTTTTTAAGTCTCCTGTACCAGCTCCAGCTCTCAGTTGGGATACCTTTCTGGAAGGAGCAGAACAGGTAAGCCAGTCAAGTCTTTTGGCTCGTCGAAGTGAAATTAATCCCCGAGATCCTGCCTACATCGTTTACACTTCTGGCAGCACTGGAAAACCCAAAGGAGCATTATTGACTCACCGAGGATCAAACCTTTGCAACGTCATCGGAGTGGATCGAAAAGCCCTAAGAGATCGTAGTATTATCTGTAACTTTCCTATAAACCATGTAGGGGCAATTGGTGACATCTGTGGTCGCACCTTAACTGGAGGTGGCACCATCTATTTTCAAGAGAAATTTTCACCTGAAGAAGTGTTACGGCTTATGGAAAGTGAACAACTCAACACCTTGGTAGGGGTACCCACCATGTTACAGATGTACGTCAACCATCCTGACTTTGCCAAGACTGATCTAACTGCAGTAGACCTTCTAGCTTGGGGTGGATCTGCCATACCAGCTGAACTACTCCGAGCACTCATGGACAAAACTAAGTGCACCCGTTGTACCATGGGTTATGGAATGACAGAAACTACTGGCGGAGTTACCTATAGTGGCCTGCACGATTCAGTAGAACTATTGGCCACTACCGTTGGCACTCCAGACCCACGCCAGCCGTTGCGTATCTGGCACCCTGACGGGAGATTAGCTGAAACAAGTGAGCCAGGAGAGATTCAGGTGAAAGGTGATTACACCTTAGTAGGTTATTGGCAACTTCCAGAAGCTACATCCGCGGCTTTCACTGAGGATGGGTGGTTTTGTACTGGTGATTTGGCCATACAACGAGAAGACGGTTATATTCAGATTGTAGGTCGGATGAGCGAGATGTTTAAAAGTGGTGGTTACAACGTGTACCCTCGTGAGGTAGAGTTGGCTTTGGAGAAGCATCCGAGTGTAGTCATGGCTGCAGTGATAAGTGTACCTGACCCCACCTTTCAAGAGGTTGGCATTGCTTATGTACTGGGAGCTAAAGGTGAGGTGCCGAATCCGAAAGAACTCCGTTCCTTTGTAGCACTGCGATTAGCCAACTACAAGATCCCCAAACAAATTCTAGTCGTTGATGAACTTCCCTTGTTGGATATCGGCAAGGTCGACAAAAAAACGTTGCAGGCTAATTACCATATAGGTTAAGTACTCAGAATAATCTTAGTTATGCTCTTTGATTGAAGAACCTGTAGTATTTTATATTTAGAAGTGATGTAAGAAAATTCTTCAAACTTTCTGGCTCTGAAGGTCAAATCAAATTGCCTCCTTGAGCTACTTTATGTCCTTCATTAGTGAGTTAATCTAAAGGTATAAATATAATTAAGAAGCAAAAATTTTATACTCTTTTTCTATTGGTTTTAGTCTTTACTTCAAGCCATATAGACAGAAATATAATTGCTATTCTTCTGCAGCCAATTAAGGAAACTTTTCTTATAAGCGATACTCAACTTGGTTTATTAACAGGAGTAACTTTCGCTTTATTTTATGCAACTTTAGCAATACCAATGGCTATGTGGGCAGATAGACATAATAGAAGAAACCTAATTACTTTCTCTATATCTGTTTGGAGCCTTATGACTGCATTTTGTGGACTGGCGCTACAATTTTGGCAGTTGCTTTTATTCAGGATAGGAGTTGGAGTTGGTGAAGCAGGATCAAACCCACCTTCGCACTCAATAATATCAGATCTTTTCAGTCCAGCTGAAAGAGGAACTGCTATGGCAATCTTTGCTACTGGTGTGAATCTTGGAGTCATGATGGGATTTCTTATAGGAGGATGGGTTAATGAATGGCTTAATTGGCGCTGGGCCTTTATAGTCGCAGGCGTTCCTGGGTTACTTATAGCTTTCTTAGTTAGATTTACTATGAAAGAACCTCTGAGAGGATTGTCTGAAGGTATTGTCAAGAAAATCATAGCACCAAGTTTTGGTACTGTGCTTGCATATATGTTCAAAAATCAGAAGATTAAACACTTTGTTATAGCTCATGCTCTTTTTGCCTTTTTTGGTTATGCAGCAATAGCTTGGACTCCAGTTTACTTCCAGAGGATTCACTTGTTTAGTTCAGGAGAAATTGGAACATTTTTGGCACTTTCAATAGGTTTGGGTGGTGGAGTAGGAACGCTTCTTGGAGGATATCTGGCTGATAAGTTAGCTTCAAGAAATGAGGGTTGGAGGGCTTGGATTGTATGCTTTGCAGTTTTAATTTATGTTCCTACCGCTTTTCTAAGTTTTTCTGCCGTAGATCCATTTTCAGCTATGTTCTGGTTTTTAGGGCCTGCGATTTTGGGGAGTTTTCATGTAGGTATAATATTTGCCGTCCTTCAGTCTGAGGCACCTGTTGAGATGAGATCTGTAGTTGCTGCAGTAAATCTATTTATTCTTAACATTATTGGAATGGGATTAGGACCATTGATGGTGGGAATAGTCAGTGATTATATGGAGCCAACTGTTGGAATTGATGGTCTTAGATATGGATTAATAGCCGTCACAATATTACCAATATGGGGTGCAGTCCATGTATGGAGGGGTGGAGTTTTACTAAGTCGCAAATAGTATAAGGTTCACCTCAAAAGCAAAGGCCGCTTATTTTCCTTCACGGTTCTATTTAGAATGGTCCAAAACTCTGTTATAAAGAAGAAATGAAAAAAATAATCAGGTGGGTGATATATTCTTTAGGAATTATATTTACCGTAGGGTTGGTATATTTAGGAAACTTATTTTTCTTCAAACCTTTTTCTTTAGATCACTATCTGGCAAAAGAACTTATTTTGGAAATGTTAGACTCTCCAGAATCTTTAACTTATCTAGGCATAGTCGATAGGTTTAATTGGATAACCAACCATCAGTCCAAAATTTCTATAACAGGTTTAGAAGATCTGAAAGAAGACCTAATTGATTCGAAAGAGATTAAATCAATTTTGCTTTCTTACAGTGATGATTCTTTATCTGAACAACAGCAGATAACAAAAAAGATTGCTGTTTTTGATGTAACTAACTTTATAGAAGAGGCTGAAGCATTTCCTTTTCACAATTACCCTCTAAATCAGATTGGCGGCATGCACCTCAATGCAGTTGAGTTTATGACAGACATACACCCCATCAGGAATTTAAAAGAAGCTGAAGCTTATATAGAAAGACTTAATTTATTTGATGACTCTTTCAAGGCTTCCTTAGAAATACTAAACGCTCAAAGAAAAGAAGGTATTTTTCCGCCAAAATTTGTATTTGATCATGTTATTCGTCAGTTAGGTGAATTCCTCAACTATGAAGAAAATGAAAACCCCTTGAAAGAAGTTTTTTTAAGAAAAATAAAGGATTTAAATTTGGATCCCGAAGCTTCAATAGATTTGATCTCAAAACTCGATGATGCAATAGAAGACAGCGTTAATCCAGGATTCAGACTTTTGTTTGATTTCATGAATGAAACTAAACCAGAGGCCAACCGGCATCATGGGGTGTGGTCTTTACCGAAAGGGGACGAATTTTATGCTCTAAGACTTAGGGTTTATACAACCACAAATTACTCTGCTTCAGAAATTCACGATATTGGACTCTCAGAAGTTGAGA
The DNA here is from genome assembly GCA_022447065.1 of SAR86 cluster bacterium. Lineage (GTDB taxonomy): Bacteria > Pseudomonadota > Gammaproteobacteria > Magnimaribacterales > Magnimaribacteraceae > AEGEAN-183. The sequence continues at coordinate 85,400 of JAKUUM010000004.1, read as the reverse complement.
GAATCACAGAGCGTATGCAGCAGATTGCTTCTGAGTTGGGTTTTGGAAATAAAGTAAATGTGGGTCAATTAATGAATGGACTCAATGAGGACAGTAAATTCTTGTATCCAGATATTCCGGAAAGGAAGGAAACAGTAGTGGAGGACTACAATTCGATTGTTGAAGAAACGTGGAAAGAATTAGAAGCATATTTCCATAAGATGCCCAGGTCTAAAGTAGAGGTAAGGGCAGTTCCAGAGTATTCAGAACAAAACCAAGCCGGTGGGTATTACATGTCCCCAGCTTTGGATGGAAGTCGTCCCGGAGTTTTTTATGCGAATCTTTACGATATTAAACAAACTCCAACTTACAGCATGCGTGCCTTGGCTTTTCATGAAGCCATTCCAGGACATCATCTTCAAGTAGCTCTTAACCTAGAAAATGAGAACCTTACTTTGTACAGAAGATTTGGATATGGCACATCAGCATTTAGTGAAGGATGGGCTCTTTATGCAGAAAGGCTAGCTTTAGAGTCTGGACTCGCTGATGATCCATATGACGAGTTAGGGGTTTTACAGAGTGAATTATTCCGTGCGGTAAGGCTTGTAGTTGATACTGGAATTCATTTCAAGCGTTGGACTAGAGAAGAAGCTATGGCTTATATGAAGCGGGTAACAGGCATGTCTGATACCGAAGTATCAACTGAAATAGAAAGGTACATAGTTTGGCCTGGACAAGCTTGTAGTTATAAAGTAGGTATGCTCAAGATTTTAGAATTGAGAGAAAAAGCAAAACAAGAAATGGGAGAGAGCTTTGATATAAAAGATTTCCATTCAGCGGTGCTAGATCAAGGGCAACCACCTTTATTTATTGTTGAGGATTTAGTAGGTAAGATGTTAAGGAAATAACAGTACTTCTAACTTTCCTTTTCAGGTCTAATGCTTTTTAAAATTAAGGTATACAAGCAATCTCCTTAGATGTATAAATAGATGGGGTTTGCTGATGGATTTAAATTTAATTTTTTGGTAATTCAATTTGGTTAATCTATCTAAATTTACAACTTTAGATCCTCTTAAAGGAATGAATAAAGAGGATCCAGGAAATGTCCAGAATCTAGTTAGTGGTGAATGGATTGAGTCATCACAATTTCGTAAAGACATACCTGAGCCCTTAACAGGAGAGCATTTTTTAAATGTACCCGATACAAAAGACTTTTCTGCTTTTATAAAGAACCTAGAAGCTTGTCCCAAAAGCGGCCTGCACAATCCTCTTAAAAATGTTGAACGTTATTTAATGTTGGGCGAGGTTTGTGCTAGAGCCTCTGAACTAATGAGAAACAAACAAGTAGAGGAATTCTTTACGCGTTTGATCCAACGAGTTATGCCTAAAACTAAAAAACAATGTCTAGGCGAAGTCGTTGTTACAAGATTGTTTCTTGAAAATTTCTCCGGAGATAATGTCAGGTTTTTGTCTAGAAGTTTTTCTAACCCCGGAGATCATCTAGGTCAAGAATCTTCTGGCTATCGTTGGCCTTTTGGAGCAGTTTCTGTAATAGCACCTTTTAATTTTCCTCTAGAAATTCCTGCCCTACAAGCTTTAGGTGCCTTGTTTATGGGTAATAGACCCTTAGTAAAGGTCGATTCTAAAGTATCTGTGGTGTTCGAACAGTTCCTTAGACTTTTAATTCATTGCGGTCTGCCTTCCTCTGACCTTGATTTTATTAACTGCAGAGGAGAGATAATGGGAAAATTGATAGAACAAAGCAAAACTAATTTGAGACTTGTTCAATTTACAGGTTCTAAAGAAGTGGCAGAAAAAATTGCCGTCACTACAAAGGGAAGAATTAAGATCGAAGACGCCGGTTTTGACTGGAAGATTATAGGTCCAGATTACGATCCAAAATGGGCAGATTATGTTGCTTGGCAATGCGATGAAGATGCTTATAACGCTTCAGGACAAAAATGTTCAGCTCAAAGCTTACTCTTTATTCACGAAAACTGGGAAAAAGATCTTATTCCTAAACTTAGAAAATTAGCCCTTAAAAGAAAGCTTGAAGACTTAAGCATAGGACCGGTATTAACATGGAATAATACTCAATTCTTAGATCACGTAAATTCATTATTAAAAATTCCGGGCGCCCGTTGTCTTTTTGGAGGTAAGGAACTTGCTAATCATTCCATTCCAAAAGTTTATGGGTCTATGCAGCCAACGGCTGTAGAAATCCCAATTAAAGAATTATTGGGAAAAAGCTTTCACAATGTCACCAAGGAGATTTTTGGGCCTTTTCAGGTAATTGTAGTCTACGAAGATAGTGATTTACCTATTGTTAAGGAGTCTCTTGAACAGATATCTCAGAATCTAACTGCTGCTATTGTTAGTAATGATGTAGTCTTTCAGCAAGACTTATTATCAAATACCATTAATGGAACAACTTATATTGGGATGAAAGCAAGAACTACAGGAGCTCCTCAAAATCATTGGTTTGGTCCTTCTGGAGATCCGCGTTCTGCAGGCATAGGAACTCCTGAGGCCATTATCACTACTTGGAGTGGACATAGAGAAATAATAAAAGATGTAGGTCCATTAGACCAAAAGTGGGTCGTGCCTGATATCTCATAAAACATGGTTGAATCACAAGAAAGACTGATTAAAAAAGAATTAGAATTTTCAGCAAAAAATTACAAACCCCTTCCCGTTGTTCTTTCTAGAGGAAAGGGTGTGTGGTTATGGGACACTGATGGGAATAAATATTTAGATATGATGTCTGCTTATTCTGCGGTAAGTCATGGACATGCTCATCCTGAACTAATTAAAGTATTACACCAACAATCAAAATTATTGGGCATTACTTCTAGGGCTTTTTATACGAACACATTAGGGCCTTTCCTGGAAAAACTTATACATATTTCGGGTTTAGAGGTTGCTTTACCAATGAATACAGGAGCTGAAGCAGTAGAAACTGCTATCAAGGCTGCGAGAAGATGGGCATATAAGACTAAAAAAGTAGAAGCAAACAAAGCTGAAATTATTGTTGTAGAAGGTAATTTTCATGGTAGAACAATAACAATTATAAGCTTCTCTACAGATATAGAATCAAAAGAAGATTTTGGTCCTTACACACCTGGTTTTATAACAATAAAATATGACAGCATAGATTCTTTAAAAGAAGCAATAACAAAAAACACCGCAGCACTTCTTGTAGAACCAATCCAAGGTGAAGCAGGGATAGTAATTCCTGACAGTAATTGGCTCCCTGAAGCAAGAAAAGTTTGCACTGAAAATAACGTTTTACTCATTCTTGATGAAATACAATCGGGTCTTGGACGTACTGGTAAAATGTTTGCATTTGAACATAGTTCTATCAGACCAGATGGACTTATCCTAGGAAAAGCCTTAGGGGGAGGGTTACTTCCCATTTCATGTTTTTTATCGACCAAGGAAGTCATGCAATGGTTTGTTCCAGGCTCACATGGTTCAACTTTTGGCGGGTTTCCTCTAGCAGCGGCAATCGGCAAACGATCCCTTGAGCTAATTGAAGAAGAAAAATTAGTCGAAAACAGTAAACAACAAGGCAGTTACTTATTGGAGGAACTCAAGAAAATACAAAGTCCTATAATAAAACAAATCAGAGGTAAGGGATTGTGGATTGGAGTTGAAATCGATACCAAGATTATTAATGGAAGAAAGATGAGTGAACGCCTGTTAAGGAAAGGTATTTTAAGCAAAGAAACACATGCATCTATAATTCGTTTTGCTCCTCCTTTGATCATAAAGAAAAAAGAAATTGATTGGGCGGTACCTATAATCAAGGAAACTCTGAAAGAGATAGAAGAAGAACATATTCGCTAATATTCTATGTCTAGACAATCAACGAATCATGTTCTTCTTATTAGGCCTACAAGGTTTTATAGCAATGAACAAACTGCAGAAACCAACCTTTATCAACATTCAAGCCAAGGAAAAGATAAGGATGAAATTCTAAATGATGCTTTAACTGAATTTCATGATTTTGAGCAACTGCTAAAAAGGAATCAAATACTTGTAACTACTTTAGCAGGACAAAAGGATTGTCCAGACAACATTTACCCTAATTGGGTTTTAACTTTTGAAAATAAAACTATGAATTTATTTAGTATGTTGGCTGAAAACAGAAGATTAGAAAAATCAGAGAGTCATATATCTTTTTTAAATCAAACATACAAAACCACCATAGATTACAGTGATTTTGAGAAAGACTCTGTTTTTTTAGAAGGAACAAGCAGCATGGTACTGGATCGAGCAAATAAGGTTGCTTACATGGGTTTATCACCTAGATCGAACGAGGAATTAGCTCAACAATGGTCAAAAGATTGTGGCTTTGAATTAATGGTATTTGAAACCAAGAGTCACCTGGAGGAACCGATCTATCATACTGATATCATTATGTGCGTGGGTACAGAAATAGTTATAATTTCTCCTGATTCAATACAATCCCAATATCAATCTAAAATAATTGGTAGGTTAAACAAGCATCATCAAGTTTTGGAGATTTCAGAAGACCAAGTCTTAGATTTTTGTGGCAATTGTCTTGAAGTTAGGGATACTGACGATAATCTCAAGCTAGTAATGTCAACGGCAGCTTTCAAGTCCTATTCCATAAGACAGAAAAGAACACTCTTAAAATATTACACGAAAATTATTCATTCAAATTTAGAGTGTATTGAGAAATATGGAGGCGGTTCAGCTCGATGTATGATGATGGAGTTGTTTTAGTTCCTTAAGAAAAAAATGAATAAATTACTCTACATTTCCTTTTTAGTTTGCTTGTTTGTATCGACTCAATTATTTTCTGAACAATTGATACTGCATTCCAAACAGATTTTAAATGTTGATACTGGTGATCTATATCAATCTCAAATTTTGATCGAAGATGGAATGATCGTAAAAATTGAAAGAGATCTATCTAAAAAACAGAAGCATATAAAAGTAGTAGATCTTTCAAGATTAACATTGATACCAGGATTGATGGACTCTCATGTACATCTTATAGGTAATACAAAACTAAAAGGATATGAATCAATAAGTGAATCTTCTTATCTAGCAACAATTTATGGAGTTGATAACGCAAAAAAAACTCTTTTAGCGGGTTTTACTACTGTTAGAAATGTAGGAGCTGGAAATTACGCTGATGTTGCATTAAAAGAAGCTATAGACCGCAACGTTGTATCTGGCCCAACAATGATAGTTTCGGGTCCTGCTTTAGGCATAACGGGGGGCCATTGCGATAGTAATCTCTTGCCATACGACTATGAGCATAAGTCACAAGGAGTAGCTGATGGCCCATGGGAAGTCAGGAAAATGGTGAGGAAGAATAGAAAATATGGAGCGAATCTAATTAAATTTTGCGCTACCGGTGGCGTCATGTCGAAAAATACTAATATTAATAATAAACAATATACCTTGGAAGAAATGCAAGCTATTGTCGATGAGGCTCATAGTCATGGGATGAAAGTGGCGGCGCATGCTCATGGTTTAGAAGGCATAAAAACAGCAATCATTGCCGGTGTTGATTCTATTGAGCATGCTAGTTATATAGACGATGAGACCATTGAACTTGCTAAACAAAATGGTACATATCTATCAATGGACATTTATGTTTCGGATTTCATTTTAGGGGAAGGAAAGGATCAAGGGATTCTAAAAGAATCTCTTGAGAAAGAAAGAGTGGTAGGGAAAATACAAAGACAGAATTTTAAAAGAGCAGTGAATGCGAACGCAAAGATAACTTTTGGAACGGATGCCGGAATCTACCCTCATGGTAAGAATGCAAGACAGTTTAGATATATGGTTGAATGGGGGATGACACCTTTACAAGCAATTCAAGCATCTACAATTAAAACCGCAGAACTTTTTGGCTTAGTTAACAATGGAAATATAAAAGAAAACTTTGAAGCTGATATTATTGGAATTGAAGGAAACCCTCTAGAAGACATTACAGTATTAGAAAATGTTTCTTTTGTTATGAAGGATGGCGTGATCTTCAAGCAACAGGATGGTTAGATGAATTTAAAAGGGTTAGTAAGATAGATTATATCCAGAATAGCTTGCTTCTCAAATTGTAGATAGGCTCCTTACAAAATTTCTTAAACTATTTTTGCACTGTAAAAGGATGCTATATCTTACTAATGCACCAAAAAAAACTAAATTCAAAGAATTGAGCAGGAAAAAATGGGCACAAAGATTGCATATAACCGTGTATGGTTGAAAAAAAAGTACGAAAAATAGTTTGTGAACAATTGGGCGTATCACCAGAGGAAGTCAAACTAGAAGCTTCTTTTATAGATGACTTAGGCGCCGATTCGCTAGATACAGTCGAACTGGTAATGGCTTTCGAAGAGGAGTTTGAGATTGAGATACCCGATGAAGAAGCCGAAGGCATAGCAACAATAAAAAACGCCGTAGATTATATTATATTTACTTTAAACTTAAATCTAGAAAATGTTAGTTAGAACTGGCTTTAAGATATGTTTAGAGATAGTATTTGCCACCCATTTATTTGTAGATTTAATTAAATAGAGAAAATTTTATGAAGAACTTAATAAAAAAAGTTGTATTAATTACTTTTCTTATGTCTTTCATCCCTTTGAGTTATGCACAGGATGAAGTAGAAGAAGTCGTTGTAACAGCTAATAAGAAAGAACAAACAGTTCAAGAGATACCGATGAATATTTCAGTAATAACGGAACAAGTTATGATTGAAAGAGGCATGACTAGGCCTGAAGACTTCCTGAGGACCTTGGCAGGAGTTTCAACTCCTGGAGGTGATGTCTATTACACCATAAGAGGTTTAAATACTTCCACCGCTCAAACATCTTCTGGAACAACCAACACTTTTATCGATGAAGTAGGTGGCAGTGAACACCATCTTTTTGATATAGCAAGAATTGAGGTACTTAGAGGTCCTCAAGGAACTTTGTACGGATCTAATGCTGTTGGAGGAACGATTAGATATATTACTAATAAACCAAATCCAGATGAGCTGGAAGCAGCTTTTTCCATTGAATATGGAACTAAGAGCAAGTCTGATGATTCTATACGTAGTCTTAACGCAATGGTCAATGTCCCAATAACTGACAAAACTGCTGTCAGAGCTACATTTTCTTCTGCTGAAGATCCAGGAATTTATCAGAATATCGCGACTGAACGAAAGAACATCGGAAGTCAAGATGATGATGGCTATCGAATTACTTTCCTGCATGAAGATGGACCTTTGTCCATTATGGCTCGATACGGTAGAGAAGTAAGTGATGACTTCGGACAAAAAGAGAAAGGCAATGCAGATAAACCTGGAAGTGCTGATATAGTAAACTCGGCTTGTTCTTATTCTACTGAGTGGTATTACGGGGATACCTGTACTAGAGTTTTTGCTTTAGCCGCAGGCTCTAACTTTGCTTATGATCCAGATTTTGCTTTCTATTCTTTCACTGATGAACAAGAAAAGGATGAAGCTAGTGTTCTTGTTGAAGTAATCAAATATGATTTTGGAAAGTTTGATGCAGTCTTGATAAGAGCAGACTACGATTATAAATCTACCGCAATTACAGACTGGTCCAGGATTGATACCGATGACCTTTACACTGATATCCTCTACTACAATTCTTCAGGTAGCAGGGATACCACCGAATTAAGACTCACCTCTAAACCAGGCAAAGTCGAGTGGACAGTTGGTTACTACAAAGAACGTTTTGATTCTGATCCAGGCCCAACGGAGGTAGAACCTTCCGATGCGGCCGGTTTAGCTTATGTTGAAAGCTACATGGGATTTACTTCGCACAGCGGTGGATATGACCCAACACTCTATCCTGCCCCCTTTAATAATCCTTACTTAGTTTATGGAAGTTACAATTATTATTCCTATTCAGAAGAAAAGGCCTTTTTTGGTCAAGTAGATTTCAAATGGGATAAATTTGTACTAACTGCAGGCCTGAGAGACTTTGAGTTATCCGATGGCTTTAAAGGCTCAGAGTACGGTATCTTTTATGAAGGAGATACTGGATGCGATGGCACTTCGCCAAGCGGTACAACCTGTAGCGAAGAAAATGGTTCTGAATCGGATACCAGGCCTAAATTCACTCTGTCCTATATGCCAGATGATGATCTAACTGTATTCTTGGTTTCATCTGCCGGTTACAGGACTGGAGGCAACAACGCGGCTTTACCTCCTTTCTGTGCAAATGATCCTGAAGCGGCAGGTTTCAGTAGAAGGTATAAATCTGACGAGGCGAAAAATACTGAAATTGGAGTTAAATCTAGAGGTGATAACTACACTCTGAATGCCACTTATTTTTGGCTGGATTGGACCGGAATTCAAGTGACTGTTCGTCCTGCCTGTGGATGGTCCTTTACTTACAACGGCGGAGAAGCTGAAACAAGTGGGTTAGAGTTAGATTTCTCCTATAACTTAACTTCAAATCTTTATTTGGACTTTGCAGGTAGTTTTATGTCAGCAGAAATTACTAACGACATAGCATCCTTAGGAGCAACATCTGGTGACCGTTTACCTAATGTAGCTGAACAACAATACAGCATCGGTTTGACTTATGATTTTAACCTAGCTTCTAAGCCAGCCTTTGCTAGGTTTGATCTCAATCACTATGGTGATAGTTATGCAACCTTTGCTGAAGATAAAGAAGACATGTCACCGAGCTATACCAAGCTTAATTTAAATGTTGGTGTGGAATTAGAAGAGAATTCTTATGTACAACTCTCTATTGATAATTTAACGGATGAAAGAACAGAAGCATTTAGATTCTCAGCTGAGAGTCCTGGATATAGAGCAAGGAATTACTTACAGTGGATACCGCCTAGGAGTATCTCAGTTCAATACAGATACGGCTTTTAATTAAGAGTCTCAATAAAAAAGCCCGGAACATATCCGGGTTTTTTTACTTACTAATGAAAATCAAATTAGAATTGAAAGTTATTTATTATTGCTTAGTTCACTGAAATCTTTGAGGTCGAAAATCATTTAATAGTTCACTTTTCACACCAAACATTAATTCATCTTTTACTAATTCAGCAATTATTGGGGCCAAGCTGATTCCACTATGCATGGTCGTCAAATATTCATGTTCACTTAAGAACCCAACCACCGGTTTGCCATCCAAAGGTAAAGGTCTCCAGCCTATTTCAACTTTCTCAATTTCTAAATCTTTAAATTTTGGGATGAAGTTTGCTGCTAGATTCACTATTCTTTGACCATGTTCTAAGGAAACATGTTGATTAGGAAACTGTTCAGGTTTTCGAGAAAGTCTTTGATCATGACTAGTAGGAGGTTTGCCTTGTTCTCCTAGAATGACCACACCATCTGATCTTTGATGAACGTGTACACCTGGACCAACTACAATTTTTTTGATTGTTTGTCTAAAAGGCTTACTACTTACAATAAGTCCAGGCGTTGAAGGTTTTAGGAACTTACCTTGGGCTACTAGATTAGAACTTGTTCCACATGCGTAAACAATTTTATCTGCAGTAATCAGTCCATGCGTTGTCTTTGCGATTACTCCTTCTTTATTTGTCACCACTTCTAATAATTCTGTGGGGAAAATAACTTTACCCCCTTTGCTCTTAATTTTTTGAACCATTTTTTTTATTGCTTTAACAGGATTAACTGCTCCATCCCTAGGAGATCTGGTAATCAATTTTTGATTCAAAAGTATATTAGGTTCATCAGCCAATGCTTCATCCTTACTGATGATTTCTGCCTCTGACCCAAATCCCTGAATTACTTTAACTTGCTTCAACATATTTCGATTTTCATCATCATCATTGAACCACTCTAGAGAACCATTCCAGTTGATCTCCAATTCAAGAGCAGCATCCCATTTTTGGAAAACGTCGATACCTAGCCGTGATAGCAGATGGTAATTAAAAGGTTGCTTAGGATAGGATGCATTAATCCAGGCAAAGGTTTTGCTGCTGGCATGAGCAGCAGGAAAGTCCTTATCTATTAAAGTAACTCGTTCTCCTGCTTGTTGAAGAGTGTAAGCTATTGATGTCCCTACAATACCGGCTCCGACAACAAGATGATGTTTGGCTTTTGCTTTAAGATTTAAAGGCCAAACCAGCATCCCTGTTCCAAAGGCAAGATATCCAAGGAAGCGCCTTCTGCTAATTACCTTACTCATCTCTCTGGGTAGATTTTTATTTTCCAATCTAAGTCAGTATACTTTTTTTTTTAAACCTAAAACTATATTGATTCATGAACTCTCTTCTTTAAAAGAATACAATGTGAGCAACATGTTTTATTCAGGAATAATAATCTTTTTCGGGATCCATCTAGTTCCTTTAATAACTAAACTAAAGGACTTCCTAAAAAATAGACTGGGCAAGGGTGTCTATATGGGGATCTTCTCTTCAATTAGTCTGTTAGGACTTTTGCTAATAATATTTGGATATGAAGTTAGTTCTAATTCTCTGTATCCAGTTAAAGGAAATGCCTACATTTACTCTAAATACATCATGTTTTTTTCTTTAACGTTTCTCATATCTGCAAATATGCCTTGTTTTATCAAGAAATTTTTTAAACACCCTATGTCCTTAGGGATAGCTATTTGGTCGATTTTACATTTGTTGACTAACTCCGATACGGTCTCAGTTATTTTATTTGGTTCTTTTCTTTTCTATGCAATTATTTCGGTTTTAATCTCTGAGCTTAGAAAAGCAGAAAGTAAGGAACTAACCCCAAGAATCATATTTGATGCCTTGTCCGTTTTTCTTGGAGTACTTTTAACCGTATTGACTTTTAATTTTCATGAATATCTATCGGGTGTTAGTTTAAGCTAACAAAACTCTATTCATTTCACATCAACTGCATTAAATTTAAGATAACACTTCTATGCTTCGTTTGTTTCATAAATACTTAAGTCTGGTTATTTCTATTCAGTTATTGTTATGGACAGTTTCAGGTGTATTTTTTGCTTTTAATAAGATCGAGTTGATAAGAGGAGAGCAATATTTAGTTGAAGTTAAAAGTTCAGAATTAAATCTAGATAATGTAGAAGTTGCTCTTGCTGCAAAGAATATAAGCTTCCTTCAAAGATTAGACGAGTGGATTATTGAAGTGGAAGATGAGTCAGTAAGTTATTACACAGACCTCGAAGGTAAAAAGCTTAAAGAATTAAATGCAGAGGAAGCAAAGGTGGTTGTTACTAGAAACACAAACTTGACTCCTTTAGAGGCTATCAGAATAGAAAGAGCTGGTCCAGGAGCTGAGTTTAGAGGAAGGAATCTACCAATATATAAAGTAAGCACGTTAACTGATGACGATGTAAATGTTTATGTTGATGCCTTTAGTGGTGAAATCACTGCTATTAGGTCTGATTCCTGGAGGGCATGGGATTTTCTGTGGGGTGCCCACATTATTGATTATTCTGAAAGAGACGACTTTAATAATTTTTGGCTTAAAATTTTTTCGATCTTAGCCGTGATTAGTGCTTTGTCTGGAATCGCTTTATTTTTTAAAACTTATAGGAGATAGAACTACTTTTTCTTTGTTATGTCTCTAAAAGATTTTCCTTGAACCACCGATATTCAAGTAAATGTAGAAGATGCATACTTGTTAGCTAACGCTAACGATAGGGCAGAGTTAAGGATAATAGAAGGGATGAACCATATCTTAAAGAATTCTTCTATGTCGAGAATAGAAAATTTGAGCTCTTACAATAAACCCGATCTTCCTATCAATGAAGAACTAATAGGAGAAATAGTTACCTTTCTCACAAAGTAAAATAATGACGCGACTAATTGAAGATGATATCCGAACTAAAGAAGTTCTAGAATGGAGGGGTATTAACCTACTGCACTTTAGTGGCTCCTCTTGCTCACAAAAAACCAGGATATTTCTAAACCTGAAGGGTATAGAGTGGGTTTCCCATCCAGTAAATTTAGCCACAGGTGAAAACTATTCTGACTGGTTTTTAGGCATTAATCCAAGGGGATTAGTACCGGTATTAGTAGATGATGGAGATGTGCATATAGAAAGTAATGACATCATTCAATACCTAGAAAAAAAATTTCCTCTACCCGAACTAATCCCCGCAGAGTACAAAGAATTAGCTCCAAAATTACTCAGAGAAGAAGATGATCTTCATATTGATATTAGGAACATAAGCTTTCGTTTCCTCTTCGGGAAACTGGCTAGAAAAAAGGAAGATAGTGCACTAAAAAAGTTTGAAGAAGATTTAGGAACCATAGAAGGAAAAAAAGATAATCACAAAGTCAATGAATTGAAGTTTTATAAAGATTTTAATAAAGAAGGAATCACCAATAAGTCAGTTATCCAATCAGCTCTTAAGTTTAAAAAAGTTTATGATGGGTTTGAATCCAATCTAACAAAGCAGCCTTATTTTTTAGGTAAAGAATTGTCTTTATTGGACATTGCCTGGTTTATCTATACTCATAGACTTATTCTTTCCGGTTATCCTTTCAAAAAGACACATCCAAAGGTTGTTAACTGGTACCAAAATCTACTCAAAAGGGAAGAATTTAAAAAGGAAGTAAATGAGTCTCTAATTTTAAGGAATGTAAGGCGCTTAACAAGATTTCAAGATGCCATAAAGGGCACCACCCTCAGAAAGATTGTTAATTTTTAAGGGGTGTTAGAAAATTAAGTAATGGTTTTATTAATAATTCTTTTGGTAATCTGGGAAATTTATTGGACCTATAAAGCCTGTTGGATAGCGGCTAAAAGGGGGGATAAAAAATGGTTCCTTTTTTTTCTAATTTTTAACCTCTTAGGGATTCCAGAGATAATTTATGTAAGAAGTCACAGAGACGAACTAAATATAGAGGACAACAGAAAATGACGAAGCATCTGTTGGCAACATTACTGAAAGAAGAAAATCTTAAACGAGAAGTACTAGGCTGAAGCGCTAGGTCTCTTTTTTACTTTTTCAAACCAGTTAAGAATATTTTTTGCTTCTGGGTTTATTGCTTGTCCCACTGTAGTTCCAAAGTTAAGGAAACAGAACAACATAACATCAGCTAAGGTAAATCGTTCTCCACAAATGTATTCCTTACCCTCCATTAAATTATCCAACCAAAGAATTTTTTCTTGAGCTATTAACTTTAGGCCTTCAGCAGCTTCAGGTATCGTTCGCATCCTGGTTTTAAAGAATTCTAATCCCTCGGCATATCTGAAACCCGTAGTCATGGGTTCTATGATCTGTAGATCGATTCTTCTTGTCCACATCCTGGTTTCAGCACGATCTTCAGCTGATTTGCCTATTAAATCTGTAGTGCCATGTTTTTCATCAAGATATTCACATATTGCGGTTATCTCGGAGAGAAAACTGCCATCATCCAATTCTAAGGCAGGCATTTGTCCAGATGGATTCCTTTTTAGATGTTCTTCTTGTCGGTTTTGACCAGCCATCAAGTCCACTTCTATAGTTTCTAATTCCTGACCAAGTTCCGCCAAGAACATTCTAACTACCTGAGGGTTTGGGCCAATTGAGTTGTAAAGTTTCATGTTTCTTCCTTTTATTTAATCTTAATTTATCAGCCTTTTGATAAAAGTTTGTTTCTATGTTGATTTTAAATTATCTTTCTATTTTAAAATATATTTTTTGAGGAGAAAATGGTAGAAATAAATATAGGCAGCGAAGAATGGTTAGCTCAGGTTAAGGAAGATATCGTAGATCTAGAAAGACCTATAATTGATCCACATCACCACTTATGGCACAACCGTGGAAGTGTTTATCTTGTTAAAGAATTAAAAGCTGATACAGGCTCGGGTCACAATGTTAAAAAGACAGTATTTATGGAGTGCGGGTGGTCTTACAAACAAGAAGGCCCTAAACATTTAAAAGTAGTCGGTGAAACAGAAGCGGTTGTAGAACAAGTCAAAGAAAGCAAGAAAACTAGCGGAGCTGTTATATCTGGAATTGTCTCAAGAGCAGATCTAACTTTAGGAGAAGAAGTTATTGAAGTATTAGAAGCTCACCAAGAAGCTTCCCAAGGTTTATTTAGGGGAATACGTCACGCAGGGGCGAGAGCAGAACATCCTGAAGCTTTGAGCATACCAGGGCAAGCTCCCGAAGGTCTGTTTGAAGACCCTGCTTTTCTTACCGGAATGAAAGTATTAGGAAAGAATGGCTTTACTTACGATACTTGGCATTACTACTATCAAAATAGAGATTTTGCTGAAATGGCAAAAAAGGTTCCTGGTACTCAAATTGTTTTGGACCATTTTGGAACACCTCTAGGCGTTGGTCCTTACGCAGATAAGAGAGAAGAAATCTTTACTCAGTGGCAAGAAGACATAAATGAAATTTCCAAGTTAGAAAATGTAGTAATTAAGATAGGTGGAATGGCCATGCCCGACAATGGTTTTGGTTGGGATACAAGAGTCACTCCTGCAACCTCAGATGAGTTTGTTGAGGCCCAAAGAAGGTATTATCTTCATGCCATAGATTGTTTCGGTCCAGAAAGATGTATGATGGAAAGTAATTTCCCTGTAGATAGAAGGTCTCTTTCATATCACGTTCTGTATAACGGATTGAAAAAGATCGTGTTTGATTTTTCTGATAATGAAAAGCATCAAATGTTTTATGGAACTGCAGAACGTATTTATAACGTTTAATTAAGGTTTAAATTGGAGAAAATTTATGGAAGTTGAAACAAAACCTTTAGATTACCCTCCATTAACGGATGATTTGGAAGAAGCTAAGAATCATTTAGATGAATATGGCGTGTGTATCGTTAAAGATGCCTTTTCCCCTGAAGAAGTTGACGTTATAGACAAGAGGCTTAAAGAGCAATTTGCTGGAGAGGAAAAACACAAGGTTGGAACTAAATCAAGAGGTGATGAAGGCTATGGTGTTAAAAGCTCCAATGAAGAAAAGGTTAGTCGTCTTGTTTGGAACTTGATTAATAAAGGGGATTGCTTTATTCCCCTTATAGATCATCCAAAGCTTTTCCCTTTGATAAATCATATTATTGGCGAACACGTGGTGTTATGTTCTATGGGGGCACACATGAATGGCAGTGGAAATGAAAGAATGCCTTTGCATATGGATCAATGGCCTTTGGTTCCTCATCCTTTAGATTTTCCTGTTATGGCAAATACCATGGTGCTGGTCACAGATAATTCGCCCGAGAATGGTGGTACCCGCCTGATACCTGGGTCTCATAAGTGGCCAAAAATAGATTACAAAACAGCTAACTCTTCTAAATATCAAGATATGGCAAAATCCATAACTGCTCCTAAGGGATCAGCCATAGTTTGGGAAGGTAGAGTCTGGCATGGAAATGGTTTGAATCGTTCAGGAGAAGTGAGAAGTAACATTTCTATTGCTTATTTACAGTCGTGGATAAGACCTCAGGAGAATTCTCAATACAGCGTAAGGGAAGGAGTACTTGAAAAATTAACTGAGAAACAGAAAGAAGTTTTAGGTTTTTCTCCTTTTGGCACTTTAGGTGGTCACGATGGATCAAGTGTTTCCCGAGCGGAATTTGATAGGAACAGGGAATCCATAGGCATTCTAAAAGGTTAAGCTTATTAATAAATCTCTATAAGGAGAAGTTATGTCTAAAAGACTTAAAGGAAAAGTAGCTTTAATAACTGGAGGTACCAGTGGAATAGGTAAGGATACGGCTAGATTGTTTTCTGAAGAGGGAGCTAAGGTAGTCATCGTTGGTAGGTCAGAAGAAAAGGGGAAAAAAATTGCTGGTGAGCTGGGAGAAAATGTGGTTTATAAGAGGGCTGATATAACTATCGAAAAAGAAATATCAGAATCCGTAGATTTCACAATTAAGACCTTCGGCCAAATGGATATATTGTTCAACAACGCCGGTTATGGCACTGCTGACAATGTAGCAGAAATTTCTCAGAAACAAATCGACTATGGCTTAGGCTTACTTTCTAGCGTCATTTTGGGAATAAAGTATGCGGTAGAGCCCATGAAAGTCATAGGTGGTGGATGCATCATTAATAACTCCAGTGTTGCTGGGCATGTCTATGGGCAAGGCTCTCCACTTTACTCAGCTCTCAAATCTGCAGTTTCTCATTACACTAGAATGGCAGGAGTAAGTCTTGGTCCGTTTAACATTAGAGTAAATGCCATATCTCCAGGAGCTATCGCTACCCCTATATTTTGGGGTGGTTCGCAAAGAGCTAATACTCTTTCCGATGAAGAAAATGAAAGAAAAATGGAAAAATTAAAAGGTAATCTCGCCAAGGCCGTACCGCTAGCAAAAACCGGATTAGCTGAAGACATATCAGAAGCTGCTTTGTATTTAGCCAGCGACGCAGGAAAATTTGTTACTTGTCATGATTTGGTAGTTGATGGAGGCAGGTCTGTTGCTTATAACGAACCTCATCATTAGTAAAATAGTTTTATGAAAAAATTACTCATAGCCAATAGAGGCGAGATAGCAATTAGAATTGCCAGAGCTTCTAAAGATCTTGGACTCAAAACCATTGGAATATATTCAGAAGATGATCGTGACTCCTTGCACGTTTCTAAAATGGATGAGAGTTACCAGCTTAAGGGAAAGGGTACGAAAGCATATTTGGACAGTAAGGACATTATCTCCATAGCATTAAATAATAGGGTGGATTTGATACATCCTGGATATGGTTTTCTCAGTGAAAACCCAAATTTTGCAAAGCAAATACAAGCAGCAGGGCTAACTTTTATAGGACCCCTAGAAAAGACCCTTAGACTTTTTGGTGACAAAGTTCAATCCAAGAAATTAGCAGATAAGAAAAAAATTCCAACTGTTAATGGGACCGAAGGGAACATTTCATTTAATGAAGCCGAAAGGTTTTATAAGTCTTTAAAAAAGAATTCTAAAGTAATTATTAAAGCTGTAAAAGGTGGTGGGGGGCGAGGCATACGACTTGTAAATAATCTCGACGAGTTTAAATCATCTTTTGCTCGAGCATCTTCTGAAGCCAAAGCATCTTTTGGTTCTGGATCTTTGTACGTGGAAGAGTATCTTCCTAAAAACCGCCATATTGAAGTCCAGATTATTGGTGATGGTACGGGCTCAGTAGTTCATTTGGGCGAAAGGGAATGTTCTATTCAACGAAGACATCAAAAGATTATAGAAATGGCTCCTAGCCCCATTTTAGAAACAAAAACAAGAAATAACATAACTGCTGCAGCAGTAAAATTAGCTGAAGCTGTTATGTATAAAGGACTTGGAACTTTTGAATTCCTAGTAAGCAGTTCAGGAAAAAATTTTAAATTTATTGAAGTAAATGCGAGATTACAGGTAGAACATACAATCACGGAAGAGATTTTCGGAGTAGATCTTGTCAAATATCAAATTCAAATTGCATTAGGCAAAACACTTTCTTTTTTAAAGCTAAATCAGGATGATATACCTCAGCCAAAAGGATTTGCTATTCAAGCTAGAGTGAATATGGAAATCATAGATGAATCCGGTAATACAAGGCCCTCAGGAGGAATATTTCATAGATTCGATTTACCTTCAGGACCAGGAGTAAGGGTTGATACTTATGGTTACACAGGTTACAGCTCTAATCCTGCTTTCGATTCTTTAATTGCTAAAGTCATCACTCACAACCAAGATGACAATTACCAAAAAGCTTTAAAGAGAATGTATGGTGCCCTTTGCGATTTTGAAATTGAAGGAGTTTCGACGAACCTACAGCTACTAAAAAATTTAGTTACTCATCCTCTTTTAAAGAAAAATCAAATTCATACAAACTTCTTAGATGAAAATATAAAAGACTTAGTTATTACTAAGGCCGATCAAAAATCTAAAAGAAAGAAGCAAGGAGTCAAACTCGCTGGGGCCCAAATAGATAGCACAGACCCCTTGGCAGTTCTTGATCATGGTAAAGGAGGATCGCTAACTTCATCTGCATCCCAAAATATAATCGAGATGAGAATAGAAGATTTACCAGAAGGAATGGTTGCAATAAAAGCCCCAATGCAGGGCCTAGTAGTAAACTTTGAAGTAAAGCCAGGAGACAAAGTATGGGAAGGTAAGCCTGTAGCGATTATGGAAGCCATGAAAATGGAACATGAGTTGTTGTCCGAAGTTAGCGGAGAAGTAAAGGAACTCACAGTGAATACTGGTGATACTGTTTACGAGGACCACCCTTTGATTTATATAAAGGCATTTGATGTAGAGATACCTGAATCCAATAAAAAAGAGCAACTAGATTTAAACTATATTCGTCCTGATCTTCAAGAGGCAATAGATAGAAAGCAGGCTGGGTATGATATCAACAGACCGGAGGCTGTAGCAAAAAGGAGAAAAACTGGCCATAGAACTGCAAGGGAAAATATTGAGGACTTATGTGATAAAGGCAGTTTCATAGAATACGGTTCAGTAGTCCTAGCAGCACAAAGGAGAAGAAGGACCGAAGAAGATTTAATCAAGAATACCACTGGAGACGGTATGGTTTGTGGATTAGGGCGTGTTAATGGTGATCTATTTCCTGATGAGCAGTCAAGGGTAATGGCCATGTCTTACGACTATATGGTATTAGCTGGAACTCAGGGAAAGCAAAATCACGCAAAAAAAGACAGGATGTTTGAAATTGCTGAAGAAAACAGATTACCTACCATTCTCTTTGCCGAGGGTGGTGGAGGAAGACCAGGTGATACTGATGCTTCTGGAGTGGCTGGACTAGACTGCCTAGCATTTACCTACTTTGCTCAGCTATCTGGATTAGTTCCTATCATAGGCATTACTACAGGAAGATGTTTTGCTGGTAATGCTGTTTTATTAGGGTGCTGTGATGTCATCATAGCTACGGAAGACTCAAATATTGGAATTGGCGGTCCTGCCATGATTGAAGGGGGTGGACTGGGTATTTTTACTCCTGAAGAAGTAGGGCCTATGGAAGTCCAAGTACCAAATGGAGTTGTCGACATAGCAGTTAAAGATGAAAAAGAAGCAGTAGCAGTAGCGAAGAAATATTTATCCTATTTCCAAGGCACCAAAGAAAAATGGACGGCTCCAGATCAAAGAAAACTTAGATTTGCCGTTCCTGAAAATAGACTCCGTTATTACAACATGAGAAAGGTAATTGAAGGAGTGGCGGATGAAGACTCTGTTCTTGAAATAAGGAAAAATTGGAGTCCTGGAATGATCACTTCATTCGTAAGAGTAGAAGGAAGACCTATAGGTGTAGTAGCTAACAATCCTGGACATCTTTCGGGTGCTATTGACTCGCCTGGAGCTGACAAAGGCTCTAGATTTATCCAATTATGTGATGCTTTTGATATTCCTGTTTTGTCTTTGATTGACTGTCCTGGAATCATGGTAGGTCCTGAAAGTGAAAAATCAGCCTTGGTGAGGCATGCAGCTCGAATGTTCGTAGTGGGCGCTAACATAGAGACACCTTTAATGTCTGTAGTTATCCGAAAAGCTTATGGATTAGGTGCGCAAGCAATGGCGGGGGGAAGTTTCAAAGTGCCTCTATTTACAGTCACTTGGCCTACCGGTGAATTCGGGGGAATGGGATTAGAAGGGGCAGTAAAGCTTGGTTTCAGAAAAGAATTAGAAGCCATAAAAAATCCCACTGAAAGAATAAAAACTTATGAAAAGATGGTTGAAGACAGTTATCAAAGAGGTAAGGCCGTTAATATGGCTTCTCATTTCGAATTGGACGACGTCATAGATCCTGCAGATACCAGGAAGTGGATTATGGCTGCATTAAAATCTTTGCCACCAAAACCAGTTAGAGAGACTAAGAAAAGACCCAATGTAGACACCTGGTAGCAATTGGGAAAAATTAAGTGTTATAAATTATTTCTTTGGGATTTTTTCTTGTAATGGAGAAAATCAACAAGGTACTGAGAGTACATATCAAAATTGTTCCTATTATTGGACCCATGATCCATATTTTTCCATGGAAGCTGGCTGATAGTTCAAAAACTTGTGTTTCCAACAAAAATATACCTATCTGAGCAAGTATCGATCCCAGTAAACCAGCAAATAAGCCCAGGAAAGCGAATTCAATTGCAGTAGATTTTTGCAGGAGAGAAGTGCTGGCTCCAAAAGTTCTCAATATGGCTGATTGATGTAGTCGTTGGTTGAAACCATCCTGAATAGTCGCAAGAGTTAAGAGCATGGCAGAGAAAACAGTTAGACCTAGAACAATTTCTAAAGCTTTGGATACTTGCTCGATAATTTCGTTTACTCGGTCAATAATGGCATCAATTGATAAGACAGAAACTGTTTTAAATTCCATCATAAACTTGCTTATAACTTTCTTCTTTTCAGCAGGTACATAAAGAGAAGAAATATAAGTTGCTGTGCTGTCCTTAAACATTGATGGCGGCCCAATAACAAAAAAGTTAGGAGAAAAGCTATCCCAATTTACCTCTCTGATGTTCTGAATGTAGGTATTGACTTCTTGGTCAGAGAAGAAAACCTTTACCTCATCACCAATTGACAGTCGGTATCTCTGTGCTATTTCATTGGATATTGACAGCCCATCTGAAGGGGTTCCTTTAAACCAATCTCCCGAGATCACTTTATTGTTTTCAGGCAATTCTGATGACCAAGTGAGATTAAAGTTTCTATCGATTGGGGTAGGGTCTTCCAGAGCTGACCCAGGAAGCTTAATAATTATTGAGCTTGTAATAGGGTAAAAAGGCCTTTTCTCTATTTCGTTCTCTTCCAAAAAAGAATAAATGGAATTTAACTCGGATTTAGTAATATTAATTAAGAAATTATTTGGTGAGTCTGGAGGAAGGGTTGATTCCCATGTTGACATCAAGTCAGTTCTCGCCGAGAAAGCTATGAGACTTAATCCTATCGCCATCGCAAAAGCAAGAACTTGAAGGGAATTTGAGTATTTTCTTCTGTGCAACTCAGACCAGGCCAGACTGAGTGCTTTATTAGCTCCTAAGCCTAGCTTATTTCTAGTTCGGAAGAAGCTTAAGATAAGCCCAAAACCTAATGCAAAGACGAAAAGGATGCTAAAAAAGATTACAGTAGTGAGCATGAGTCTTTCGGTGTAAACAAAAATCAATA
The DNA here is from genome assembly GCA_022447065.1 of SAR86 cluster bacterium. Taxonomy (GTDB): domain Bacteria; phylum Pseudomonadota; class Gammaproteobacteria; order Magnimaribacterales; family Magnimaribacteraceae; genus AEGEAN-183. Next base: position 64,412 of record JAKUUM010000004.1, on the reverse strand, counting down.
CAAACATGGCGGATAGAGCCAGAACGCTCAGGAGGTATGAACTATTAGATTTTCTCGGATCCTCTCTCCTTAAAATATTTAAAGGAGAAATACTAGTAAGTTTAACTAAATTTGGATAAACAAAACCAATGAGACAGATAAAAACGGTTAGGGATGAAATCCAAAGAGGCTTAAAACCTGGTGCAGGAAGATTTGTTGGGAAGTACTCCCTTAAAACCCCAGTGAAAGCTTCTTGTGTATACCAGCCCAATATTAAACCAAAGAAGATAGAGAAAATACCCAGTTCAATAAATATAAGAGAATATAAAGATCTGATTTCCCAAGAAGTTGATCCTAAGCTTTTTAAAATTGCGACGTATTCAATATGTCGCCTAGCAAATTTTTGAGAACTTATACCAACTGTAAAACCAGCCATAAGAACTGCTAATAATCCGCCCAGTAACAAAAAGTTTCCTGACCTTTCAATTGCTTTTCCGAGTGAGTCATTTGAGTCGGTAGCTTCTCTGATATCGTCTCCTGGTTGTTTAGCATTTTCTAGAATATTTTTTAATAATAAGATTTCATCTTTTTCACCAATATATAAGGAAGCAAATCTAACTCTACTTCCCGGTTGAATGACATTGGTACTAGCCAGATCCTCCATATTTATTATGGCCTTAGCTGCAAACGCAAATGAGTTAGAGGCTCTATCAGGCTCCGTAATAATGATGTGGCTGACAGAGAAATCAGCTTCTCCGATACTAACCGTTTCACCGATTTGCAAATCCAATATATCCATCAACCTACGATCAAGCCAAACTTGGCCTTTCCGAGGAGGATTTTTAACAATTTCGTTAAACGATTCTGATTGCAATTCCATCTCTCCAACCAAAGGATAATTTTTGTCTACGGCTTTAATTGAAGCTAGCTGTAAATTACCTTGAGAAGAAAGCATTGAAGCGAATTGAACCATTTCAGAAGTTTTTAAATTAAGTTTCTGTATCTTTTCGTACACTTCATCTTCAATAAGATCGTTGGATTCAAACTTTAAGTCTCCTCCCAGAAACTCTTGAGTTTCCATCATTAGAGCCTTCTCAAGTCGATCAGTGAATAAGGAAATACTAGATACGGTGGCAACAGCTAAAACTAAAGAAAAAAACATGATGATCAGCTGACCCGACTTAAGTTCTCGCCAGAACAGTTTAAGTGAAAGTCTATACGCCATAAGTCTAAGTTATTAAACCTTCTGAAAGTTCTACTTGGTCATCACATTTTTTCGCCAAATTGACATCGTGAGTGACCACCACCAAGGCATTCGTAGATTCTTGATTAACTTCAAATAGAAGTTCAGAAATTCTAGATCCAGTTTTATTATCTAGATTGCCAGTTGGTTCATCTACAAACAGAACCTTTGCATTGCAGGCAAAGGCTCTAGCTATTGCTACCCTTTGTTGCTCTCCACCTGAAAGTTGTCTGGGGTAATGATTAAGCCTGTTGTTTAACCCAACGCGGACAAGGTATTCGGTTGCTCTTTCTTTGGCTTCAGGATTTGATTTGAGTTCAGATGGAAGCATTACATTTTCTAAAGCAGTAAGACCAGGAAGTAACTCGAAAGATTGGAAAACAAAAGCCACATTTTCTTTCCTTACCTTAGCCCTCTCATCTTCATTTAGATCATGCAAAGGGTGATCATTGAGGAATACTTCTCCCGAAGTAGCAGAATCCAAACCAGCCAACAATCCCAATAAAGTTGACTTGCCAGATCCCGAAGGCCCAACAATAGCTAAAGATCTACCTTCTTCAAGTTCGAGGTTTATATTTTCTAATATAACCAGTTCTCCATCCGCGGAAGGGACCCTTTTTGTGAGATTACATGTTTTAATAATCATAAAAAATTCTAGATTATGTTAAAGAAATTCCTAAATTTATGGAGAAAGTACAATTTTATAGTAATTCTCTTGCCCATAGTGCTTTCCCAACAGACATTAGCTGAAGGTTCAAAGAGGTTACTCGTTCTTGGAGATAGTATAAGTGCAGGATACGGTGTTAGTGTAGACAGACAATGGACCCACATTCTTCAAAGAAAACTAGATTCATCGGGTAAAGATTTAAGAATAGTCAACGTAAGTTTGCCAGGAGAGACTACTGGCGGTGGCTTATCAAGAATACCGAGTTTGCTGAAATTCCATTCTCCAGATTACTTGTTAATAGAACTGGGAGGAAACGACGCTCTTAGAGGTTATCCCGTAGATAAGATTAAATTCAATTTGACAGAAATTTGTAAAAAGGCAGAAAAACAAAATGTTAAAATCATTTTAATGAAAATAAGAATTCCGCCTAATTATGGCAGAAATTACATGCAAGCTTTTGAAGCCATTTACACAGAAGTAGCTAAAGAATTAAACATTCAACTTGTGCCTTTCATGCTTAACAATGTAGCCTTGGACTCTGACTTAATGTTTCCCGATGGAATCCATCCCAATGAAAAGGCACAACCGTTAATTGCAGAAGATATTTTCAAGTGGGCTCAATCCCTCTGATTTATTTAGCTATTTTCTTAGAAAAATTGTATTTGTAACCAAATCAAGTAGCATGCACCTTTTTTTTAGGTCGAATGGAAAATAAATTAGAAATAGCTAAAGATTGGTTACCTAGATACACGGGTATGCCTTTAGATAAATTTGGTCATCACATTCTTTTAACAAACTTTTCTGATTATGTTGAGAATTTTGCTAACAGATTTAAGATTGATATTTTTGGAAATAAGAAGCCAATGCAGGCTGCCTCTAATTCTGATGGCCTAACAATCATTAATTATGGCATTGGGTCGCCTAATGCAGCAACAATAATGGACCTATTGGTTGCTTGTAATCCAAGGGGGGTACTTTTTCTTGGAAAGTGTGGAGGTTTAAAACGAAGAAGTGAAATAGGGAATTTCATTTTACCGATTGCCGCTATAAGAGGAGAAGGGACCAGTAATGAATATTTCCCACCCGAAGTACCTGCTTTGCCTTCATTCAAACTACACAAATTTGTATCGGATAAGATTATTGAAAGTGGTCAAGAATATAGAACTGGTGTGATTTTCACTACCAATAGAAGAGTTTGGGAACACGACAAAGCTTTTCTTAAAAGACTTAAGAAATCCACTTGTATAGCCATAGATATGGAAACCTCTACTATTTTTGTCGTAGGCCATTACAACGAAATTGCCAGAGGAGCATTATTATTAGTTTCCGATGTTCCCGTTACTCCAGACGGAGTCAAAACCGAAGAATCTGATAAAGGGGTAACAGAAGAATGGACCGATTTACACTTAGAGATAGGTATAAATGCGATGACCGAAATTGAGAAAAGTGGCGAACAAATTAGACATTTTAGGTACTAACTCTCTCAATATTTCTCTCCGTCTTCTCTGGGCTTAAAAAAATCTGCCATGTCGTTCATTGAAGGAGGGACCAGTTCCTTTCGAGATAAAATTTCTTCAAAATGATTTCTTAAATTATCATCCCAGGCTGGATGAGGAAGGATGTAGAAAACATTTTCCTTAATTGCCTTAAAAACGATTTCCGCTATTTCACTTGGTTCTTTGCCTTGTTTAAGTAATAAACTGAACATTTCAAGAGCCTGAGGGTCCGTTTCGGTTTGGTCTTCGACTCTTAAGTGCTGAGGCCTATTCCTTTCTGAATCAGTTATATTGGTATTGACAAAGCCTGGGCATAACACCGAAGCCCCTATTTTTAAATTTCTAGCAACAAGATCTCTATTCAAACTCTCAGCAAGGGCTAAAACAGCGTGCTTACTTACACCATAAGTTCCGGCTCCGGCTAATAGTCCTGCTAGAGAAGCAGTAGTAACTACATGGCCTTCTTCTCCATGCTCAATCATGTGAGGAAGAAAAGCTTGAATCCCGTAAAGGACTCCATAAAAATTGACTCCCAATGTCCAATCCCAGTCTTCTTTCTCGACTTCCCAAATACCCTTATTTCCAGAATTTGCTCCAATACCAGCGTTGTTACAAAGGATATGAATATTGCCATACTCGTCATTTGCTCGAGTAAAAAGGTCACTTACAGATTCCTGAATAAGGACATCTGTCTTTACCCCAATGACCCTATGTTGATACTGTTGCAACTGTTTGACCGCTTTGTCGAGAGCTTCTTCTTCAACATCTGCTAACACTACTTGCATCTTTTCTTGAGCCAACCTTTCAGCTAACCCATAACCAATTCCACTTGCAGCTCCAGTAACTACCGCAGTTTTTCCTTCAAAATCATGCATAGTTTAATCCTCTAATATTTTTATCTTCTTTGTATTTAGTTCATAATCTTAGTCTTATAAAACTAGTAAATAAATGAAAAAACCTGTATTTAAATTATTTATTTTTCTCTTATTAAACCTTTCTGCAAGTAGCTACCTGTTAGCAGAACCAGAAGTGCCTTGGCCTGCAACACTTAGCATTCCTGATCCGGTACCAGATAATTGCATCACTTCCCCTCGGAAGGGTACTGTGGACCTTAAATGTGATGACTTGCTATTTACTCTTCATGTGCCTGAAGTTTGTTTAAAGAAGGCCTGCGGTTTAATTGTCGATATACATGGATATATGATGACAGCTGACTTGCAGAATTATTACACCGACCTAGCTAAACGAGGAGGAAATGAAGGCTATATAGTCATACAACCAACCGCCAATAAAGGTTCTTACGGCAGATCTTGGGAATACAGAGTTGATAATGTTGCTAAAATTTTTTCTTTTATGACTCGTGTCAAGAAAGTATTCCATGTAATGGATGAAAGAGTTCATGTAACAGGATTTTCACAGGGCTCATGGATGAGTTGGAGGTTTGTCTGTGATTATGCAGAACACATAGCTTCTGCAGCACCTATTGGTTTTGGTGCCGGTTGGCCTGTTAATTTTGAAACTCCGGTACGCATAAACGTTTTTAATAACTGCTTTAAGGGTAAACAGGTTGATGTCTTATACGCACATGGAAAAAAAGATGGATTAGTTCACTATTCTGGGGCAATAAAAACTGTTAAGAAAATCGGAGAAGATTGGAATTTGATTAATGTTGAAGTTCTATTTAAGGATGAAGACTATCAGAGAGTCCGTTTCACTAATTCTCAAGGCACAGTCTTCGAATTTATCAGTTACAACTGGATAAGTAAGGGATCCAATTCAAGTTTTCTTGGCAATCCAGAAGGGCATTGTTTCCCTGGAGTAGGAAATTATCTGGGATGCGGTAGAAATAACCCTTTTCACTGGGGAGAAGAGGTGGTCAATTTTTTTCTGGAACATCCTAAAAAACCCTAAGCTAAAATTTAAAGTTAGTTAATGAATAATTCGAATTCACTAAGACAGAAGGTATTGGGCTTTACCTTTCCTCTTCTACCTTAGAAGCTGGAGTGATGGCTTGGAGCCTGTATGATGGAACAGGCGGATACCGGAAGACTTGGGTACTTAACCAGAATCAATTTTTGGAGATATATTTCGGGAGATGAAAATTTTGATGCCGATTATTGGGTGACTCGGGTGGAGAATGAATATTTCTAATTTTTTAAAAAGAAAAGTTTTATTCTCTTTACTAATTTTTTTTCCTTCTTTTTCAATTTCAGAAGTGATAAACCTAAAGTGCTTCAACGAAGTTCTGGAACAACATGGATACATTAAAACCCGCGTGGTTAGATTTAGTTTAGGAGAGTTTTCTAAATTAGCCAGGATGTCAGCAAAAGGTTATCCACTGGTAGAATTCGATTTAGATATTACGCCAACTCATTACCTTATTGGCCAATATAAGAGTGCTTCGAAAGAAGATTTGATAACAATTTTCTCAATTAATAAGACAACCTTAACTTTAGAACAGGACTCTTTCTTTTCTCAACAAAATGCTCCAAAAGATCGTAGGTCCTGCGTTATTGAATAGGAAACCTTTTTAAATTTGCAGCCAGTAGGCTTAACTAAAATGAATAGATATTTCGTAATTAACTGTAATAATTGAGGTAAGCAAATGAGCCTTTACGATAAATATATATTACCTAGACTTTTAAACTGCGCTTGTAGTGCAAGACCCATGATTTATCAACGTCAAAAGGTAGTTCCTCAAGCAGAAGGAAAAGTTTTAGAGGTAGGAATAGGATCTGGCTTAAATTTACCATTCTATGATAAATCAAAGGTCAAGAAGATATGGGGTCTTGATCCTTCGGAAGAGTTAAACAGAATGGCCTCTAAAGTAGCAACGGAAGAAAATCTTGAAGTAGATTTTATAATTAGTGGTGCTGAAAATATTCCCCTCCCTGACGATCATGTGGATACGGTATTAATAACTTACACCATGTGTACCATCCCTGAAGTAGAGCAAGCCAATCAAGAAATGAAAAGAGTTCTAAAACCAGGAGGAAAAATGATTTTTTGTGAACATGGAAAAGCACCCGACCCTAACATTCATAAATGGCAAAACAGAGTTAATCCTTTTTGGAAGAAAATAGCAGGAGGCTGTAATTTGAATCGAGATATTCCTGATTTAATAGAAGCCTCTGGCTTTAAGCTGGAGAACCTAGAGACGATGTACCTCCCCAGCACTCCTAAGATAGCTGGATACAACTATTGGGGATATGCCAAGCCGATTCCTTAAACTTTCAAGCAAATACTATTTCAGCAACTTCCCTCAAATTCTCTTTATTTCGTGTAGATATCAGTAAGGAAGTGACGGGCGTGTCTCTCCAGGCTTCCACCCTTTCTTTGACGCGCTCTTTGGGTCCTACCAATGAGATTTCGTCTGCAAATAGATCAGGAACTGCTAAAGCTGCTTCAGTTCTTTTGCCCTGAAGGAATAATTCTTGAATCTTTTTTGCTTCTGCTTCAAAACCCATTCTTCCCATTAAATCAGTATGAAAATTTTTCTTTGCCGCTCCCATTCCACCAATGTAGAGAGCCAAATTATTTTTCACGGGAATTAATCCTTTTTCCACGTCGTCGCATATATTTAGGGTTACGCCGGCAGAGATTTCAAAACCTTCCTTAGCATTTTTTATCTGATCGGCATAAACCTCTTGTCGATAAGGTGAATAATAAAGAGGCAACCATCCGTCAGCTATTTCAGCTGTCATGGTTACATTCTTCGGTCCTTCAGCTCCCAAAAAGATAGGTAAATTAGATCGAAGAGGGTGGGTGATGGATTTCAAAGGTTTTCCCAGTCCCCAACTTCCTTCTCCTTGGTAAGGAAGCGGGTAGTGCTCACCATCATTGGTAACCGGTTCTTCTCTTTTTAAAATTTTCTTTATGATGCTTACGTATTCTCTTGTACGCGAAAGGGGTTTAGAAAAAGGTTGGCCGTACCAGCCTTCCACTACTTGAGGTCCTGAGACTCCCAATCCAAGAATTACCCTCCCTTTTGACAGGTGATCTAAAGTGATAGCAGCCATGGCAGTTGCCGCAGGCGTTCTGGCTGATATCTGAGCTATTCCGGTACCAAGTTTGATTTTTGAAGTGTGTGCGCCTATCCAGGTTAATGGGGTAAATACATCTGAACCCCAAGATTCAGCACTCCAAATGGCATCGTAACCTAATTTCTCAGCTTCTTGAGCAAGTTCAACAATGTTCTCTGGCGGCTGTGCCCCCCAATACCCAATTTGTATACCTAACTTTAAGTTTTTCATTTTTTTGTTCTCAATTAGTTTACTCCTTTTAATTTTAGTATGATGCCTATCAATAAATCTAGAGTCATTATGGGTCAAATCACTTATCTTTTTCCGGCACTTGTTTTTTTTGGGGTGTTTTTCTTAACAGGAAAAGATTTTTTAAAAGCCACGGCTGCCATCATGTGCGCCGTTACCGTTCAGGTTCTTTATGAAAAATTCAGTAAAGGAACCGTAGAAAAAAAACTTTTCATAACTTGGATAGCCTTATTAGTCTTTGGAAGTGCAACCTTGCTATTTAGGGATCCAGCGTTTCTACAATGGAAAGTTAGTATCATAAATTGGATCTTTTCCCTCATTCTTATTGGCAACCTGCTCTTGAGAAGACCGCCTATCTTGAAAAATTTTATGAAAATGGCCAGTGCCGAAGGATTGTCTAATATACCCGACAAAGCATGGATTGATATGACTTATCTATGGGCTTTTGCCTTCTTCTCTATAGGTACAGTCAATCTATATTTTATGTTTTATACCAGCTTAACCACCTGGGTAAATTTCAAGCTTTTTGGAGTTTTAGGCATGATGTTTATTTTTGCTTTCTTAAATGCAGCCTATTTGAGTAAGTACCTTTCTAAAGAAGCAGGAAAATCAAGTTGAACAAGTATTTTTTACACAAAATGTTTGCAAACTAAGCGAAAATTCAGCATAGTTTGTACTAGGTTTTTTTAATCAGTCTTTATTGTTTCCAAAGAGTAATAATGACTGGTGAATATAAGTTCTTATTGAGGGGGAGAAATGAAAATTAAATTTCTAATAAACCTAGTATTTGTTTCTATTCTTGGCTTGTCATCGTTTATGTTAATTGCACAGGATGAAGAGGGAGAAGAAAAAGAAAGAGATAAAGGTGGTATTGAAGAGATAACGGTAACAGCAGAAAAACGAGTATCTACTTTAGCCGATACTTCTATGTCAATCACTGCTTTTGACGCAAGTATGATCGAAGATCTTGGCATGCAAGGGGCCAATGATTTAATGGATCAGCTTCCTGCAACGACCCGTGATGCTTACGACGTAAGAATTCGCGGAGTGGGAAGAAACTTCAGGGCACTTGGTGGTGACCCAGGTGTGGCAACTTACTACAACGGTGTTTATTCACCTGATTTCGGTATAGCTGCTTCGGAAAACTATTATTACGACGTAGAACGTATTGAGGTGCTTCGTGGTCCTCAAGGAACCTTATACGGAAGAAATTCTATCGGCGGAGCTATTAACTATATTACTAAGAAACCTAGTTTCGAAAATGGTGCTGAAGTCAGAATCTTGGCTGGTGATTATAGCAGCATCCAATATTACGCAATGGCCACTGGCCCTGTGACAGATAAAATTGCGTTTAGAGTAACTGCTGCCAAGATGGATAGGGATGGTACTCAGAAATGTTTAGGTTGTCGTGATGTTAGTTCTTTGGATGATTCCAATGAAGTGATTACCTTACTTTGGACGCCTACCGATGATATCGAAGTTCAATTCAGAGCGAATAGTCGTTACGTTGATAACATCATAGGCCAAAGAGTTCTTTTGGATTCAGGATACGGACCCAATAGAGGAACATTGAACACCACGGACATGGTACTTGGATTAAGACCTGCCACGGCAACAACATTCGGAGCCATTGCTTTTACCAACCCCACCACTGGTGCAGTTGGTTACGGTGCTCCTTTAAGACCAGGTGTTGACAATGCTAGTTGGCCGGGTAGATTCAATGCCCATTATGGTAGAACAGAGGACATTCTTAATACCTTCTTAGTTCAAGTAAGCCAAAATGAGAACTGTAGAGACTTTCCTTATCAGCAAGGTTGTCTTTCAAATCATCAATTTTTCCAACACGAAGGAATTCAGTCGCATGCCACTTGGCAATTAAGTGACAGGACGGAAATTAAGTACATCTTTGGATATGTTGATTTTGGTTACACTTTCAACATAGACAGAGACGAGACCAATAGCACTTGGGATCAGCACAACATTACGGTACTGGAAGATGTCCACATGAAAACTCATGAAATTAATATCAACTGGCAGATAGGCGATGATGTTCTGTTGACCTCCGGTATCTTCTTCATGGATGAGAATAGGCAACAAAATTACAGTATTCGTAACAATGTTGCTAGGTACAAGAATGCGGCCACCTATGGAGCTTATGACATCCCGCAAGCTTTCTTAGGCGGAGTCAGTACTTCGGCTTTATTGGGAGCTATCAACACTTGTACATCTCCCCAAATAGGCTGGGTAGGTTCTGGTCCAGACTTCGCAACCCTTTCCTGTCGTTGGGGTGGTGATGCTTTAGGAAGGGTATACCACCACAAGAATGACGTAACAAATGACGCTACGGCAATCTTTACTCAGGGTACATGGACTATCAATGAAGAATTTGCTTTGGTTGTTGGAGCAAGGCACGCTGTAGATAAAAAAGACTGGTATGAAATAAGAGGCGGTTATTCTGAGTTATTTATGAACTTTTCAGGTGCTTGGGATGCTGTTATGGCTCTGCAACAAGGTCAAGTTGGACCTTATTATGAATTACTGGGATATATGCCTTGGTCAGGAGCTGTAACTGAATTGACTCCACTAGCTTACGCTAACCTCATCATGGGGAATGCAGTTTATACGGGTAATCCTAATAATCCAATCGCACCTGTGTGCTCTCTCGAAGAGCAACATACTTGTGCTACTCCATTGAGGTTAATGCAGGGTTGGCCTTTTGCCTATACTTCAAGAATTCCTGGAGCAGATGAGTGGAAACACACCAACTACAGGGTGAACTTGGATTGGACTCCCAATAGCGATCAACTCTTTTATTTCGGAGTTACTACAGGGTACAGATCAGGGGGGGTAGCCTTAGGTTATTCTGGAGCTCGAGATGAAGTCAGAGACGAATTCGGCATTCCAACCGGTGCAGGCTTAAAGGCCCTTTCATACGACAAAGAAGTAGTGGAATCCGTTGAGTTTGGTTACAAAGGAATTCACCTAGATGATAGATTACAACTCTTCGCTTCAATCTATCATTATGATTACGATGGCTATCAAGATGTTGTGGTTCAATTTGATCCTTTAAGAGGAGAAGGAGCAGAATATGCCTCTAACGCTAACGGTATCACCAACGAAGGTTTTGAGATGGAGTTTGTATACTCAGCTACTGACAGACTTACTTTATCTGGAAACATGAGCATCACAGAAACCGAATACGGAGATGATTATTGGGTCCTTAATACAGATGATCCATTCAACCCTCCTATGGTTTTTGGTGCTTTCACTCAAGGGGTTGTTGGAAATTCTGCAACAGGAAACGATGTGAATGGTGACGGAGTAATAGATGCTAGTGACTTTCCTTACGCAGAAAATGTCAAAGGTAATTCTCTAAAAGGTATACCAAGGGAGAAATGGACTTTGAGAGCTGTCTACGAGCATGAGAGCCGATGGGGTCCAATTTGGTTTTGGATAAACCACTCATACACTGGAGATTTTTCAGCTTCTGGTATAACGAGAGAATTGGACAGGGTTCCAGCTCGTGATACTACAAACTTGAGCGCCTCTTGGTGGAGTGAAGATTACAAGACTTCTATAAGAGTGGCTGTCAATAACCTTAAGGATAATAAACAGGTATATGGTTTAAGTACTACTACAGCTGGTGATAACTATAGTAAATACGGTAGCGCTCTATCACCTAGAACTATGTACGTTGACGTGCGCTATAAATTCTAAGAGCTAATTAAACCTTAAAAAATGGGCTGGAATTTTCCAGCCTATTTTTTTTGTGGTATTTACGTATACTGCTTAAAACCATGAAACCTTTGTCAATAGCAGCTATCCAATTAAGTTTGGCAAACAGAGATAACTGCTCTTTAGTTAAAAAAAAGACAAAAGAGGCTGTATCTAGATTTCCTTGGCTTCAAATGATCGTATTTAGTGAATTGGCTGTGGGAGGCGCAGGTTCAAAGGACTCATCTTTTTATCTCTCAGAATATATAGATAAATTTAAGGCTCTGGCAAAAGAACTTGGTATTTGGCTACTACCTGGATCTTTTTATGAAGAGACTGAGGAGGGAATTTTCAACACTGCACCGGTTATTAATAACAAAGGTGAGTTGGTTACAAAGTGCAGGAAATTATATCCATTTCTTCCCTATGAGGTTGGTGTTGAAGCAGGAAATGAAGCCTGTGTTTTTGAGGTCCCTGGTTTTGGTACCTTAGGTCTTCACATCTGTTACGACCTTTGGTTTCCTGAAACTAGCAGAGCATTGGCTCTTAAGGGAGCTGAAGTCATTTTACACCCCAGCTTAACCGACACTTGTGATAGAGACGTAGAAAGAGCCATGGTCAAAGCAACTGCTGCTCAACAACAATGTTACTACATTGATGTAAATGCAGGAGGTGAACAAGGGTGCGGCCTATCCTTGATTGCAGGACCAGATGGAGAAATTCTACATGACGCAAGTATTGGAGAAGAATTTATGCTCGTTGAAGTAGATTTTGACAGAGTCAGAAGATGCAGAAAGAGAGGACTTAGGGGACTGGGACAGCCTGTTAAAAGTTTTAGAGATGATCCAAAGCTTAATTTAGCAGATGAAAAGGATGAAAATTACTTAACCAAATTGGGACCTCTAGAGATACCCAAAAAAGAAAAAAATCCTTAATATTTAGTCTAAAGTAATATACTGCCTGGGCAGAAAGAGAAATTGAGATGAAGGAAAATCTATCCATACAATTTATGGTTACGAGAGTCTTTAGCTTATTAATACTTAGTGCAATAACATTTTCTGTCTGTGCTTCTGAGAAATTAGAGATACCAAAAGGTCCTGGAGGTAAGCCTGATTTAAATGGTGTTTGGCAAGTATTAAACACTGCTAACTATAATTTAGAAGCTCATTCGGCGAGTGCTTCTCTGGCTATGGTTGAAGGGCCTGTCGTGCCCATTCCACATCCAAGTATTGTGGCTCTAGGCACTGTTGGCTCAGTCCCTGCAGGTTTAGGCGTAGTTGAAGGCGGTACCATTCCATATAAGAGGGGGGCATTAAAACAAAGAGATGAAAACAAAAAAAACTGGATAGATAGAGATCCAGAAATTAAGTGCTACCTACCTGGAGTTCCAAGAGCTACGTATATGAATTTCCCTTTTCAGATTTTTCATAGCGAAAAGGCTATCTTTTTTGCTTACGAATATGCCGGAGCTGTGAGAAATATATATCTAGAAGATCCTGGACCTGCTCCAGTAGATTCCTGGATGGGCCAATCTTGGGGTTATTGGGAAGATAACACTTTGGTGATTGAAGTTACAGGGTTCAATGATCAAACTTGGTTTGATCGATCGGGCAACTTTCACAGTGATCAATTAAAAGTAATTGAGAAATACACGTTAATAAATAACCATACTATGAACTATGAAGCCACCATAGAAGATGAAAAAGTCTTTACTAAACCTTGGAAGATCAGCATGACGTTGTACAAAAGAGTGGGTAATGATGCTCAGCTACAGCAATTTAAGTGTGTAGAATTTGTTGAAGAACTCTTTTATGGACAGTGGCGTGGAAATTGAAAAGATGATCTTTCAAAAAGTCTTGAAATATCTATTTTCAATCTTTTTGTTATGTTCAAATCCGCTATTCGCTGAAACTAAGAACCCTTATAAAACTTGGTATGGAGATCCAGATCTACAAGGTATTTGGACCAATGCTACTTTGACTACCTTAGAAAGACCTGGCCATTTTAAGACACTAGAAGTCAGTGAAGAAGAAGCAAGAGCTGCTGCAACTAAGGCTGCCGTAGATAGTTTTGCCTATGATAATCAATATTCAGAAGGAGAAACTCCTAGAACAGGAACTGACGTGGGGGGTTATAACACAGCTTGGATGGATCCAGGAGCAGAGTTATTTCAGCTCTTTGGAAAATATAGGACTTCTATCGTTGCCTATCCTAAAAATGGGAAAATACCTTGGGATCGTGAAAAAGCAGATAAGTTTTTTGAGAAAAGAAGAAATGAAAGATCTAGGAGAAGAGATCATCCTGAATTAAGGGGTGTTGGTGAAAGATGTGTGGTTGGCTTTGGTTCTAGCGCAGGACCACCTATGATGAATGTTTTGTATAACAATCATTACCAAATAGTGCAATCTCCTGGGCACGTTGTGATTATGGCGGAGATGGTTCATGATGCCAGAATTATAAGATTGGGTGGAAGTCACCCGCCTGACAACATAACTCCTTGGCTTGGAGATTCTGTTGGTCATTGGGATGGAAATACTTTAGTTGTTGAAACTACAAATTTTAATCCTCAACATACTTTCAGGGGTGGATTAAGACACTTTTTTGCTATAACACCAGAAGCAATTGTTACTGAAAGATTTACACGAATATCTAAAGACCAAATCTTATATCGGTTTTATGTGGATGATCCTGATGTCTATAGACAGGTTTGGGCAGGAGAGATGCCTTTAAGATCCATTAAGGATAAGATTTATGAATACGCTTGTCATGAAGGCAATTATTCGATGGCGAATATATTGGCTGGAGCCAGAGAAGAAGAGAAGAGAAGGTGAAAAGTTTGAAAAGATTTTTTTTATTTTCTTTAGTTGTTACCGCTTCTTGTCTTGAAGCTGAAGTAACAATGAAGACCTGGTTTGGAGATCCAGATCTTCAAGGAACTTGGACCAATGCCAGTTTGACTACTTTAGAAAGACCAGACAATTACGAAAGTTTAGTGGTTACAGAAGAACAAGCCAATGCTGCAGCTTCTTTTACAGCTGCATTCATTGAAGAAATAGATAATCCTTATGAAAAGGGTGAATCACCCAAAGCCGGAGAAAACGTGGGTGGCTACAATACTGCTTGGTTCGATCAAGGTACCCAGCTTTTTAAAATCAATGGAGAGTACAGGAGCTCAATTCTTACTTACCCCGAAGATGGGAAGCTTCCTAGGAAATGGATAAGTTGGGGCATGGAAGCTCCTAGTCTTTACCGCATGTTTACTAAAGCCAACCATCCTGAGCAGAGGAGTTTAGGAGAGAGATGTGTGGTTGGTTTTGGATCTAGTGGTGGACCTCCTATGTTGAATGTTCTTTATAATAATAACTATCAAATTGTCCAATCGCCTGGTTACGTGATGATTTTGGTGGAGATGGTTCACGACGCTAGAATAATAAGAATTAAAGGGACCCATCTTCCTGACCACATTAGGCCCTGGTTAGGAGATTCCGTTGGGCATTGGGAAGGAAATACCTTGGTAGTAAAAACTAAAAATCATCATTTACAACAACGTTTTAGGGCTGCTATACGTCATCAAATCCTTATGACTGAGAATGCTGAAGTAACCGAAAGGTTTACAAGAACCTCGGAAGACGAGATTCTTTACGAATTTAGTGTAGATGATGATAAAGCTTATAAAGATGTCTGGAGGGGAGAAATGCCCTTAAGAAAAGCAGAAGGCAAAATTTATGAATACGCTTGCCATGAAGGTAATTACGCCATGGCAAACATACTGGCTGGAGCTAGAGAAGAAGAAAGGAGAAATCAATGAAAATAATTCTAAGAATAATTTTTTGCTTATTTTTTGGAGCCTTTGCTTTTCAAATTTATGCCCACCATGCGTTTACTGCTGAATTTGATCCTAATGCTCCTATTAACATCACTGGAAAGGTTGTGAAGGTAGAATGGATTAATCCCCATGCTTGGGTACACGTAGAAGTTGAAGATGAATCTGGGAAAACTGTTTGGATGGTTGAAGGAGGAACTCCTAATACCCTCATTAGAAACGGAATTACTAAAAAGACTTTATTACCAGGCACAATCATTATAGTTAGAGGTTATCAAAGCAAAGGAAGGTTATGTTTACCAATATGCATAGCAAATGGCAGAGACGTTACTTTCCCCGATGGCAGTAAAGTATTTATGGGATCTTCTGGAACCGGCGCGCCCAGAGACGGCACAGACCCTAGAGAACTCAAAAGAGAATAAATTTACTTAAGAATTTATTGATATGAGAAAACTGGGTTTCTTTTTTATTTTACTTTGCCTTTCTTGGCAAGGGTTTACAAAAGAAACCGAAGAACACTCAGAGATCCATGATTTGATGGCTTACCTTCTAGATCCAGCTGCTGAAGCCATTTGGGACTCTGCAGGTTATGTGATAACAGAAGAGGGTGAGTTTAATCTCGAACCAACTGATCAGGAAGGATGGGATAGAGTGAAACACGGTGCTAAAGTTATTTCTGAGAGCTCATATCTTCTCTCGATGCCAAGTAGAGCGGTTGATGATGCACAATGGGTTGCTTTATCAATGGCTCTTAAAAGAATGGGTGAACGAGCTTTTGAGGCCGCCGAAAATGAAGATTCAGAGGAATTGTTTAAAGTTGGAGCAGACCTGTATCAAGTATGCGTGGCATGTCATCAGACTTACTGGATTAAAGAAGAATAGATATCATTCTTTAAATTTATAAGAATATGTTGTTGGAGTTTTCAATATGGCTATCTGAAACTGAATGGAGCATAGCCTTACACGAATCTTTGTATTTATATCCTTGGATTGAATCAGCACACGTTCTTTCAATTTGTTTTTTTATAGGCACTCTCATCTTCGTGGATCTAAGATTAATGGGGTTGGCCTTTAACAAACTTTCCATATCTGAGATGAACTCAAAGACTTTACCTTGGACAATTTTTGGGTTTGGTTTAATGGTCTTAACTGGTTTGTTGCTCTTTTATGCTATTCCAGTAAGAACTTATCAGAATATTTTTTTTAGATTTAAATTATTCTTGATTTTATTAGGTGGTATTAATATTTTCTTGTTTCACAGACAAATGAGTAAGGAGGGAGGCAAGTGGGATGAAGAGAATATCCCGCGTAGTGTTCATATAAAAGCAAGCGTTTCCTTGGTCCTTTGGGCGGGAGTAATTATTTCGGGTCGCATGATTGCTTACAATTGGTTTGACTGTGACAGACAACCTCAACCTGATTGGGTTAATTGGGCAGCGAGCTGTATGATCGAATTAAGTCAAATGGAAGATTTCTAATGGACTCAGGTCAACTTTTTTTCTTATTTGATCGAATGGAACAATCTTTTATAGGAGAGTTGATAAGGAATTCTATTTGGATGTTTCCTGTAATTGAATCGGTTCACTTAATTGGTTTGGCTATCTTAGGCGGTTCAATTTTAATGGGAGATTTGAGACTATTGGGTTTCGTTCTTAATTCAAGGCCTATCAATTACGTTATTAATGAGACCTTAGTGTGGCTTAAATTAGGTCTGGTCATTTTAGTTTCCACCGGCATACCGCTCTTTCTTAGTGAGGCAATTAAATGTTATTACAGCAGAGCATTTTGGATAAAGATGTCAGCCTTAACTTTAGGTCTAATTTTCTTATTTTTTATCCGTAACCCACTTTGCTTAAAAACAGAGAAAGATTCTTTTCGCTTTCGGCTAGTGGGAATAGTTTCTATTTCAATATGGGCAACAGTAGCAGGTTCTGGTAGGTGGATTGGTTTTTCTTAAATGAAAGCAATTAAAGAAAAAAGGGCAGATAAGATCTAAAATTCAATTGATGATTAATTGGGGGATATTGGGTACAGGTTTAATAGCTAGAGCCTTAGCAGTTTCTATGCAAGACAGTATAGATTCTAATTTACTTGCCGTGGCTAGTCGTACTATTGAGAATGCAGAAAAATTTGGGTCCAAATACAACTGCTTATCGGTACAGGGGTACGAAAATCTTATTAAAAATGAAGAGATTCAAGCCATTTATATTGCCACACCTCATAACTCTCACTTTGAGCTTGCTCTAGCTTCTCTAAATGCTAGAAAGTCGGTCCTTTGTGAAAAGCCCATGACTATGAACTCCACCGAAGCCATGGTTTTAATAAATGCAGCACGGAAGAATAACGTTTTATTAATGGAAGCTTTTATGTATAGGACGCATCCACAAACAGAAAAGATTAGAGAGATAGTTAAAAAGAGATTTAAGGAAAGACCGTTATCTATCCAAGCGTCTTTTGGATTCTCTGCAAAAGTTCCTGAAGAGCATAGATTGGTTAATCCAGATTTAGGTGGAGGCTCCATTATGGACATTGGATGTTATCCCATGTCTATGTCAAGAATGATAGTCGGTGTGCAAGAAGGAAAGGTTTTCTCGAATCCTATCCAATTTGAAGCAGAAGGAGACCTCTCTGAGCATGGTATAGATCTATTCGCGCGTGCAAAGCTTATTTTTTCCAATGGCTCTAAGGCTGCAATCAGCTCTTCGATCAATAAAGAACTAGACAATTCAGTCTTGATAAAAAACGACGAAATATCTTTATTTATTGATCAACCTTGGCAGTGTGGAGAAGCTAATGGCCGAAAGTCAGAGATAGTTTTAAAGGACAAAGAAGGAAAGTCTGAAATAATTAAATTTAAACAAAGGAGAGGGGTTTTTACTCACGAAATTGATCACTTTGTTGAATTAGTAAAAAATAAAGAAATTGAATCTAAGCTTATGTCCCTTGCTGATAGTCATGGCAATATGATTTGGCTTGATTCGTGGAGAAAAAAAGTTGGAGTACATTACGAACAAGATATTCCTGAAAAAAGAAATTATTCTTTATTAGGAGAATCTGCCTTAAGTAGCAGAGTCCCCATGAGTAGTGATCGATTAAAAGGACTAGAAAAGCCAATTTCTCGTCTGGTTTTTGGTTGTGACAATCAAACTGGCGGCAACCACGCTTTTGCTATGTTTGATCATTTTTTTACTTTAGGTGGAAATGCTTTTGACACTGCTTATATCTATAACAATGGCAAAAGTGATGTTTATTTGGGTCGTTGGATGCTGGCTAGGGGTCTCAGAGACGAAGTTGTTGTATTAGGGAAGGGAGCCCACACGCCTGATTGTTATCCAAAATTTATACGGAAACAATTAACGGAATCTCTTGATAGGTTAAAGATAGATAGTATTGATATATATTGCTTACACAGAGACAACCTTGAAGTGCCCGTAGGTGAGTTTATCGATGCTTTACATGAACTGAGAAATGAAGGTCTGATTAATTTATACGGAGCCTCTAATTGGTCTTTACCTAGATTTAAAGAATCTTTTACTTATTCTCAAGATTCAGGAAAGCAACCTTTCACTGTTTTAAGTAATAACTTCAGTTTAGCCAGAATGAATGATCCTGTCTGGCCAGGATGTGAAAGTTGTTCTGAAGACCCTTACAAAGAATTCTTAAAGGGCATGCAAGTAGCAATTTTTCCTTGGTCCAGCCAAGCAAGAGGTTTCTTTCTGGACTCTCAAGAATTTGAAGGATCCCTTCACGGAGCCAATCCCAATAAAGAAGAACAAGATCGAGTCTGGTCCAGTGAAGAAAACTTAGAAAGAAGAGCAAGATGCTTTTCTTTGGCAGAAAAAAAGGGCGTGGAACCCATCCAATTAGCCTTGTCTTTTGTTCTTAACCAAGAATTTCCTTCTTTCCCTTTAATAGGTCCTCGAAACTTCTTTGAAACTAAAAGTTCTATTAAAGCTCTTAACATTACTCTGAATAAAGATGAATCGAGGTGGCTGGATCTACTTAACGATTAAAGCTTGATCAAATTTCGCTAATTTTATAAAAATTGATTTAGCATATAGAGGTGAGAAGGTTTATTGGTCCTTTGTTTATTTTGTTCCTGATTAGTTGTGGGGGCGGAGGAGGTTCTAGTTCAGGAGAGAACACAGCACCATCGCCACCTCCACCTACAACATCAGGCTGTTCGGTAACTGTTGAAGATGGTCCTTTTACAGAGGTTTGGCCAGGACTGTCTTGGGAAACAGCTACTCCTGAATCACAGGGCATGTGCCCCGATGAAATAAACGAAGCAATTGATTACGCCTTTCAAGAAGGTAATTACACAGGAGCGGTGGTCATCATTAAGAATGGACTGGTAGTTGCTGAGAGATATGCAGACACCAGAATGGCAAGCGATCTGGTTACAAGTTGGTCAGTGGCTAAGAGTTTTACAAGCGCACTTGTGGGGGTTTCTCTAGATGAAGGCTTAATTGACAACCTAGATCAACGAGTTTCCGATTTTATTAGTGCATGGCAGGGAACAGAAAAGGAAGTAATAACTCTGCGGCAACTAATGACAGTTAAAACAGCCCTTGAGTTGTTAGACGGAGGGGATTTATATAACAGTGAGGATCAACTGCAATTGTCAATAGATAGAAATCTAGAAGGAGAACCCGGAGAGCAACTCTACACCTACTCTAATGCCGATGTAATGTTAGCTGGAGAAGTGGTGAGATCATCTACTTCAATGTCCCCAAAAACATACTTGGATCAAAAAATAGGAAGTGTTATAGGGTTTACTGGAGATTGGTGGCAAGACACTCAAGGAAATATTCTGACTTATTGCTGTCTTGACTCCACACCCAGAGAGTTTGGAAGATTTGGTCTATTATTTGCGAGAGAAGGAGACTGGGATGGACAAGCAGTTTTATCAGAGACTTGGGTTACCGAGAGTACCGCGCTTGCGATTTCAGGTCAATACGGTTTCTACTGGTGGCCAGCACCAAATTCAGGGTTTACAGCTTTAGGTATCCAAGGACAAATCGTAGCTGTCTACCCTGAAAATGATCTTGTAATAATGCGTTTTAGTACCTATACCCGAATGGGGGATGGCAGTGTTGTTAGAATTGGGGGGAATTATCATTCCACCACGGAGCCATTAAACTTTGATAATGCAACATTTTTAAATCAAGTTTTTAGTTCAATTAATTAGAATTTGGTGTGTTTATAGAAATATTTAAAACTCTCATATAATTTTTTAAAAAATTAGGCGGAAATATGTCTATAAACATTTCTTCAATGTTTTTTTGCCTTAACATTTCATGGAGCCATTTGGTGAATCATATTCAGCACCCTCACTGAAAAGACTCATAAGTTTAGCCATATCATGCTGATAACAAGTTGTCGCATAATAGGCTATCAGGTCTCTTAATGCTCCTTTAGATTCCATACGCTCTAGTCAATCTAAAGTTTCTTCAAGATTGGTCATTTGTATGTTAACCAGTACCAAATTTAGCAGAGTTTGTTGCAGAGAGGATTTCTACCCAGTACCCATCTGGATCTTTGATAAAAGCTAGACCTTTCATGTTTCCATCATCTGGTTTTTTTACAAACTCTATACCTAGCTCTTCAAATCTTTTACTAGCTTCGTAGACATCAGGAACAGTTATCCCTATATGCCCAAAACCTCTAGGATCTGTGTTTCCATCATGATAACTAAAGGCATCATCTTTTTCCGTGCCCCAATTATGAGTTAGCTCGATCATAGCCTTTTGGGAAAATACATATTCCGTTCTCTGTTGGGGTTCATCTGGCACAGGTTCATCTTCTTTCCTTAAATAACCCAAGAAATAAAGAGTGAATTCCATATCAGCAAAATCTAAGCGTTTTAAAAGTGTCATCCCCAATACGTTAACGTAAAAATCTAACGATATATCAGGATCCTTTATTCTCATCATGGTTTGGTTCATGATGAATTCTTCAGTTCCCTCTGCTTTAGGTTTATCAAGTTCTTCAATTGTCATAACGTTTCCTTTCTATGTTAAATGCTTTGTTATAAAAGCATTTATAGGATAAATTTCCACCTATATTTTATCCAATTTTTGGGGGAAAATATGCCTAACACCCAAAGAAATATATTTTTTCTTAAATGGATCAACGTAATTCATAAAGCTTACTCTAACAAACAAGTGAAGTTGCGTTTATAGTCAATAATAATGTGTGACTTTTGGCAATTTGAATATAGTATAGGGTAAGGAGAAAAATTATGAATGAAGTAGAACATCAAGACCCGATAAAGGGTAGGTATGTCAAAATAGATGATACTAATAACTGGAAACCATTTCCTCCTCCATTTGCGGAAGGGGGAATTACTTGGCAGTTATTAAATGTATCTCCGGAGATGGGATCTTGGGCAGCTATATTTGATTGTCCTAAAGGCTCTTCTTTTCACAGACATATTCACATTGGACCAGGCGAGTATTTCTTGACCAAAGGTACAATGGAAGTAAGAGGAGGAGAAGGGGAAGGGGGGTCTACAGCAGTAGCTCCAGGCTATGGTTATGAGCCTTGTAATGCAAGACATGACTCAACTCATTTCCTAGAAGACAGTGAATTTTATATGACTTTCTTAGGCCCGCTTAATTTTATTGATGAAGAAGGTAATACCGTGGCGGTAATTACTTGGGAAGACGCCCAAGGTGCCTGGGAAGCTAGTTAATACTTAAGAATTTTCACTAATTCTTTCTTTAAATCTCTTTTTGAGGAGGTTTTTTTGGGGTTGAAAGAAAATGTTTTGGAAGCTTTGGAAGCTTTTCTTCCTAGGAATGCTTTATTGGTTGACGAAGAAGTTTCTGTTCGAAAAGCAGGAGGCTTGCATACGGAGGAAGCTGTCAAAGCTAAAGTAATTGTTAGGCCTGAGACAACTGAAGAAGTTTCAAAAATCCTTTCTATTTGCAATCAGGCCAGTCAGCCATTAGTGGTTCATGGCGGTTTAACGGGTTTAGTTTATGGTACTAGAAGCTCATCTGATCAATTGGTCCTATCCCTTGAGAGAATGAATGAGGTTGAGGAAATAGATCCTGTTGGTAGAACCATAACCTGTCAGTCTGGAGTTATTTTACAAACCATACAAGAAAAAGCCGAATCTGAAAATATGATTTTTCCTCTTGATTTAGGGGCAAGAGGATCCTGCTCAATTGGAGGCAACATCTCGACAAACGCTGGCGGTAATAGAGTCATCAGATATGGTATGACCAGAGAGTCAGTTCTAGGTATCGAAGCTGTAACTTCTGACGGTACTGTTTTGTCTTCCATGAATAGAATGATCAAAAACAACGCTGGTTACGATTTAAAACAATTATTTATTGGGACAGAAGGCACCCTAGGAATAGTGACTAGGTGCGTACTTCGATTAAGAGAAGCTCCTATCAGTCAAAATACAGCATTAGTAGGCATCAAAGACTTTGCTTTGATAATTAAGTTTTTAAAACATATTGACTCAGGCTTGGGAGGCAATATGAGTGCTTTTGAAGTTATGTGGAAAGAGTTTTATGAAATGGTTACAAATTTTTTAGATGAAAGTTCCTTGCCTCTAGAAAAAGATGTTCCCTATTATGTTTTAGTTGAGTCTATGGGTTCAGACCAGA
Organism: SAR86 cluster bacterium; assembly: GCA_022447065.1. Taxonomy (GTDB): domain Bacteria; phylum Pseudomonadota; class Gammaproteobacteria; order Magnimaribacterales; family Magnimaribacteraceae; genus AEGEAN-183. Next base: position 41,594 of record JAKUUM010000004.1, on the reverse strand, counting down.
CTAAAGATGAAGACCATTTTGAATTTTTACTGAATAAAGCTTTAGAAGATTCAATAATAATAAATGCAGTTTTAGCGAAATCTGAAAAAGAAAGACTAGCTTTATGGTCACTCAGAGACGATGTCGAGAAACAAGCTCAATACGGTCCAACTGTCATGTTCGATGTTAGTTTGCCTATAAATACAATGGAGAATTATGTTTCTCAAGTACAAGATAATCTGCAGCAACACTGGAAAGAATTTCATCATATTGTTTGGGGTCATGTTGCAGATGGTAATCTTCATCTTGTAGTTGGAGTAGGAGATTTAGAACCAAATACTATTAAAAAGATTGAGAATTCAGTTTATGAGCCATTAAAGCTTATAGGTGGATCTATTTCCGCTGAACATGGAATAGGATTAGAAAAAAAACCTTACCTTCACCTCTGTCGAAGTACAGAAGAGATCAATTACATGAAGGCTTTAAAAAATACTTTTGATCCTAAAGGAATTCTCAACCCGGGCTTAATCTTTTAAATTTTAGAAAATGGCAGCTAAATTAACTAATGGAGACAGCCTAAAAACTTATCCTGTCTTAACAAAAGAAGAAAGAAGAGACTGGGATAAAAAAATGGGTAGGAATTATCTCTCCGTAGGTAATTTTAGGAAAACCACTAAAGAGCGAATTTCATTTGAATTTAATATAGGTCAACTAGGAGAACTGAGAGTTATAGAAAGCAAGGCTAAGGCTTGTGAAGTCTATAGGGATTTCAAAGCTTCAAAGAAAGAAGGAAAAATTGATATCTTAGAGGAAATCCTTGTTGTTTCTGGTTCAATTGAAGTCAGTTTCGAAAATACTGTTTACAAGCTTAAAAAAGGTCAAATACTAGTTTTAGATAGTATAAATCCTACTTCAGGTTTCAGTTTAAAAATAAGTGATGAAGCTCATATAATAAGCGTCTACATGCCCTTATCCCTTATAAAAAATTGGATTCCAAGAATATGGCGTAATCTTGAAAGTAGACTTATCAGTCCGCCAAGTAAGTCAGCTGAAATGTTAGGAGGTTATTTAAAACTCTTAGCTGAATTCGCTATAGAAACAGATAAAAGTTCACCAATTTATCAACCTAAAGCCATTATCCCATTGATTTTGGCTAATCTTTCTATGTTAGTTTTTGCCCTGGGGGATACAGAAGAAAAGAAACCCTTGAAGATGAAAGACATTCAATTAGATCAGGCAAAGCAATATATGCTGGTTCATATATCTAATCCGGACGTTTCTCCCAAAATAATCGCAAAAGAATTGGGGATTTCAGTTCGCTATCTGCATTGGCTTTTTAAACAGTCAGATGAAACAGTTATTAAATATTTAACTAGAAAGAGATTAGATTTAGCTCAACTTTTATTAAGGAGTTCATCCAAATCTTTATATAACGTTACAGAAGTTGCTTTTATGTGTGGTTTCAATGACAGTACTCATTTCAGTAGAAGGTTCAAGCAACAAGTAGGAGCTCCTCCCTCTGTGTTTAGATCTTTAAATTTTACTGAATCTATCAAGGAGTAGACTAAAAGAGAAAATATTTTTTGCTATAAAATGCTTATTTTGTTTTCAGTTACTTTATCAATCATCGTTACTTGCACTTTTCAACATGTTTTCTAAAACGATACGAATACAATCAGTTTCATATTAATTTTTCCCCGAGAAAATTAGTAAAAAAGACCCTCTTTTAAAAAAAGGGGGTCATTTTTGTTTAAGCAGTTAGAGAGTACTTTACCTATAAAGTAATATGCACTTCTTACCTTTAAATCCAAATGTACTTGCATTGAAAGTAAGAACATCTAGGGCTTAATTTGGCATTATCTATCACATAAATCATGTTTTAAGCATGTTTAGTGATCAATAAAGGGGAGATCAAATATGAGTAAGTTTAAAAAGCTGAACATAAGTTTTGTTTCGGCTGTGTGTTTATTAATGTTTCCTAGTTTCTATTCTTCAGGATCTGAGGCTGCCGCTTCTGATGTGATTGAAGAGATATTGGTAACAGCTAGGAAAAGAGAAGAAAGTCTTCTAGATATTCCGGAATCTGTGCAAGCAATAGGAGGAGCGGATATTGATAGGCAGAACATTAAGAGTTTAGAGGATGTTGGATTTTTAATACCAAACCTTAACCTGTCAACCAGAGCTGATGGATTTGCTAATGTTTCTATTAGAGGATTGGGGTCATTTGGTAACACACAAGGAGTAGGATTTTACTTAGATGATGTACAACTTTTTTCTGATGCCTCTTCTAGGTTTGGAGATTTGGAAAGAATAGAAATACTGAAAGGTCCGCAAGGAACTCTTTATGGAGGAAGTAATATTGGTGGGGCAATAAAATTTGTAAGTGCAAGACCTGATCCTAGTGAATCATTTAAGAGGATTAAAGCTATAGTAGGTGAACAATCTATAGGTGATATTGAAATAAGTGTAAATGCTCCTTTAGAAGGTGATTGGGCAATAAGAATATTTGGATTTGTAGCAGATAACGATGGTTTTCTTGTTAACCCTAATAGTGCAAGAGTGAATGGAGGTAAGACTGGTAATAATAAGGATATAGGCATGTCTGAAGAATCAGGTTTTAGAGTCTCAGTAGCAGGTCCAATGAATGATATTCTTTCCGCATATGCTTCTTTGCGTTGGAATGATTATGAAGGTCCTAATAATCATTGGATTAGAGAACTAGATAAAAATTCTCTCCAACACCCTAATACAGTAGATACAACAACTAATCCTAGACACGAAAGAGATACCATTTCTGCGATGTTAGAATTAACTTGGGAATATGATGGCATGGATGTCACTTCGGTAACTTCTCATACTGATACTGAAAGTACTCGATATACTGATTTGGATATAAGCCAAGAGTATTTACTGGATTTGATAAGGCCTGAGGACATGAAGGTCTTTACTCAAGAATTGAGGTTCACCTCAACCGATGATAGCTCTGTGCAGTGGTTAGGGGGTGTCTATTATTCAATGTATGAAGAAAAGATGCGTTCCGAGCTTATTTGGTGGAATACCCAAGCTATAGGGGATAACTTCACTGGACCTTTGGGTTGTGCTGCAGGCATGGATACTTGCTCTGGAGTGTGGGCAGGTGAAATTTTGACTTTAGAACAAGAGCAGTTAAATCTTCGAACTCCTTTCGAGATGAGAGACAGGGATAAAAGTCATTTAGCAGCCTTTGCAAATATGACAAGTACTTATGATGACTGGGAGTTAGGTTTAGGCCTAAGAATAGATAAATGGGAGAATGAAAGTACTAATCTAGACAGTGGTTTTTCAAGTGGTAAAAAAGAAACAGAAATCTTACCTAAATTTTCTCTGACTCGGTTTAGAGAAGATGGTTCTATTGTTTACTTTACGGCTTCTAAAGGTTATGAACCGGGTGGATTTAACATGAGTAGTCTATCAGGATCAGCAAGTCTGTTTGGGTTTGATAAAGAAGAAGCTACCAGTTTTGAAATTGGCTTGAAGGGTAGGTCTGAAGATGGAAAAACAAGTTATTCCCTAGCTGCTTTTTCTATAGCTTATGACGATAGGCAAGTTGAGTATCACATAGATCAAGGTGAAGATGGAATAGTTGAGGGGATAATAAATATGGGAGACTCAGAACAATCTGGATTGGAGGTTGATTTTACACACATAGTCAGCGATTTCTTAAATATATCTTTCTCGGCTGGATGGGTAGATGCTGAATGGAAAGATGGTGCTATAGCAGGCGGTGTAGATTTAGGTGGCAAAACACCTCCAGTGGTTCCAAAATCAGGAGTTAATGTAACGGCCAACTACTTGAAGCCCACTAATAATGGAAATAATTTAGCTGCTAGTTTTCAATTAAGCCATACAGGAAGTTATGAAGGTTTGCAGGCCTGGGATCCTGTTACTAATCCAAGTTACACTTTGGTAAATGCGCAAATAGGTCAAACTTCAGAAGACTGGGAAGTTATGTTAAACGTAAAAAACTTATTTGATGAAGAGTACTACATGGATGTTCAGCACTTTCCAAATTATTATCTGCTGGATGGTGGAGATAGTATTGTGATTGGAACTTTAGGGCAACCGCGATTAGTAACCCTAAGTTTTAATTACTTTTTTTAAATTCTTGAAAAAGAAAAAGGCCTCTATTGAGGCCTTTTTTTTGTCATAAAATTTTACTTGGAAATTTTTTAAAAAAATTGTTAATCTATGTTCAGGTTGTTCTGTATTTGATTTAGTACAAGGGGATCAAGTATCAGGTAGTTCTATTACCCTTCAAAGGAGGTGGTCCAAATTAGTATATATTTATTAGCAGGAATTACAGGAGGTGCCTTCTGACACGGGGTAACCCCGGTTCCGGCTACCATGAACAATAGATTGGTAGTAAGAGAGAAGTTGGAATACTTCCTCTAAAAAGAGCCTCGCAATTGCGAGGTTCTTTTTTATGGAGTACTTTTAGAGTCTAGAAGTTAAAATAAATATAAATTTATTGCCTAACTTATTCACTTACGATTAATAAGAAAGTATAACTTCGGGATTAGATTATTTAAAACTAATAGGAGCTTTTAAGAATGAAAATAAAATTATTCATAGGGAGTGTTGTTATCTTGCTTGCAGGAGCAGCTATCGGTTCTTGGGTCACGTATTCTTATGCGCAAGATTTAATTATGAAAAATCTTCCAATAGGAACAGCAACTTTAGACGAAAAGGACTTCTATATTGAGACAGCTCCAAACACTGCCTCTCTGAAACCAAAACAATTATCTATGTCTTCCAAGAAAGCCAAGAACGTAATTCTTCTTATAGGAGATGGTATGAGTATTAGTCAGATTTCAGCTTACAGATTGTTAAATGGTGGTCCCAATTCCAGGATCTCAGTAGATAAATTTCCATATTCAGGTATTGTTCTTACCCATTCTAAAGATGCAATTATTACAGATTCAGCTTCTTCAGCTACTGCATATAGCACTGGGTACAAGACTAACAACACCTATCTAGGAGTAGATTCTGAAAAAAATAATCTTGAGAACATAACTGAAACTCTAGATCGTTATGGTTTTGTAAGTTCTTTATTGGCTACTTCAGAAATTACACATGCTACTCCAGCAGCTTTCGTTGCCCATGTAGACTTGAGATGGAAAACAGATGAAATCAGTTCTCAAATGATGAATTCTAGTGTCGCCACGCTCTTGGGAGGAGGAAGACATTTCTTCTTACCAGAGAAAATGGGAGGAAAAAGGGAAGACGGCCGAAATTTACTTGAGGAAGTGAAAACGTCTCATACCTTGCTAACAACTAAAGATGAAATGTTTAACTTTGACCACACTCAACCCGGAAGGGTTTTCGGCCTTTTTGCAGATGAGCATATTAGAAATATAGAAACTCCTGACAACCATGCACTTGAACCTTCCTTAAGTGAAATGCTTGAATTTGCCGTTAATCGATCAGATCACTTTATTGATAACGGATGTAAAGGATTTTTTATTATGGCTGAGGGCTCGCAAGTAGATTGGGCCGGGCACGTTAACAATTTAGAGTACTTGAGGCGTGAAATGCATGATCTGGATTCAGCTGTTGAGTGGGCTCTTAAATATGCCATGGAGAGAAAGGATACGTTAGTAGTAGTAACTTCTGACCATGAAACCGGCGGACTGCTTATAGAGCCAGCAAACCCAGTCGATTATTCAGGTAATGAAGTAAAATTCTCTTTCAACACAGCAGTAGGAAGAGGGTCACACACCGGTGTTCCAGTTCCTGTTTATGCTTATGGACCTGGAGCAGAGAATTTTACAGGCACTTTAGATAATACTGATATATATAGAGCTATTCTGGCTTCTTTAGAAATGAACCCTAGTTCAGGTAGTTGTATTAAATATTAATATAACTAATAAAATCTTTCATTCGTCAGATACTTGTAAAATCAGTTTTCCTGTATTCTCTCCTGTGAAAAGTTTATTTAAGGCCTTTAGTGCATGCTCAAGTCCATTTTGCACATCAACTTTATATTGAATCTTCCCTTCTAAAATCCATTGAGTTAAGTCTTCTAGAGCTTTTGGAAATTGATCCATAAAATCTGAAACTATAAAGCCTTCAACCTTAACTCTTTTCATTAAAATATTCTGATACATGAAAGGCCCAGGGGTTGGCTTTTTATTATTATAGATAGATATCAAACCACACAGCGATATTCTAGCGTTGAGATTGATTAGAGTAAGTACAGCATCCAAAATTGCTCCTCCAGTATTATCAAAATATACATCAATTCCTTCTGGGCACTGTTTTTTTAGTTCTTCTAGAACATTTTGTTTTTTATAGTTGATTGTCCCGTCAAATTTTAAATCTTGTGACAACCATCTGCATTTTTCTTCAGTCCCGGTAATACCAACAACTCTGCAGCCTTTAATTTTAGCTATTTGTCCAGCAATTGAGCCTACAGCTCCTGCTGCAGTTGAAATCACTACAGTTTCATCTTTCTTTGGGTTAGTAATATCTAGTAAGCCAAAATAAGCAGTAAATCCTGTTAGCCCTGCTGCACTCATATAAGCAGTGAGAGGAAGAGAAGAATTTTGTGGCAATAAACTTACTTCATTAGGTTTTACCACAGCATAATCCTGCCATCCACAAGTAAAGGAAGAAACAAAGCTACCCTCTACTAAATCAGAAGTATGGCTTTTTATAATTTTTCCTACAACCCCGCCACGCATAATTTCTCCTAATGCTACTGGAGGCATATATTGATCCATATCTGACATCCAGATTCTATTTGTTGGATCAAGCGATAGGTAAACGTTTCTAAGTAAAGCTTCTCCTTCTTCTGGTTCAGGTATATCGCTCTCAATTAACTCTAGGTCACTTAGGTCTATATTTCCTACAGGACGCTTCTTTAAAATCCACTGGCGATTATTATTTCTCATGTTTTCTCCTGAAAAATTGCTTCTAATATTTAATTTTAGAAAAAATTACCTTTAAGTGAGCAATTATTTAATTTCTATAGTTAGAATAGCAAAAGATAATTAAAATAAAAAATATGAAAGTAAGAAAATTTTGGGGATGGGGATTTCAAGATCAAGTTCTAAGCAAAGAAGAAGAAGCCAGTGTAGAGAGTAGAATTGCACTGAATTTTAATCTTGATGAAGTAAAAGCAATTCCAATACCCTTGGCAAAAGAAATCGATTTGCCTAAACCAAAAATTGAAACTCCTCAAGCTTTAGAGAAGGTTCTCTCCGCTGACCATCTTGAACGACTAAATCACTCATATGGGAAATCATTTCCAGACGTGGCTCGAGCAATGCTAGGATCTTTTCCTCATCCTCCAGACTTAGTTGCTTTTCCAACTAACCAAGCTGAAGTTGTGAGTATAGTCGATTGGGCTGATCAGAATAATGTTGCTGTTATACCTTACGGAGGGGGGTCAAGCGTTTCTGGAGGAGTTGAGACTGATGTAGGAGATTCGTATTCTGGAGTAATATCTTTGGATCTAAGAAATTTAAACAGAGTACTGGAAATAGACAAAGAGAGTAGAGCAGCAAGAATTCAAGCTGGTATCTTTGGTCCAGCTTTAGAGGAAGAACTAAAAAAATCTAACTTAACCTTACGTCATTTCCCACAAAGTTTTGAACACTCAACTCTAGGTGGATGGATAGCTACCAGGTCAGGAGGGCATTTCGCAACTCTTTATACCCACATAGATGATTTTGTTGAATCGACAACTATGGTTACCCCAACAGGAGTAATAGAATCCAGAAGATTACCAGGTTCAGGGGCTGGTCCTAGTCCTGATCGGATGGTCATAGGTTCTGAAGGTATTTTAGGAGTGATCACTGAAGCTTGGATGAGATTACAGGAAAGACCTTCCTTTAGAGCCTCTTGCCCTGTCCTGTTTGATGATTACGACAAAGCCTTGAATGCAACTCGCCTGATAAGTCAATCGGCCTTATTCCCTGCAAATTGTCGACTTCTAGATGCGAATGAAGCTTTATTTAATGGTGCGGGAGATGGGTCGAAAAATCTACTTATACTGTCATTTGAGTCTGCCGACCACGAAATGGACACTTGGTTGAATAGAGCCTTAGAGATTGCATCTGATGAGGGTGGTCAGTTTGAAATTCCCCAAGAAAAGAAAGTCGATGCCCATAAATCAGGCGCTTCGGGAACTTGGAGGAATAGCTTCATAAGAGCTCCTTACTACAGAGAAGCTTCAGTTAGAAGAGGAATCATACAAGATACTTTTGAGACTTCCATAACTTGGGATAAGGGCTTTGAATTCATTAAGATTCTAAAAGAGAAAGCTGCGGAAGCAATAAAAGAAATTTCAGGTAAAGAATCAACTGTAACTTGTCGCTTAACGCACACTTATCCTGATGGATTGGCTCCATATTTCTCTTATTCAGCCTATGCAACTCCTTCAACTATGATCGATGTGTGGAAAGAGATTAAGTTGATGACTAACGAGATGTGTGTTTCCGCTGGTGGAACTGTAACTCACCATCATGCAGTTGGACGGGATCACCGAATTAAGGGGTATGACTTACAAAGGCCCGAAGGTTTTAAAGACATGTTGGTTGCTGCTAAACAAGGAATAGATCCCAAATCAATTATGAATCCAGGAGTTCTTGTTGATCCCAAAGGATTCAAGCATAAACACTGGATGGATACTTAGTAAATCGAAGGTTAAATGCAAAAAAATGACCTTTCTGTCATAATTTAAAAACTTAGGAGGTACTTATATGGCTGATCAAGCTACTTTTTCAGAAATGAAGAAAGGAACTGCTGAAGATTACGCAATAATTGCTGAACGCGGAGCAAAATTTGCTAGTGAATTGCCAAATAGGATACTAGACCATTTCTGTATTCTAAAAGGTGATACCGGAGGGTTTGCCGTTGATCGTTTTACTCATAGCATTCAAACCGCAACCAGGGCCCACAGAGATGGAAAAGACGAAGAATATGTTGTCTGTGCTTTACTGCACGACATAGGAGACACGATTTCTTGCGCTAATCATGCTGATTTAGCTGCGACGATGTTAGAACCTTTCGTATCAGAAAAAAACTATTGGATTGTTAAGCATCATGGGATATTCCAAGGTTACTACTTCTTTGAACACATGGGGCTTGATAAAAATTTGAGAGATCAATTTAAGGGACATGAATATTGGAATGATTGCGCTGAGTTTTGCGCCAAATACGATCAAAATTCTTTTGACCCGGAATACGAAAATATGTCTCTAGAAGAATTCATTCCGATGGTTCAAAACATATTCTCTAAACCTAGAAAGTCTATTTACAAAAGAAGAGATTATTAGACTTACCATTTTTGATGGATAAGATTGATTCGCTTCTCAAAGAACTAACTTTGGAGGAGAAGGTTTCAATACTTTCAGGTTCTGATGCTTGGCACACGACCCCTGTTGAAAGACTCGCTATACCTAGGATTAAAATGACAGATGGCCCTAATGGAGCTAGAGGTGATGGTTCTAGTAAAGTTTCTTCTGCCTGTTATCCAAATGGATCTGCAATTGCATCGACCTGGGATTTAGAGCTCATAGAATCACTTGGTAAATCTTTAGGTAGAGAAGCACGAAGCAAAGATGCTGACGTACTGCTTGGTCCAACCATCAATATTCATCGACATCCACTAGGCGGTAGGCATTTCGAGTGTTATTCAGAAGATCCTGTGCTGACAGGTGCCGTGACTGTTGCCTATGTTAAGGGAGTGCAATCACAGGGAGTTGCTGCTTGCATTAAACACTTTGTGGGGAACGATACTGAGTTTCAAAGACATACTATAAGTTCTAACATTAAACCCAGGCCTCTTAGAGAAATTTATCTATTACCTTTTGAGATGGGCGTTAAGCAAGGTGGAGCCTTGGGTGTGATGTCAGCTTACAATAAGTTAAATAATATTTATTGCTCATCAAACGAAGAACTTTTAATCGATATATTAAAAGAAGAATGGAATTTTTCAGGCTATGTTGTCAGCGATTGGGGGGCTGCTTTACAGACTGTAGAAAATGCCAATGGTGGTCTAGATTGTGAAATGCCTGGTCCGGCTAAGAGCTGGGGGGAAAATCTGATTAAAGCTGTTAGGGAAAAGAAAGTAAAAGAAGAAGTAATTGATGACAAAGTAACAAGAATTCTTAGAGTTGCAGACTTTACCGGTCGTCTGGAAAACAAAGAAGAAAAACCAGAAGAATCTAACAATTTAAAAGAAGACAGAGATTTGATAAGAAAGGCTGCATCCGAGGCAATGGTTCTCTTAAAGAACGAGAATGTTTTACCGTTTAACAAGTCGAAACTCAAGAGTATTGCTGTTATTGGCCCCAATGCTGAAAAGGGTCAATTTATAGGCGGAGGCAGCGCTGTTGTTAAACCCCATTATGTAATTCATCCTTTAGAAGGCTTAAAAGAAAACCTCAAAGATGAAGTAAAAGTTAATGATGCCAAAGGCTGTCATATTCATAAGTATCTTCCTGCTATTGAAAAAGCACTTATAAAGTCACCGGAAACAGGAAAAGAAGGCTTCCTGGTGGAGTTCTATGCAGGTACAGATTTTGGCGGAGAAGCCTTAGAATCAACAATAATGAAGGGGGGAAGGTTTTGGGCACTGACTGGATTTGGAGTAGATGTCGCTTCTAAAATGGAGTCGCCTTCTTTGTCTGTAAGATTTTCTTCAAATTTAAAGCCTAATATTTCGGGAGACCATATTTTCGAGTTGGTTAGTATCGGTCCGGCACGTCTTAAAATAGATGGCGAGGAAGTAGTAGATAATTGGACTTCTCAAGAGCCTGGTGACGCTTTTTTTTCTTATGGTAGCGCTCCTCGGCGTTCGTCTATCAATTTAGATCAGAACAAAGAGTATTTGCTAGAGATTGAATACAAGTGGGAGGGCAGGTTTCCCGCAATTCAAATCGGCATGCTTGCACCAGACAAGGAAGATTTAATGGCTCAAGCAGTCAATTTAGCAAAAACATCAGACGCCGTAATAATGGTTGTAGGAACTAATTCAGATTGGGAGACCGAGGGTAGTGACAGATCTACTCTTGATCTTCCGGGTCGTCAGAATGAATTGATTCAAAAGGTAGTAAAAGAAAATCCAAATACTGTAGTCGTTGTGAATACCGGTTCTCCGGTTAGCATGCCTTGGTTAAATGATGCTAAAGCTATCTTGCAAAGCTGGTTTCCAGGTCAAGAATTTGGTAATGCTTTATTCGATATTCTCTTTGGAGAAGTTAATCCATCAGGTAAATTAACCACAACTTTTCCAAAAAGGTTAGAAGATACTCCTGCTTTTGAGCATTATCCTGGTGAAAACTTACAAATGGATTATCTAGAAGAGATTTTTGTAGGATATCGTTGGTATGACAAAAAAGAGATAGAACCTCTTTTCCCTTTTGGTTTTGGCCTATCCTATACTCAGTTTGAGTATTCTGACTTAAAGATCATTCCTCCTAAGAAGGAAGATTCTGCTATAGCTTTTTCGTTTAGGGTTACTAACGCGGGAAAAATGAGAGGGAAAGAGATAGCACAATGTTATGTAAGTGTTGTAAATTCTTCCGTAGAAAGATCTTTTAAAGAACTTAAATGTTTCTCTAAGATAGATCTAGATTCAGGAAAATCCGAGTTATTAAACTTTGAATTAAATGAAAGGGATCTTTCTTACTGGAATGAAGATGGAGGAGGTTGGTTAATAGAACCAGCTGAATACAAAATATTAGTAGGAAGTTCTTCTACAGATATCCTTTTAGAAGCATCAGTTTGGCTTGGTTAGTTCTTATTTAGCTGTCAGGCCACCATCCACGACAAACTCTGCACCGGTAATAAAAGAACTGTCATCGGAAGCCAGGAAGACTGCAGTTTGAGCTACTTCTCCTGGTCTTCCGAACCTTCCGAGTGGATGTAATTCAGCTACTTGTGCCCTAGCTTCGTTATCGCCGGATCCAGTTTTTTCTATGATGTTTTTAATTACCTGAGAGCCCATTTGAGTATCTATCACACCCGGATGAATGCTGTTTGCCCTTATGTTATATTCCAAAGCAGCACATTCTAAAGCCGTACTTTTTGTAAAGAGTTTTACAGCTCCCTTAGAAGCTGTGTAAGTACCATGACTAGGGCTTCCTACAAGTCCAGCTATTGAAGATAAATTGATGATTGATCCACTAGACTCTCTTTTCATGGATCTTCTTTTAATTTCTGGAATAGCTGTTTTAGTACCCAAGAAAACTCCTTCAACATTTACGGAAAACATTTTTTTCCAGTCTTCTAAAGTAGTTTCCTCTATTGGGCCTGTAAAGTAGATACCGGCATTATTTACCAGTACATCAAGTCCACCGTAAGTAGTAGAACAGAAGGAGACGGTTTTTTTCCATTCTGATTCATCAGTAACATCATGTTTTATAAAAGAAGCCTGATGTCCTTGACTCAACAATTCTGAAACTTTGTTTTGTCCTTCCTTTTCCAATAAGTCGCTGATAACAACTTTTGCTCCTGCTTTTGCCATGGCTTCAGAAATAGCTGCACCAATACCTCTCGCTCCTCCAGAAACAAGGACAATTTTATTTTTTAGGTCAGCCAAAGTTAAACCTTTTTGGGTGCCCCTTTCTCCGATACTTCATTATCGTGATGCTTCTTTGCTTCAACTAGTTCTGGCATCAATCTATCAAGTTGTTCGATAGTCCAAAGATTTTCAGTTGTGAAAGATTTAATGACAGCAGGTTGTTGCATGATCCCCAGTATCCCTGCTTGAGAGTGAATAATTTGGGAAGTAACATTGTCGGCAGCATCTGAACACAACCAAGTAACCACTGGCGCTATTTGTTCCGGTCCTTGAGTCCAATCACTTTCATCGTACTTTCTCCCCGCTGCTTCGATCAGATCAATGGTCAATCTTGTTGCGGCTCCAGGGGAGATAGTGTTGACAGTGCATTTATATTTGGCGACTTCCAAGGCAAGTGATCGAGTAAATCCAGCTATGCCAGCTTTAGCGGCACCATAATTTGTTTGTCCAAAATTTCCAAAAAGGCCTGACACGGATGACATATTTAAAATGTGGCAGTGGAATTTGTTGTTGTCCCTAATATGCCTTACAAAAGGCCGGGTACAGTTGTAGTGTCCTTTCAGGTGCACTTCCATTATTACATCCCATTCACTTTCTTCCATGTTGTAGAGGGTTTTGTCCCTTAGAATGCCTGCATTATTGACGAGAATGTCCATGTCTCCGAAAGCATCGATACAAGTTTGGTAAATATTACGTCCGCCTTCAACTGTTGCCACCGTATCATAATTAGCTACAGCTTCTCCTCCTAACTCTTTGATTTCTTTAACAACTTCATCAGCTATTTTTCCTCCTCCAGTTCCATCTCGATCGCCGCCCAGATCGTTAACCACTACTTTAGCCCCTTCTTTTGCAAAGTTCAGACAGATCTCTCTGCCAATACCTCGTCCGGCACCAGTAACAACAGCAATTTTTCCATTTAATACGCCCATATTTTCCTCTTCATTAATATTTGTAAGATTAGTTTATTTTAACTACTTATAGAGAAAATATTTAAAAAAAATGAGAACTTGTGTGTTTCACTGTTTATGCAGCAAAATAGAAATTAGAGAAAGCAATAAAAATGGCAGAACAGGAAGTAAAAGCTCAGGGAGCCAGCCTAAACACGATGTTTACTTATGGCATAGGCACTATAGCGATAGGTATTAAGAATAGTTTATTAGGAACCTTTTTATTACTTTACTTTAATCAAGTTTTGGGTTTACCAGCAGTTTTAGTTGCTTCTGCTTTGGCTGTTGCCCTAGTTGTTGATGCATTTTCTGATCCTATAGTAGGTATTTGGTCAGATAGGGTCAGATCAAGATGGGGGAGAAGACATCCATTTATCTATGTAGCGATCATACCTTTTGCACTTTCTTATTATTTTATTCTACAAAACCCTGGATCTATTTCAACTGGTGAAATCACTGAGAGTGAGTTATTTGTTAGATTGCTTGTCTTATTGATCATTATGAGATTGTCAATGACCTTTTACGAAGTACCACGAGGTGCTCTGCAACCTGAGTTGACAAAAGACTACGATCAGAGGAACCAGATTTCAGGGATAGGTATGGCATTTGGCTGGATCGGAGGTGCTGGAATGGCATCAATTGCATATGCTTTCTTTTTTGTTGAAACCCCAGATTTTACAGGAGCTAGGGCTTTCCTTAGACCGGAAGCATTCCAGCAATTGGCTTTCTGGGGAGGTTTAAGTCTTTTCATCTCTGCAGTTATTTCCAATGTAGGGTTACATAAACACATTCCAAACTTGCATATTCCAGAAGAAAGAAACTTAGATGATTTTGATATTAAAGGAACAATATTTACAAAAGAACTTTCATTTTCATCTTTATTTTTACCCAAGTTACCTTCTAGCTTTTTAGGTGCCATTATCTACATTTTTCCCGTTACTCTCACTATCATTCATATCATCTTAATAATACTAGGTTGGCTGGTAACCATCTTGTTACCAGAAAACTGGATTTCTAAGCTGCAGAAAGCTGAGTTCTGGACAAAGAAATTTTTTTGGGAAGCTCTTGAAACTATTAATAACAGATCTTGGATTGTCCTGTTTTTTGCCGGTTGTGTTTATTCACTGTTAGTAGGGTTAGGCACTGGCGCTGGCATGTATCATAATCTTTATTTTTGGCAATGGACTCCTTCTGATATTGCTTTATTCCCTACAGTTGGTGCTATCAGCGTCATCATTGTTGCCCTGCTTGCTGGCACGATTGCTAGAGGCAGAGACAAGAAAAAAATAGCTGTAGGCATATTTCTTACCACCATCATAACTGGACCCTTACCGGTGGTCCTGAGGTTATTGGATCCTTATTTTTCAGCTACTTTGTTTCCAGCAAATGGCACTGATGTATTGTGGTGGATCATGATTACTCACTACACCTTTGAGGTCTGTTTAGGTTCTCTAGGTTTTATTTTTATAGGCTCTATGACAATGGAAATTGTAGAAGATGTTCAAAGAAATACTGGCAGGAGAGAAGAAGGTCTGCTTGGAACTATAAACTCTTTCATACAAAAGCTTATTGGAGCAGGAGGCGTAATACTTTCTGGAATTATTATTTCTGTGGCTGGATTTGATACTCCTGGTGCCACTTTTGAAGAATTAACCACAACAGTTGTAAATAAATTTGCAACTATGCATGTGATATTAGCGGCTACCATGCCCTTTATTTCTACATTACTAATTCTCTTTTACAGCATAGATAGAAAAGGCCATTTGGATAATGTAGAAAACCTAGGGTATACAGAAGAAAGCTAATGTTTTTCTTCCCTTTCTCGGACGACAACCCCACACAAAATAAGCCTTATATTTGTTACATAATTATAGTCATATGCGCATTCATTTTTTTGTGGCAATTTACATTGCCACCTCATCTATTTGAATCATCCGTTTACAACTTCGGAGTAGTCCCGGCATCGCTTTTAGGAACAAAAGAAGGTTACATACCTGCATCCCTTACAATTCTTACGTCCATGTTTATGCATGGAGGTTGGTTACACCTAATAGGAAACATGGTTTTTCTTTGGATCTTTGGGGATAACGTGGAAGATTCTATGGGAAGGGGTAAATTTATAATTTTCTACTTTTTATGTGGAATAGCCGCTGCCTACACTCAGGCAATGATCGACCCTACTTCTGAAATACCTATGATTGGAGCTAGTGGAGCCATAGCAGGTGTTTTAGGTGCTTACTTGCTTCTTCATCCCAAAGCAAACGTAAATGTGCTTTTGTGGATTTTTATTTTTATAACTGTTGTTCGGGTACCAGCTGCTATAGTTTTGGGATTTTGGATAATTAGCCAGTTTTTTAGTCTAGGTGGTTCAGGAGAAGGAGGAGTAGCCTATTTTGCTCATATTGGTGGCTTTATCGCCGGCATGATTTTAATACCCTTTTTTAAAAATTCAGGAGTACCATTGTTTGAACAAGCTCATTCAAAAGCTTTTGCTACCAGAGATTTTAATTTACAGGAATTAGTGCCTGGAAAAAAGGTTGATGGTTTTATGGAAGATTTTATTGAAGATGCCAATCAAAGAAAAAAGCGTAAATGAGAATACGATTAATTTTTAAAATGCTTTTGGGTTTTTTCACTGTGGGATTGATAACCATAGGAGTTTATGCCCTAGGAGTACAATTCAATTGGTATGGAGAGTTAGAGGCTAGAGGGGATTTGGTTGATGATAGCTATCCTGAGAGACTCTTAGTACAAAAGAAAGATGCTCAAAAAAAGCATAATTCATCACCCAAGCAAATACTGTTTGGAGATACTCATGTGCATACCACTTATTCAACAGATGCTTTTTTATGGAGCCTTCCTATATTAAACGGGGAAGGACCTCATCCCATATCAGATGCCTGTGATTATGCAAGGTTTTGTTCAGCACTAGATTTTTGGGTTACCACTGATCACGCTGAAGCTTCAACACCTAGGAAATGGCAAGAGATAAAAGAGTCAGTTAGACAGTGCAATGCACCTTCCGATTCAAATGACCCTGACATGGTAACTTTCTTAGGCTATGAATGGACTCAAGTGGGGCCGGATCCTGAAAATCATTATGGCCACAAAAATGTTATGTTTCTGGACATTGAAGAAGGAAAGGTCCCTTTGAGGCCAATCGGAGCTGGTGGCATCGCGACAGATGGGATGAGACAGTCCATAGGTAGTCAAGCAGAGCAATTCAAACCTTTAGCATTTTTTGATTTTAAGAACAGACATAGATATTTTAATTTCATTAGTTTTATCGATGAACTATCTGGGGTTCCTTATTGCGAAGAAGGGATTAATTCTTCTTTGTTACCAGAGAACTGTTATGAATACGCCAATACTCCTGTTGAGCTTTTTACAAAGCTTAATGAATTAAATTATCCTTCGATAGTAATACCACATGGGAACGCTTGGGGCCTTTACACACCACCTCTATCCAGTTTAGACAAACAGCTTCAAGAAGGATTTCACGATGAAAAGATCCAAATACTTTTTGAGATAATGTCTGGACATGGAAATTCTGAAGAATATAGGTCTTGGCGAGCAGCCTCTGTTAATGAGGATGGTTCTTTAAGTTGTCCCAAACCTACAACAGATTATTTGCCCAGTTGTTGGAGAGCTGGAGAGATTATTGCTGAAAGGTGTTTTTCTGAAGGTAACAGTGAAGCTGAATGTAAAACAAGAGAAATGGAAGCACGAGCAAATTACCTGGCTCTAGGTGCATCAGGTTATTTGTCTGTCCCGGGAGCTGAATTAGACGATTGGTTGGATTCGGGTCAATGCAAAGATTGTTTTATACCTTCATTTAACTATAGGCCAGCAAGTTCTGGTCAATACGCGTTGTCTATTACCAACTTTGAACAAGAGCAACCAAAAAGATTCAGGTTTGGTTTCATTGCTTCGAGTGACAATCATCGAGCCAGACCTGGGACTGGCTATAAAGAACTAGATAGATTTGTGACCACGGAAGCCAATGGACCTTCCAACGAAACGATAGCAGAGGTGTTATATCCAACGTCAGAAGCTATTCCTCGATCCCTAAATCTGGTCGGAAGTGCAGGAGTGTCTGAGATAGGCTTCAGGGCTTTGGAAGTAGAAAGGCAGGCTTCTTTTTTCACTTCTGGAGGTTTAGCAGCTGTCCATTCTGCTGGGAGAGGCAGACAAGCCATATGGGATTCTATGAAGAGAAAAGAAACCTACGGTACTAGCGGTGATAGGATTCTTCTGTGGTTTGATTTAATAAATGAAGAAAAACTGATACCTATGGGAGGAGAAATCTCGACTACTGAAAATCCCCAGTTTTTTGTGAAAGCGGTGGGGGCATTAAAACAAAAACCGGGTTGTCCGGATTATCAAGATTCGAAAATAACTAAACAAGAAGTAGCGCAGATTTGTAAAAACGAATGTTATAACCCTTCGGATGAAAGAAAAATTATTACCAGAATCGAAGTAATTAAAATCTCTCCACAAGTTGCTGCGAATGAAAGTGTTGATGACCTCATTGAAGATCCTTGGAAAGTATTTGAATGTCGTTCAGACCAAAATGGTTGTGAAGTAAGTTTTGGAGATCCCAGTTATTCAGAAAATCAAAGGGATGTTTCCTTTTATGTTAGAGCAATACAAGAACCTTCAGCTTCAGTTAACGCCAAGAATATTAGATGTGAATACAATGAAACGGGTGAATGTACTAAAGTCAATATGTGTTACGGGGATGACCGCACCGCGAAAGATGATGATTGTTTATCGATGATTGAAGAGAGAGCTTGGTCTTCTCCTATCTACTTGGATTATTTGTAAGGGTAGGTTAATTGTTTATTTGTTGTAAGGACTCATCAACTAAATCAACCAAGTTAGAAATACTTGTTGCTTCTCCTAATATACTCACCAAATCTAGAAAATTCTGATTTGATTGTGATGGAGTTACGTCCGTATTTTTAATGCAGGTTCTAGCAATTTGAGCGACTAAAAGAAAACCAAAGGCATTAGTTGGTCTTCCTTTTTTATCCTTTAGGTTAACAACTGAGTGTTCGGAAGCAGAGCGTAATGCCTCTAAGCTCTTGGTTAACCTTGATAGATATTTGTAGTCTAAGTTATTTGATATATGGCTCTGCAGTAAAAAAGACCTAGCACCTGGAAATAATTTATTTAAATTTTCAGCTAACATCTCAGCTTGCAAAGAGATTTCATCCAACTGAATTCTTATATCTGTATAGCTTGGAGCTCTCCTAAACACAGCTTCCTCAAACTTGTAAGTTGTAACTGCGTTTTCTAAGTCAGAGATAAATCCTGAAGGTAATTCAGGAACGATCTTTTTTATTTTACTTAAGAGCCTAGATGGTAATTTATAAGGATTTTTAAAATTAAGCTCTTCTCCTGAAAAGCTTGATATTTCTCGGTATTTACTTTTAGGCATTTGCTACATATTAATATATGGTAGCCCTCTTATGAAGAGAAATGATTGAATTCATGGAAGAAGCAAATCAAAAATCTAAATTATCCTTTTCAACTAAATTTTTCTATGGATTTGGTTCCATATCTTTTGGGATAAAAAATAATGGTTTCAGTTACTTCGTCCTTTTCGTTTACGTCTTTGTTTTTGGATTACCAGCATGGATGGCTGGATTAGCTCTTAATTTAATTTTAGTTGCAGATGCCTTTACTGACCCTCTTGTTGGGTATTATTCAGATCGTCTAAGATCAAAGTGGGGAAGAAGGCATCCATTTATGTATGCTGCAGCAATTCCAGTAACTCTTAGTTTCTATTTCCTTTGGTCTCCTCCAGATAATCTGACAAATTTGGAACTTTTTTTCTATTTATTAATTTGTGCAACAATTATTAGAGTTTTTATTACTTTTTACGAAATACCATCCATAGCCCTTGGTCCAGAATTAACTGATAATTATGTTGAAAGAACTTCCTTGATGTCCTATCGATACTTTTTCGGTTGGTTTGGAGGGCTAACAACTTATAACCTAGTTTGGTGGTATTACGCACCTAAATACGAGACTGAAATATATACCTCGGGAAGGTTTAACCCAGATCTTTGGCCTGAATGGGGGCTTGTAGCAGCCATACTTATTTTCTTGGGAATAGTTGTGACCAGTTTAGGAACTCATAAACACATTCCTAATCTCATAGAACCACCCAAGAGGAAGAAAAAAGAGATTCCTGAAGGATTTAACAATATTAGTATTTTTAATCGTACTCTTAAATTTAATTTACCATTACCTAAAAACCTTAAACTTAGTCTCTCAGGAGTCACAGTTTATTTGTTGAAATTTATTCTTTATGTGGTTTTGATTTGGATTATTAGCAATGTCCTCAGGATATTCGGATTTATTTTGGCTAGTTTTCTCCCTTTTTGGATTAAATCTCTTCAAAAAACTGAATTCTTTCTCAGAAGTTTGTTCAAAGAAGTTGCTGAAACCCTAACTATAAATAGATCCTACAAATTTTTATTCTTTTGTGGGCTATTGGTTTCAGTTGCTGGAGGTATTGAAGCAGCTTTTGCTGTTATCTTTGATAGTTATTTTTGGGAATTAGATGATAATGAAATGCTTATAAGAGGAACAAGTATTTATTTAGCACCAATAATTGCTATTTTTCTTGCTCCAATGCTTTCTGATAAGTTTGGAAAAAAACAAACTGTCTTATCTATTTGGGCTTTTCAAATAATTTTTGCAGCATTACCTTTTGCACTAAGGTACTTGGATTTGACTTACGGAACTTCTCTTTTCCCTACCAATGACAGTCCTTACCTGCTTCCAGTGCTTTGTATTCATGTAGTTATTAATGTAGCAGCAGGAATAATAGTTTTTTCTACCATGGGTTCTATGATTATGGATTTGGTAGAAGATATTCAGCTGGAAACAGGAAGAAGAGAAGAGGGTATTTTATTCTCAGCCAGAACCTTCGCGGATAAAGCAGTAAGTGGATTTGGTTTAACTTTAGCTGGGGTTATATTGACCTTTATTGCTTTTCCGGATAACACACAAATAAGAGAAATTTACAACGGCACTGTCCCCTCAGAGATACTTGCAGATCTGGCTTTATGGTACGTTCCGATTTGTATAGTCGCCTTTGGTGCAGCTTTGATAATGGTTAGAGGTTATACTTTAAGTAGGGACGAACACGAAGAGAACATTGCCAATCCAGACACTAAAGTCTGGAAAGGTGATTAATTTGTTATTCGAAACTAGTTTAAACTCTCCCTTGGGTGAATTAGGTTTACTTGCGGATGATACTTACCTAATCGAACTAAGCTTAAAGGGCTTGAAAGGGCTTAGCCTTAGGGGTAAGTCAGAAAAACAAAGATTCCAATTAGAGAAAGAACAGTTAAGTCAGTATTTTTTGAAGAAGAGAAATTATTTCTCATTTAGGATTCATGTTGCGGGAACTGATTTTCAGCAATCAGTCTTTGAGAGTATGCAACAAATCGAATATGGAAGAGTTTTAACCTATAAACAATTAGCCTCTAAAATAGGCAAGCCAAAAACATATAGAGCTGTTGGAAGTGCTTGTGGAGCTAATCGCTTGCCTATCATTATTCCTTGTCACAGAGTCGTCTCTTCTTCCGGTATAGGAGGCTTTGGTGGAGGCCTTAAACGTAAAAAGTTTTTACTTGACCTAGAAAGCAACTAAAATTGAACTTTCTATAAAGGAATTTTTTGAAAATGACAGTTTGTTCAAAGATAGAGGCAGTTTTAAAAGAGAATTTAAACCCTTCTCATTTAGAGGTTATTAACGAAAGTTTTATGCATAACGTTGAACCCGGAGCTGAATCTCACATAAGAGTAGTAGCCGTTTCTGAATTCTTTTTGGATTTAAACCTTGTTAAGCGCCATCAGGCCATTTACAAACACATTGAAGAAGAGTTAGCAGGCCCTATCCACGCGATTACTTTACATACTTTTACCCCGCAAGAATGGGAAGAAAGGAATGAGGAATCCCACCCATCACCCGATTGTCTGGGCGGAAGTTCAGAAGAACAGAAAGAATAAGAACAATGAGTTCAGTAACTATTGTTACCTTTTACAAGGTTACGCCTATAGAAAATGTCAGCAAACTTAAAAGAGAAGTAGAAAGGTTAGCTTTTAAGGAAAGTCTCTCGGGTACTTTTTTTGCTACATCTCAAGGAATTAACACAACCCTAGCTGGCAATCAGAAAGGCTTGGAAAGGCTTATAAATCTTTTAACTGACTCTTTTCTAATTAAAGGTATTGATCCGACCTGGACGGGAGCATTCAAAACACCTTTCAAAAGATTAAAAATAAGAATTAAGGATAAATTGCTACCTTTGAAAGGTAATTTTAATATCTTTGATTTAAGAGGTAGACACGTAGATCCAGAACATTGGAATAAGCTTCTGGAAGATCCAGAGTTCATAGTATTGGACGTAAGGAATGAGTATGAAACTCGTATCGGTACGTTTAAAAATTCTTTAATTCCCTCTACAAAACACTTTACAGATTTACCAGAATACATTCATAACAATAAGAAAATTTTTAAAAATAAGAAAATTGCTATGTTTTGTACGGGAGGAATCAGGTGTGAAATAGCCTCTTCATTTTTTATGAGTGAAGGAATTGATGAAGTCTACCTGCTCAAGGGCGGGGTTCTTAATTACTTTAATAAAGTTGATAAAGATAAGCATCTTTGGAAAGGAGACTGCTTCGTATTTGACGAACGGGTTTCGGTTAACCCTGATCTTGAAGAAGGCAACTTCCAACAATGTTTCGGTTGTAGAAGACCTATTTCCATCGAAGAAATACTTTCAGATAAATATGTAAAAGGCGTATCTTGTCCTTACTGCTTTGATTCTTCTTCCCAGAAAGATAAAGAAAGATTTGCTCAACGTCAAAAACAGATAGAACTGGCTGAAGCTAGAGGTATTAAACATATGGGGCAATCTGCAAGAAAATAGATTTTTTTATGCTCACTAAATTTCTCCAAACTTATGCGTCTTTTCTTTCTAAGAAGCCCCTCTTTGTTTTATTCATAATCTTAGTTTTATTGGGTATTTCTGCGACAAATTTATCAAAATTTAAGCTTGACGCTTCTTCTGACTCTTTGCTTTTAAAAGATGATGAGGATTTGAAGTATTACCGAGAAATAAATAATAAATATTCAACGGTAGATTTTTTGGTAGTTCTTTTTACTCCAAAAACCGCTCTTTTTGATCCTGAGACAATAGGGATAGTTAGAGATCTTGCAGATCAATTAGAAAACCTGGAGGGAGTAAGTTCTGTCCTCAGCTATCTTGATGCTCCACTTCTTTACAGCCCCAAGATGTCAATGAGTGAACTCGCAGATAATTTAAGAACAATTGAGGATGAAGGTGTCGATTTAACCTTAGCCGAAGAAGAGTTTAAGACTAGTCCTTTATATTCAGAGTTATTGGTAAGTAAGGATGCTGAAACTATGGCCTTACAATTAAATTTACTTGAAAATAACGACTATAAACGGGCTATTAATAAACGTTATGAATTATCGGAAAAACTGACTACAGGAGGAGAAGAAAACATTCAGGTTGAGATAGATGAAGTTAACTCCTTAATAAGTTCATTAAATAATCAAGAAGCTAAAGATAGAGATAAGCTTGTGAAGGAAGTTAGGCTGATCTTAAAAAATTCCTCAGAGTACGGCTCTCTTTATCTGGGTGGAACAGCAATGATTGCATCCGATATGATGAGTTTTGTTAAAAGTGACCTTAATTATTTTGGTGTCGGAGTATTTTTACTGTTCGTATTAACTCTGGGAATTGTTTTTAGAAATCTTCGATGGGTTGCATTGCCTCTTTCTTGTAGTGGATTGGTAGGGTTGTTGGTGATAGGTTTCCTTGGATTGATGGACTGGAGAGTTACAGTTGTTTCTTCAAATTTTATAGCTCTTCTTCTCATTATCACCATATCTTTATCTATCCATATCATTGTTAGGTATCAAGAGATAGCGAGTAGAGAAAAAAACCATAGTCAAGATGAATTAGTCTCCTTAACTGTGCAGGAAATGTTTAAACCCTGTTTGTATACCGCCTTAACCACCATGGTGGCATTCGCGTCTTTGTCAATAAGCGATATCAAGCCAGTAATAGATTTTGGCAAGATGATGGTGGTAGGAATTTTATTTGCTTTCCTTGTAACTTTTACAGCCTTGCCTTCAATTATGTCTTTAATAACGAAGTTATCTTCTGACTCTAATAAAGACTTTAGTAAGGGTTTTACTCTTCATTTTGCTACTTATACTTCTAAAAATGGAAAGACGGTCCTCGGTGTTAGTCTTGTGTTATTAATTTTTTCTTTATACGGAATAACTAAACTCACCGTTGAAAATAGATTTATTGATTACTTTAAAGAATCTACAGAAATATATAGAGGAATGGAATTGCTCGATCTTAAGTTAGGAGGAACAGCTCCTCTAGATATAATCCTGGAAGCACCTGAAAGTTATTTTGAAGAGGAAAAATCAGATTTTGAAGACGATTACGAAGACGACTTTGAACCAGAGGACTCTGTCACTAACGGCTATTGGTGGAATATCATTAATGTTAAAAGATTAGAAGCAGTACACGATTACGTAGATTCTTTACCGGAAATTGGGAAAGTTTTATCTGTAGCCAGTGGTATTAAAGTAGCTAAGGAGTTAAAAGATGGTGAGCCGATTTCTGAGTTAGATCTTGCTTTGTTTAAGAACCTTCTTCCTGAAGACATACAAGCAACTTTCTTAAGTTCATACATAAGCAATGACGAGAATCAAGTCAGGATCTCTTCGAGAGTTCTTGAGACAAGTAAAAGTTTAAAAAGAAATGACTTACTAAAGGAAATTGAAGACACCTTACAAAATAAATTTGGATTTCAAGAAGGAGAGTACCGTTTAACTGGATTAGCTGTTCTTTACAACAACATGTTACAGAGTTTATTCAGTTCTCAAATTGGCACTTTAGGAGTTGTCTTCGTCTCAATAATGATCATGTTTATTTTTCTTTTTAGATCTTTCTATTTGGCAGTAATAGGAATGATTCCTAATCTACTAGCAGCAAGTGTGGTTCTAGGAACCATGGGTTGGATGAAAATTCCTTTGGATATTATGACCATTACTGTTGCTGCAATTAGTATAGGTATGGCTGTTGATAACACTATTCATTACATTCATAGATTTAAACTAGAATTCAAGAAAACGTCTAACTATGCGCTTTCCATGCAAAATAGTCACCGCACCATAGGCAGGGCAATGTTTTATACTTCTTCAACAATTATTATTGGATTTCTAGTTTTGGTTACTTCAAACTTTAACCCGACAGTTTATTTTGGATTGTTTGTTTCTTTGGCTATGTTTATGGCTTTGATGGGGGCTTTAACATTATTACCACAGTTACTTATAATCCTTAAGCCGTTAGGAAGAGAGGAGAGTTAAGGAGAAAATTATGGGACCACTAAAAGGTTTAAAAATAATAGAAATGGCAGGCATTGGACCAGGACCATTTTGTGGAATGGTTTTAGCAGATCTAGGGGCTGAGTTAATTAGGGTAGATAGAGCCTCAGCAATTGGAACTGGTTCAAAAAAAGAACCTTCGAATAGAGGTAAAAAGTCCATAGCCATAGATTTAAAATCAAAAGAAGGAGTAGAAATAGTTTTAAAGCTGGTAGAAACTGCCGATGCAATTTTTGAAGGTTTCCGCCCAGGTGTCATGGAAAGGCTGGGGTTAGGACCCAACGTTTGCTTAGAAAGAAACGAGAGGATAGTGTTTGGTAGGATGACTGGCTGGGGACAGGAAGGGCCGTTAGCAAAAGCTGCAGGACACGACATTAACTATATCTCTCTGTCTGGTGCTTTAGCTGCAATTGGCAGACCAGGTTCACCTCCTGTACCTCCTTTGAATCTCATAGGTGATTTTGGAGGAGGAGGAATGCTTCTTGCATTAGGGTTAGTAGCTGGCTTATTGGAATCTAAAGAATCAAAAAAAGGGCAGGTAGTCGACGCTGCTATGACTGATGGTTCTGCTCTTTTAATGACAATGATTTATTCCATGCAGTCTTCTGGGCTTTGGAAAAATTCATTGGGAAGCAATCTGTTAGACGGAGGATCACACTTTTATGATACGTACGAATGTAAAGATGGAAAATTTATTTCGATTGGTTCCATAGAACCTCAGTTTTATGAATTGCTTTGTAAAATAGCCGAATTAGACGACTCTGTTTTTAGTAACCAAATGGATCGCCAATTTTGGCCTGAACAAAAAAAAGTTATCAAAGAAATATTCTTAAATAAAACTAGAGAAGAATGGTGTGCATTGATGGAAGGAACGGATGTGTGTTTCGCCCCTGTTTTGAACATGGCTGAAGCTCCTCTACATCCTCATAATATTGAAAGAAAAACTTTTATAGAGTTAGAAGGGGTAACTCAACCTGCGCCCGCTCCAAGATTTTCTAGGACAAATCCAGAAATAGTTTCTTCTCCTTCTCTTGTAGGCGAGCACACAGACGAAGTACTTAAAGCTATAGGTTTAAACGAAGAAGATATAAATTCTTTAAAGACCTCAGGCGCGGTGGCTTGACAGAAATAATACTGATAACGGGCCAAGATTGTCCTCTTTGTCAGGAGGCAAGAGAAAAATTAAACAGCCTTAATCTGTACGACTTAACCTTGTTAGAGAAAGATGTCTATGCAACCAGAGAAATTCACAATAAGTACTGGGACAAGATACCCGTCCTTTTAAAAGAAGACAGAGACTTATGTTGGCCTTTTAATTCTGAAGAAATTAAAGAATTTATCTTAAGCTAAATTAAAAAATTCTATACTATTCAAATACATAGAAGAAATTATTAATTTCTTACTCTCTTTTCTGTTTTTAACAACCTCTTTTACTATGTGGGGTAAGAATTTAGGTTCGTTTCTTTGCGAATTTTTTAGAGCTGAAACTCTAGGAATTAAATATGGAGCGTCAGTCTCTACCATAATTTTATCTAAAGGTATTAGGTTAATTAAGTCCTTTAGATGACTTCCTCTTCTTTCATCACACAACCAACCCGTAACGCCTACAAAAAACCCCATATCAATATACTCAGCTAGTTCTTCTCCAGTACCAGTGAAACAATGGATCACAGTCTTAGGCAAATCTTTCTTCAGCGGTTTCAGCATTTCAATCAAAGTTTTATGTGCCTCTCTCTCATGGAGGAATAATGGCAATTGAAGTTCGATAGAGGTTTCTATGTGAGCTTCAAAGCTTTTCTTTTGCTGTTCAGGAGTTGAAAAATTTCTATAAAAATCAAGTCCAGTCTCTCCTATGGCTTTAACATTTTCATGTTTCAACAGATCTTTAATCTCAGAAAAATAAGTAGGACTAAATCCTTTTGCTTGATGCGGATGGATACCCGCCGTGCAAATAAGAATATCTGGCAAAGAGAAGGCCAGTTGGGAAGCAGAGATACTATCGTCTACATCACTTCCGGTAACACACATACGTGTTACACCCGCTTCAATAGCCTCTTCTATAACTTTATCAAGATTTTTAACAAAAGAGGGATGAGTTAAATTAACTCCTATATCAAAAAATTGTTCTTCCGGCATAAGGCTTGGTTTATTATAAGACAGAAGTCATTTGAGGAGAGAAGAGCAATGTCGGGTCCTTTAGAAGGTTATAGGGTAGTTGAATTAACTTCTACAGTTTCAGGTCCTTTTGCTGCAATGATGCTTGCAGATCAGGGTGCGGACGTAATTAAAGTAGAACCTCCAGTCATAGGAGATCTTGCAAGATTCATGGGGACTACTAGATCAGGTATGGCTGCAATGTTTTCAGTGCTTAATAGGAATAAAAGATCAGTAGTTCTGGACTTTAAAGAAAGCAAAGATTTTGAAATATTAATGAGTTTATTAGCCACAGCAGATGTCTTAATTGAAAATTACAGACCGGGCATAGTTAAAAAATTAGGCTTGGACTATAGATCTATAAAAAAAATTAATCCAAATATCATTTACACTTCTATTTCAGGCTATGGTCAATCTGGTCCTTATATAAATAGAAGAGTTTATGATCCCTTAATACAAGCGACTGCAGGTGCTGCTGCTTCACAAAATCCTGATGACCCTGAATATTACAAAACAATAGTTTTCGATAAGGTAACTGGTTTAACTGCTGCTCAATCTATAAGCACAGCCTTGTTACATAGAGAAAGAACTGGAGAAGGACAATACCTACCTATATCAATGTTAGATTCAGCGCTGTATTACATATGGCCTGATGTGATGTGGTCGAAAACTTTACTAGGAGAAGGAATTGACTACAAACCAGATTTATTTGAATCATTTCCTTTGTTCAAAGCTAAAGATAAGCCTATTAGCGTAATAGTTGTTGCGGATAAAGATTTTCAAAGATTCTGTGAAGTCATAGGCTGTAAGCTGTATGAAGAACAGAAATATTCAACATTTGAGCAAAGAGTTTTAAATAAACAAACTCTAATTCCAGAAATAGAAAAATACTTAGAAGATAAAGAAGCTGATGTTCTTTGCGAAGAATTAGATAAATTAGGTATACCTGTCGCTTCCATCAACCAATTAGACGAGATTCATGAAGATCCTCAAGTTATAGAACAAGGGTCTTTAATAGAAACTGAGCACCCCCTTGCGGGAAAAATGAGAATGCCCAAACCTCCTTTTAATTTTTTAAATCAAAATGAGTTTCCAAAATCACATGCCCCTGTATTAGGCCAACATAATAGGGAAGTGCTTAGTGAGTTGGGAGTTGAGGAAAAAGAACTTATAAGAATGGAAGAAAGAGAAAAGGCAAACAAAGAGATTATCGATGGAATGATGCTAGCTGATGTGGCTAATACTTCTAGAGATTAAAAAAACAGAGTTTTATTGTTTAAAGTAAAAATGTATATTAAGAAACTATCATGATCAAAGGAATAATAAAAATTGGATTTCTTTTTCTTACAATACTTCTTGTGTCTTTTTTAGTTGGAGCTCAGACAACTGTATCTAATCTAATCTGGCTTTCAAGCATAGATATGCCTGTAACTTTTACAGTTCTCATTTCTAGCATTTATCATGATTTTATACTTATGACATTAACTTCCGCTCAACCACCTTTACCTCCTTTACCGGTTCTACCAATTATAATCTCTCTAGGCCTTGTGATCAGCTTCGGTGTTACCTGGATCGTACTCCGGTGGCTTAAAACCCAAAAAAAATATGCCTACGGGATAGCAGGGGCAGTTGCACTTGCATTTATATTTTATTTGATGCCTCTGGTATTTTTTGGGGTAGATATGTTAGCTGGAGCCAGAACACTGACAGGTAAGATTATTTTAGTTATCTGTGGATACCTAGGAGGCCATTTTTTTGGATCTAGATTAAGTAAGGGAGAGTCATGAAAAAACAAATTTTTAAAATAAGTTTATTAACCATTGCTAGTTTTTTATGTTTTAGCCTTTATGCAAACCACCATGAAAAAACATATAAATTTGAAACTATTGCTCAAGGACTGAGCTTTCCTTGGGGAATAGCTTTTCTCTCAAATGATGAGATTCTGGTTACTGAGAAAACTGGGAAGTTGAGGATAATAAAAGATGGTAAGTTATTGGAAGATTCCATAACTGGAATTCCTGATAGTTTATTTAAAGGTCAGGGTGGATTAGAGGGAATTGTCTTGCACCCAAATTTTGCAAATAATAAATATCTTTACCTCTCATTCTCAGAAACTGATGCCGACAATAAGAAAATGAATAGCTTGAGGGTAGTTAGGGGGAAGTTAGAAGGCAATTCATTAACTGAAGTAGAAACCATCTTTAGAGCAAGTCCTTCAAGGAAAACAGCAAATCATTATGGTGCCAAAATGGTCTTTTTAAAAGATGGAACACTTTTGATAACTTCAGGTGATGGATTTAGCTATAGAGAAGAGGCCCAAAAGCTCGATAACCATTTTGGAAAAGTTATCAGGGTAAACGACGATGGGTCAATACCGAGCGACAACCCTTTTATATCAACCCCTGAAGCTAAGCCTGAGATTTGGTCTTACGGTCACAGAAATTTACAAGGCATTGTAATAAATTCGGATGGTTCAGTAGTTTATGAACACGAGCACGGACCAAGAGGGGGAGATGAATTAAACATCATTGAGAAAGGAAAAAATTATGGTTGGCCCGCCATTACTTATGGTATTGATTATAGCGGAGCTCTAATTTCTCCTTTTAAGGAAAAGGAAGGTATGGAACAGCCGATAAAGTATTGGGTACCTTCAATAGCTCCTTCTGGAATGACCTTTTATGACGGGGATTTATTTCCAGAATGGAAAGGTAATCTATTTATATCTGCTTTGGTTCCTGGGGATGTTAGGAGGATAACTTTGGAAGGCAATCAAGCTGTTGATGAAGAAATTCTTTTTGATACATTAGGCAGAATAAGAAATATAGTTAGTGCACCTGATGGAAGTTTGGTTCTTGCAACCGATAGCCCTAAAGGAAAACTTATCAGGGTTGTCCCTAACAATTAATTTTTTTAATAAATAACAGGAGTTGATTATGATTGCGAGAATATTATCTGGAATAATTGGGTTGTTCATGCTTTGGACATGTTTAGGCTGGTTAATGGATCCTGCTGCTGCTGCGGCCGGATTGGCCATGCCATTAATTGAAGGGCTGGGAGGTAACACACAAATTGGTGATTTTACTTCTTTCTTTTTTACAGCCGGGATATTTGCCTGTATTGGAGCATATAGAGCTGAGCATGCATGGCTTTATGCAAGCATTTCTTTGCTTGGTTCTGCCGCTATATTTAGAAGCTTAGCAGTGCTGACCCACGGATCTGTTCCTTTAACAATGGCCATTGGTTTTGAAATAGCAATGACAGCTGTGTTGATTCTTTGTGTTTATCTTATGAAGAAGGAAAGCGCTTAGAAGATAAATTCTATGACTGAAGAAATTGGATATCCGAAGTTCCTTCGTGATACCGCAGTTACCAAAGTGGATGAAAATACTTGGGAAGCAAAGTTAACTGATGACTGGAATATTGGTGGAGTAGCTAATGGAGGTTACTCCATGGCGACTGCTGCGAGAGCCCTATCTGAATATTTAGAGCATAAAGATCCACTTTCTATAACTGGACACTATTTATCTAGAGTGGAACCAGGTAAAGCTTTATTAGAAGTAGAGAAACTCAATATAGGAAGGAGTGTGTCCACTGCTTCACTTAAGTTTATTCAAGATGGAGAGGAGAAGATAAGATTTACTTCCTGTTTTACTAATTTCTCTAAAGCGAAAGGAGATACTCTTAGAGAAGTAGAAGCACCTAATTTTCCTCCAATAGAAGATTGTATACATATGCCTTATATAAAAGGATTTACTCCAGTGTTAGAAAAACAGTTAGACAGAAGATTTGCTCCTTATTCAAATTGGTGGGATGAAGAAAGACCTAGGGAAAGAGCTTTTTTAGATGCCTATTACGCTTGGCCAGGTGGAGAAAGCATAGATCTTTTTAGTGTGATTTTCTTTCTAGATACCATGTCTCCACCCATTTTTAATAGATTGGGATCAAGAGGATGGGTACCTTCTTTAGAACTGACTTTGCATTTGAAACAGATCCCCTCACCTGGTCCCTTAAGAATGCGCGGGAAAACGGATTTTGTGACTTCAGGTTTCCTAGAAGAAGATGACGAAATTTGGGATGTAGAGGGAAATTTAATTGGTCAAGCCAGGCAAATGGCTAAACTTAGAATACCAAAATCATAAAATGGGTTAGCTAGCACAACTCAGGCTGTGATAAAGTTCTAAAAAATTCTAAAAACAGGATAATTTAATGAAATTTACAGGGACAGAAACATACATTTCAACTGAAGATTTGAGCATGGCAGTGAATGCTTCGATTGCTCTGGAAAGACCTCTTTTAGTTAAAGGAGAACCCGGAACTGGTAAAACTATGCTTGCAATTGAGATTGCTCAATCCCTGGGGTTACCTTTGATAGAGTGGCATATAAAATCAACAACTAAAGCTAAACAAGGTCTCTATGAATACGATGCCGTTACAAGATTAAGGGACTCACAACTTGGTGATGAAAGAGTAAAAGATATTGCAAACTACATTGAAAAAGGAAAACTTTGGGAAGCGTTTTCATCAGAGGAAAGAGTGGTTCTCTTAGTGGATGAAGTTGACAAAGCCGATATAGAGTTCCCCAATGATTTATTACAGGAATTAGATAGAATGGAATTTTTTATCTATGAGACAAAAGAAACCATTAAAGCTATTCATCGACCTATTGTGATCATCACAAGTAATAATGAAAAAGAACTTCCCGATGCTTTTTTAAGGAGATGTTTCTTTCACTATATCAGTTTCCCTGATAGAAAAACCATGCTAGAGATAGTAGCAGTACATCACCCTAAGATTAAAAAGAGATTGGTTAAAGATGCTTTGGATATCTTTTTTGATGTTAGAAAAGTTCCCGGCCTTAGAAAAAAACCCTCCACTTCAGAGTTAATAGATTGGCTTAAGTTGTTGATGGCGGATGACTTACCTGACGAGATCCTTAAAAATAGGGATCCCTCTAAAGCCATCCCTCCTTTATACGGAGCATTGATCAAAAATGAACAAGACGTCCAACTTTTAGAACGACTTGCTTTTATGGCGAGAAGGGAAGCCCATAACCAACAACAATAATGTTTATTTCACTTTTCAATACCCTTAAGTCAACAGGAGTTCCTTGTACCTTAAGAGAACTCTTAGATTTGATTGGCGCAGTGGATAAAAAACTTGCTTTTGCGAATATGCAGGAATTTTATTACCTCAGTCGAGCCACCCTAGTTAAAGATGAAAAGCACTATGATAAATTTGATAGAGCATTTGATATTTATTTTAAGGGTATAGAAAGCATTGATGACATTCTAGAAATGTTGATACCTGAAGAATGGCTTAAGGCTGAATTTGAGAAATATTTAACTGAAGAAGAGCTAGAGAAGATCAAGTCTCTTGGCGGATTAGAAAAACTCCTTGATGAGTTTAAAAAGCGCATGCAGGAACAAGAAGATCGGCATGAAGGAGGGAATAAGTGGGTTGGCACTGAGGGAACTTCACCATTTGGCAATGCAGGTAAGAACCTTGAAGGAATAAGAGTTGGAGGAGAAGGCAAGGAAGGAAAGGCTGTTAAAGTTTGGGAAGCTCGAAATTTTAAAAATCTGGATGATAGTGTTGAACTGGGAACCAGAAATATCAAAATAGCTTTAAGAAGGTTAAGAAAATTTATTCGAGACAGCGCTGAAGAAGAGTTCGATTTAGATGGAACAGTCCACTCAACAGCCAAGAAGGCTGGTATGTTGGATATAAAGTATCAGCCGGAAAAAAGAAATGCGGTTAAAGTGTTGGCTTTGTTTGATGTTGGCGGATCCATGGAACCCCATGTGAAGATTTGCGAAGAATTGTTCTCTGCCTGTAAGACTGAATTTAAAAATTTGGAGTATTTCTATTTCCATAATTTTTTATACGAATCTATCTGGAAAGACAATCGTAGAAGGCTGAATGAAAGAATCATGACAGAAGACTTGATACATAAGTATTCTGCCGATTATAAAATAATTTTTGTGGGAGATGCGACCATGGCCCCTTATGAAATTACTAACCCCGGAGGAAGCATAGAGCATTGGAATGAAGAAGCGGGAGCTTTATGGATGAAGCGCTTAGTTGATGTTTATGACAAAGTAATTTGGCTCAATCCAGTCCCTTCTGAACATTGGGAATACAGTGCTTCGGTAGAACTCACACGTTCTCTGATTGAAGATAATATGTTTCCGCTTACCATTAGGGGCCTTGAGGAAAGTATGGCTTATCTAAGCAAATAAAAGCTCTAAATTTCTAACTTTCTTTTCAAGAAATAATTATTAATCTACAAGTATGGAAGCTCTAACTATAAAAAACTTAAGAAAGATTTATGAGGGTAATTTGGTAGCCCTTAAAGGAATTAATCTTAATGTTGAAGAGGGAGATTTTTTTGCTCTTTTAGGACCAAATGGTGCTGGCAAGACTACAACTATAGGAATTATTAGTTCTTTGGTAACCAAAACATCTGGAGAGGTTAAGGTGCTAGGCATAGATATAGATGAAGAACATTCTTTGGCCAAAAAACAAATAGGCGTGGTAGGGCAAGAGATTAATTTTAATCAGTTCGAGAAGGTAGGTCAGATTATTAGAAATCAAGCGGGTTATCACGGTCTTAGTTTTAGGCAGTCAAAGGAAAACGCAGAATACTTCATGAAGCGTTTGGATATCTGGGATCGAAGAAATGATAAGGCTAGAACCCTTTCCGGAGGGTTGAAGAGAAGAATTATGGTAGCTAAGGCGTTAGTGAATAGACCTAAGCTTCTTATACTTGATGAACCTACCGCTGGCGTTGACATTGAATTAAGACGTTCACTGTGGGATTTTCTAGTAGAAACCAACAAAGAGTTGGGAACCACTATTATTCTAACCACCCACTATCTAGAAGAAGCTGAAAGACTGTGTAGAAACATTGCCATCATTGATAAAGGTGACATCATTGAGAACTCGGGTATGCAAGAATTGTTAGCCAGACTGGAAAAGGAAACTTTTGCCATGGATCTGGATGATCCCTTGCAGAAAGTTCCTCAAAATGGAGATTTTGATTTTAAGCTAAAAGATCCAAAAACTTTGATAGTAACAGTTAAGAAAGGCCAACCACTCAACCAAGTATTCAATTTTCTTTCAGAACAAGGCATTAAAGTACTCAGTATGAGAAATGAAACTGGAAGGCTAGAAGAGTTGTTTATTAGTTTAACCGAGTCAAATATTGATAAAACTTCTTTGTTGGATAGCCCTGTTGGAGAAAAGGATTGAATTCAGTAGAAACCCTGAACGCGTTTCTTACCATTTTAAGAAAAGAGATTGGAAGGTTTACCCGAATTTGGTTACAAACTTTGGTTTCACCTGCAATCATGATTGCTCTCTATTTCGTGACCATAGGTGTAATTATCGGGTCTCGGATAGGAGAAATGGGGGGATTCAGTTTCTTACAATGGATGGTTCCTGGCATGGTTATGATGTCAGTAATTAATAATTCTTATTCGAATGTCTTGTCCTCCTTTTTTAGTGTGAAATTTCAGAAAAGTATTGAAGAGCTACTCGTTACCCCAATTCCACATTATGTAATTCTTGCAGGTTGGGTTTTTGGCGGAATGACTCGAGGCATTATGGTAGCCATTCTTGTCGCAATTGTGTCTTTACCCTTTGCTGACTTACACGTTCAAAACTGGCCCTTAACCATTTTAGTTATCTTTTTAACTGCAATGCTTTTTTCTATAGCAGGATTTCTTAATGCTCTTTTTGCTGAGTCTTTTGATGATGTTTCAATCGTTCCAACGTTTATTTTGACCCCGTTAAGTTATCTTGGAGGAATTTTTTATTCCATAGATATGCTTCCCGAGTTCTGGCGAAATGTGTCCCTTGGAAACCCAATCTTGTACATGGTCAATGCTCTAAGACACGGTGTTTTAGGTTCTTCTGATCTGTCATCAATGAACATGACGGTTAGTTTTGCCTTATTAATGATAGTTTTTTTCATTGCAGTTCTCTTTATCATTGCTCTATGGTTATTAAATAGAGGCAAGGGTATAAGGACTTAGCTGTGGATTTTCAGGATTTACCTCTTGGTAAGCAAACAAAGTACCCAAAAAGTTACGATCCTTCTTTATTAGTAGGTATTAATAGGGAAGAAGCGAGAGCTAGATCGGGCATAAAATTAAATCTTAGTTCTTTTTATGGCTTGGATTCTTGGACAGCCTATGAATTATCTTGGCTTAACTCTAAAAGACTTCCCAAGAATGGGATTTTATATGCTTCCTACTCAAGTTCTTCAAAAAATTTTATAGAATCTAAATCTTTCAAGCTCTATTTAAACTCCCTTAATAATAAGAGCTTAAATGATCAGAATGATCTAGAAGCCCTCTTAAAGAACGATTTAGAAAGATGTGTCTCTGATGAGGTGACAATAGAGATAAAACAAATGCCCAGAGACTTTATTGAAGAGTGTATTTCTATTGATTCAGTTGGCTTCAGTGCACATCAGGGCAAAGAAGAGATAAAAGGAGAATTGCTTGAGGTTTCCACTGAAGAAGTAAATGAAGAACTCTCTTGTAGCCTTTTTAGAAGTCTTTGTCCGGTAACGGGTCAACCAGATTGGGCAACCCTAAGAATTAAATATTCAGGCAGATCCATAGCTCACGAAAATTTATTAAGGTATTTTGTTTCCTACCGAAGCCATCAGGCATTTCACGAAGAATGCGTTGAAAAAGTTTTTCAAGACATTCAAGAATATTGCTCCCCAAATGAATTAGCTGTTCAAGCTAATTATTTAAGAAGGGGGGGAATAGAAATAAATCCTGTAAGATCAACAAGTAACAATTTCTCTAAAGAAGTTTTAAGAACTAAAAATCAATAACATGTTATGAACATCGTATTGGTTATCTTCTTTTTTCTATCTGGTTTTTTTGTTTTGTTTAGGAGAACAGTCCTTTCATTGATGGAATTGTTTGTGTCAAGTGATCAGGTAATAAGATTCTTTGCCATTGGTTACATCGTTATATTCCTTCCCATAGCTTTATGGTTAATTTCATTACCAGATTCAACTGAGATTTTATGGAAACTCGTTCTTCTGGTTGTTAGTATTGTCGCCGCCCTAGAGGGATTAATATTTCTTGTTTTCCCTGATCTTCCAAAAAAGATCGTCAATTTTTATTTATCCATCAACTTCTATCTGTGGGCTATTCCTTCTTCTCTTATATGTTTTTTGTTGGCCTTGTTCCTTTTGGCTAGATCTTACATTGGTCCAATTCCAGAAATTACTGAATGTGAGCCCGACTATCCTTTATCTGTAGTCTGTGTTGTTAATAATCCAGAAGATTTAGCGGTGACTCCTGATAACAATTTTCTGATCGTTTCTGAATTCGGGGGCATAGAACCCCTGGAAGAAATGATTCCCGGTAAATTATCTTTGTTGGATCTTATAACTGAAGAAAGCTTGCCTCTTGATATTAGTTATTCAAAGAATACTTGGGGAGACGGTCTTTGTATCCGAAAATCGGGAGATTTAATTGGACCTCATGGCATAGATTTAGTCCAGCGGGATGATGACCTTTATCAATTGGCTGTTGTTAATCACATAGAGTATGAATCTGTAGAGATGTATGAGTTGCTACGAAAGGGCTCTCAGTGGGCTTTGAATTGGCGTGGTTGCGTTAAGGCCCCAATAGAGAGTTATCTTAATGATGTAAGCCTTAAGTCAGACGGAAGTTTCTTTGTTTCTCATATGTATGATCGGGAAGTTTCTATCACTACATTCCTTGCTGGAGCCTTATTTAAATACGATACCGGGTATGTTTTGCAGTGGAATAACAAAGAAGGCTTCTCTAAAGTAGTTGGAAGCGAAGGGGCTATGCCAAACGGTATTGCCTTTGATCAAAGTAAGAATTTGCTTTATATCAACGATAATCTAGGAGATAAGGTTCGAGTTTTAGATTTAACCCAAAATAAGGAGATTTCTAGGACTTTCCTCAATTCCCCAGACAATCTAATTCTAAAAAACAACTCTCTTTGGGTGACTACCCTAGATCATGAAATTTTAGATACTCTTAGGTGCTCAGGAATGAAAGTTTGTACGTTACCCTTTTCTATTTACGAATTGAATCCAATCTCTCTTGAAGAAAAAAATAGATTTTCATTTAAAAAAACTATTTTTGGTTTACCAACGGTAGCTTTACCAATAGGCAACAAAATTTGGATTGGATCGTTTCGCTCGGATAGAGTAGCTTACCTAAATACGGAAAGAAAATGATACCAGAGGCAAGTTAGGGTCGTTGAAGGCTTTCGCTAAGAAAACAAACGGACTAACTTAAACTCTTTCTATCTCTAAATTTTATCTAAATCTATTGCTTTAGAGCTTATTGCCATCGGTTATATATTCAAATTATTTAGTTGATTTAATGTTTCCAAATGCTATAAGTACATTCCCAGGCATGTGGCCATAGAGGGCATATCCAGAATTCAAGTAAAGATTGCCTTTATAAGGAAGAGGACCACTTCCTCCCATAGACCCTCCAAAACCCTTAATTCCAGTTACTGAATCAAATTTACGAACTGTATCAAAGTCCCAAATTATTGAACCATTACTAGAATTGTAAGCGCGGATATGTCCATCCATATGACCAGCAAAAACCACTCCATTAATAGCTGAAATTGCTGCAGAAATTCCTGGATTACAGAATTCCCGATCATTGCAAATTTCAGGTGCTTTTGTATACCAGAGAGTCTCACCAGTTTTTGCGTTCAGAGCATATAAACCTGGAGTGGGTTTTTCTGTATAACCATGAACAGCGATAACTTCTTCTTCCCCCCAGCTCATATCTGAAATTGGAATAAATACTTTTTCTCCATCAGCAGCAAGACCAAAATGAATTCCTCCTTGGATACCACCACGTCCTAATTTCTTGCTCCAGACAATTGATCCATTTTGTGGGTCAAGACCCCAAACATCTCCAGATTTTTGTCCAGCTACTAAAATATCTTTACCCCCAGCCAGAGAAACTAGTACAGGACCTGCCCCAAAATCTTGGTCTGGACCATTCTCTGAAGGACAGTTTGGATTATTTACTTCCATACAAGCCATGTTCCAAGCATCCCCAGATGTCATTTGAGTTACCCAAACTATGTTTCCATTAGATATATTAAAAGCAATTATGGAGTCACTTGTATTTGTAGATGGTGAAGAGTAATTTTCGCCTGTGCCAAGATACAATCTGTTCCTACTCTCATCAAAAGTAACAGTAGTCCAAATTGGAGCTCCCGAAGGAGCAATAATTGGCGTACCCTTTGAAGTAGTTCCTATTTGTCTTGGAGCTTTTTTTACTGTGTATGATTTCCAAATAAGTTCCCCATTTAGTAAATTAATGGCATTCAAACTACCTCTAAAAGTACAGCACTTATAATTAGGATCCGCTGCCGAAGTCACTTCTAAAGAAGAAACAGGGGCGTAAATGACTCCATCAATGCTTATAGGAGTGCCTGTAAAAGTTGCGTTAGAGTGATTGTCTATTTTTTTCTTCCAAATCAACTTTCCAGAAAAAGCATCTAAAACGTAAAGTTGTGCAAGAAGATCTCCAAAATAAGCTAGAGCCCTACCTTTTGAATCCCTAACCACAGAAACAGCTGTTCTTACTTCTGCAGAAGCTCTAAATATCCAATGAATACAGCCTGAATTATGATCAATTGCGTAAACTCTACCATCCTGACTACCTATAAAAATAGTGTTTCCTGTACGGAAAGGCTGTGATCTGACTCTTTGAGAATTAGGAAAAGCAAAGGCCCAAATAGGTTCTAAAGAAGTAACATCTGAAGCATCCATTTCAGCAAGTTTTGGGTTTTGAAATCTTGAGTTAGATAACTCAATTCCCCAACCACTTGTTTTGGTAGAAAGCTCTTTCCCAAATTTTATTGAGGATTTACACCTCTTTGAAGTAACTTGCTGAAGAGAGGTTAAAGAAACTTTTGATAAATGTTCTGCTAATTTTTCTTTGGATTCTATGCTTAAATTTTTAGCTTGGCTACTCATAATTCCTTCTGTTAAGGAAGAATAAATAGCATCTGTTGGCATCATTTCTAGAAACATTCTGTGGGGGGCTTTGGCTACACCACCTTCATGACAGCTAGCACAATTCTTTTGATAAATTTTTTCAGGATCAGCGAGACCAAGAATAAAAATAGGATAAAGGATTAAAACTATGACTTTAAATATATCTTTTAATAAAACCACTATTTGACCTTGATTAAAATTTTAATCTTTGTATCTTGTATGTAATTACAATCTTTCTCTATAATCATAACAAGTTAAAGTACAAGAGAATAGATGTACTGGGGAAGCAATAATGAGTGACATCAGTAATAAATATATTAAAGGACCTAAGGTAAATCCCAGTGCTAAAAAGGATTCTTTGGAAGCTAAGCAACCCTATATAGATAACGGTATCAGTAGAATTTCACCGGAAAGGTTCTTCAGTGCAGAATTTATGGAAAAAGAGTGGGAAAATCTTTGGTCTAAAGTCTGGTTAATAGCTGGACCTACTTCTGATCTAGTTAGAACTGGCGATTATTTCACTTTCGAGATAGGAAGAGAATCTCTCATAATAACTAAGAATGAGAAAAATCAAATCAAAGCTTTCTACAATGTGTGTAGCCACCGAGGGAACAAACTCATTTTGAATGAAAGAGGAAACTTATCTACCATTACTTGTTCCTTCCATTCTTGGAAATACAATCTGGATGGGGAATTAATTAAGATAACTGATGAAGAATCCTTTAGAGAAGGAGTCATATGCCAAAATGCAGGTTTATCAGAAGTACTTTGTGAAACCTATGCTGGATTAATTTTTATTAACATGGACTCTAAAGCCTGTCCACTTAAAGAAAGACTAGGTCTGCCAGAAGGATATCTTGAGTCCTACTCTATAGATAAAATGAAAGTAGCACGTCACGTACAGAGTGAATGGGAAGCAAATTGGAAAACAGGAGTAGATGCCTTTTATGAAGTGTATCACCTTCATGCAGTTCATCCTGAAACTAGAACTGTAATGGACGATGTTGAAACACAATACGATCTGTATCCTCATGGGGCCAGTAGGATGATCGTTCCCATAGGACGCAAGAGCTCTAGGGTAAATGATCAAAAGACCGTAGATATTGGTTTGGAAACAATGTTAACCAGTGCCGGTATAGAGAATAGGGATTTCCCCGAAGACGCTAAATTGGTTAGAAATACTTTACAAAAACATAAGAGAAATCTAGCTAAAGAAATGGGCTTTGACTACAGTAACCTAACAGATGGTCAACTTACTGATAGTTGGGCTACAGGTATATTCCCTAATGTTCAATTGGGATTGCATCCTGAAGGTATTTTCCTGATGCGTTTTCTACCACATCCTCACGACCCAGAAAGGTTTTTCTATGACACGATGACATTATGTCGAAGTTCTGATAATCCCGCCTATAGAGTACCCGATTGGATGGGATTACCAGAAGATCTAGATCTCAGTAATTTTTCCAGACCCATGACTGAACACTTCGCACCTAATGAACCTGCCAATCTAGGTTTAGTTCTTGATCAGGATTCACAATTATTGCCCAGGATACAAAAAGGCATAAAGTCTAAGGGATTTAAGGGACCTTTATGGTCAGAACAAGAACAAAGATTAAGACATTTTCACTGCGAATTGGATCTTTATTTAGAGCAATCTAAATAACAAAAACTTAATCAAAAACTAGCACTTAAGAAACTTTAAGTAGCTTTCCGTTAGATCATCTAGTTATCAACAAATAAAAAGGCTAAAAAAAATTGACAAAATTAGATCTTTGCCTCTATAGTCAATAGAAGAATTTCTTATTTTAAAAAGGGAGAATAATGAATAAAATTTTAGAGTTAACAAGGAAAATAATCAAACCGGTTGTAGGTTTTGTAGGACTACTGATATTAATGAGCTCTACCATGATTCTTGGTCAGGAAGAATCTGCTGAAGAAAGTTCTGGAATACTTGAAGAGATAGTTGTAACCGCTAGCAGAAGAGGTGGTACAGATATCACGATCACTCCAGTTTCCATGACGGCTATAACAGGGACCGATATTGAAAGATATTCTTCACGGGATTTGAGAGATATAGCTTTAATGGTTCCTAATCTATCTGCTGCTACGGTATCTGCATTTAATTCTGCCTCATTTGCAATGAGGGGAGTAGCTGAAACAACTATTATCCTCTACAAGGAAGCACCTGTTGGAGTCGTAATAGATGATTTCTTCATACCACACCTGCAAACTCAAAATCTTGAGATGTTCGATATAGAACAGATAGAAGTTTTAAGGGGTCCTCAGGGAACTCTATTTGGTAAAAATACAACAGCAGGAGTGATAACTATAAGGACTAAGAAACCCGAAATGGATTCATCTTATGCAGATATCAAATTCGAAGTTGGTGATTTCGGAAGAAATGACCTTGAATTTGCCCTGAATGCCCCTCTGAATGATAACCTTGCT
>JAKUUM010000039.1 GCA_022447065.1 SAR86 cluster bacterium | reverse complement strand
AGGACCGGTAGTTTTTTTAACACATGGTTTTTCAGCTACATCAAAGATGTGGTACGGCCAAATTGAATCTCTATCTAAAAATTATCGTTTAGTAATATGGGATATGCGCGGTCACGGATTCTCCGATTATCCCGAAGATATTAGGCTTTACAATGAACAAGAAACTGTTGCTGACATCTTTTTTATTCTGGATGAGCTTGGAGTCAAAGAAGCAACTATTGGAGGGATGTCGTTAGGCGGTTATATGTCTTTGGCATTTTATAGACAATATCCAGATAGAGTTAACTCATTACTTATAATTGATACAGGACCGGGATTCAAGAATGAGACTGCAAGAAAAGGATGGAATGATTATGCATTATCTACTGCAGACAAATTTGAACAAACCGGTTTGGAAAGTCTTGTCGGAAGAAGTAAAGAAATGGATCCAAAAAACCATTCTAACGCGAAAGGTTTATCTCTTGCAGCAAGAGGAATGCTTACACAACATGATGACAGAATCATAAATTCTTTACCTGAAATATCAGTACCATCCCTAATTATTGTGGGAGAACATGATAAAGATTTTTTGGCGGCAGCTGATTATATGGAGAGGAAGATAAAAGGTTCTAAAAAAGTGGTTATCCCTGATGCTGGACATGCCGTTAATATAGATCAGCCAGAAATTTTTAATCAGACAGTAAATAAATTTTTGCAGGGTTTTTAAGCAACGCCACTACTCAGTGGGAATAGAAGCTAAAATTACTAACACAAAGGTTAAACATTTAATAAAGAGATGAGTCTTAAAGATCACCAACATCATCACCGCAAACCAGAAAGTGACAGAGGTTTACTAGTCGCCGTTGGAATTAATGTTCTCCTTACCTTTGCTCAAATAATGGGTGGAATTATTTCTGGAAGTCTTTCTCTTATAGCTGACGCTTTACACAATTTAAGTGATGCTGCCTCACTTGGTATAGCTCTCTTCGCACGCAAAATAAGTCGTAAACCTGCTGATGAGTTCAAGACTTTCGGCTATCAAAGGGCTGAAGTTATAGCGGCACTTATTAATCTCACTCTTTTAATAACAATTAGTCTTTATTTAATTTATGAAGCCATATGGAGAATAGTAGAGCCACAAGTCATAACAGGATGGATCATGGTGTTGGTTGCAGGCATCGCTTTAATCGTCGATACGATTACAGCATTAATCACTTACAAAATGTCAAAAAGCAGCATCAATATGAAAGCAGCTTTTTTGCATAACCTAGCAGATGCTTTAGCCTCCATTGGAGTGATACTCGCCGGTTCTTTCATTCTTCTATATGAATGGTATTGGGTTGACACTTTAGTTACATTCTTCATTGCAGGTTTTGTGCTATGGCAAGGTTTAACTTTGCTCCCGAAAACTATTCACTTGCTAATGGAAGGAACTCCAGAAGATTTATCGTCAGAGGATATAAAGTTGTCGGCTGAACAAATTAATGGTGTCGAAGATGTTCATCATATTCATGTTTGGCATCTAGACGAACATCGCATCGCTCTAGAAGCTCACGTGGTGGTAACTGCAAATGAATTAAAAGAAGTTGAGGTTATAAAAGATAAATTAAAACAACTTCTAAAGGATAAATTTAACATCACCCATTCAACACTTGAATTTGAGCATCACATAGATGCAAACTGCGACGAGAGTGATTGAACAATACTTACCCAAAAGCTACACAAAATTTTTCATACCCCTGAAACCCTTAATGTTAATGGGTTTCTAATTATGTGATTTAAACCATGAGAAGAATTGTCTTAAGTAGGAAAGGGTTTGATTCTAGGTTTGGTGGAAGAGCTTCGCCTATATTTAAAGATAATAGAATTTTTTCTTTACCCATACCACAAACTACTAAATCCCCCACAAAGTATAAAGATCTTTTGTTTAATGAAATCTCCGGTAGGACTGCCCTTAAAGAATCATCCGTAAAGCAGGTTACTGAGAACGACTATTGTCATTACGATCCTGCCCTCAATGAAGATTTTGGAATATTTGGCCAAGCAAGTTCTTCTCAAACAGAGTTAAAAAATTGTGGTGTAGGCATAGGAGATCTTTTCCTATTCTTTGGGTGGTTTAAGAAATTCTCTTCCTTAGGTAGAGATTTACACCATATTTTCGGATGGTTACAAATTTCAGATATAGTCAGAGGAGGAAAAAATATTAAAAAATACTTACAAGATCATAATATCAATCATCCTCATGGGTATGGAGATACCTCAAGATACTCAAACAACACCATTTATATTGGCAGTAAGAATTTAACTGTAAGAAGTAAAAAACTCGATTTAAAAGGATTTGGCCTTTTTAAGAACTCTACTAGAGACTTGATATTGACTTCACCTGAGCACACTAGGTCAATGTGGAAATTTCCTAGAGAATATTTCCAAGAGTCATTAAGTGAGGAAAGGGAACTTTTTATTAATAGACTAAATTGGACTGATAAGGAAAACTTTCTGGTAAATACAAATAAGGGTCCAGGACAAGAGTTTGTTATCAACACTGAGAATAATCCTAAAGTAGTTAATTGGGCAGTTGATTTAATTAAAAACTATGGATAAAAGAATCTCTAATTATAAGGATTTCAAAATC
>JAKUUM010000038.1 GCA_022447065.1 SAR86 cluster bacterium | reverse complement strand
AAAGGAATGACTATGAAAATCCCCATCAAACTACTCAAAACTTGCCCAATCAACTCTGAAATCTACAGAGATAGTGATGTGGGAGACTTAGTCAGTTCAATTTCTGAGGTGGGATTCCTACAACAGTCAAGGTGATGTAAAACAAGCCGTCAATGTTGACGGTTTGTTTGACCGTTCTTCAACAGTTAAATCCATATTCACTACCCTCCAAGTAAAATCCCCACTTTCTTGTAAAACAAACCGATTGGTGTTATATATTGGGTTGACAGATATTACCACTTAAAAACTAAACACTTTCTATTACATCAAGAGGGCAAGTTTTTTATTTTTTAGCTCCTATTTCTGATAAATATTAATATGGCAGAGTCAAGTCCTAGAAGAAAAATTGCAGTAATTCTAGCCACAGATGTTGTGGGTTACAGTACGAAGATGGAAGAAAACGAGGATCAAACACTCAAGAATCTTAAGGTTTGCAGAAACATCATTGATGGATTAGTAGATGAACATCACGGGCGGATTTTCAACACTGCTGGAGACTCTGTCCTTGCTGATTTCCAAAGTGCGGTCGAAGCAGTGATATGTGCCTCAGAGTTTCAAAACACTATAAAAGAGCGCAATAATT
This sequence comes from SAR86 cluster bacterium, assembly GCA_022447065.1. Lineage (GTDB taxonomy): Bacteria > Pseudomonadota > Gammaproteobacteria > Magnimaribacterales > Magnimaribacteraceae > AEGEAN-183. Next base: position 2,030 of record JAKUUM010000038.1, on the reverse strand, counting down.
CCGTCCCTCAAGAGGAGCAGATGGAGTTCCGAATTGGAATCAATATGGGGGATGTGGTCATCGAGGGTGATAATCTTTATGGTGAGGGAGTCAATGTTGCTGCAAGGCTGGAGGCACTTGCACAGCCAGGAGGAGTATGCCTGTCAAAAAATGTTCACGAGATAGTTAACAAAAAGACAAATTTCCAATTTCATGATCTAGGAGAGCAGAAAGTCAAGAACACAGTTCTGCATGCAGTTGATGTTACACTTGATGGTACATCTCAAAGAAAACTTCCAGAACCCACAACTGAAAAACAATCTTCAACCGAAAAACCTCCTGCTATTGCCGTTCTGCCTTTTGCAAACATGAGCGGAGATTCAGAGCAGGAATATTTTGTTGATGGTATTACAGAGGATATTATTACCAATCTTTCACTCTGGAAAACCTTTCCTGTTATTTCTAGGAATTCAAGTTTTTCCTTCAAGGGTAAGTCGGTGAATATCAAAGAAGTCGCCAAAGAGCTGAGGGTCCGTTATGTTGTTGAGGGAAGTGTCAGAAAAAGTGGAATTAAAGTCAGAATAACGGCTCAGCTTATAGATGCTTACGAAGACAAACATCTATGGTCGAAGAAGTGGGACCGTGACCTAGATGATATTTTCGAAGTACAAGATGAAGTCTCTACTGCTATTGCTGCTCTAGTTTCTCCAGCAGTAAAAGGGAAAGAACAAGTGCGTGTGTCTCGAAAACAGACCAGCAATATGAGTGCGTGGGATGAGTATTTAAGAGGATTAAGTTGTTACAATAATCACGAACCATCGGATATTGTAAAAAAATATTGCTATAAATCTATAGAATTAGATGAGAGTCTCTCCGATTCTTACATCCTTATTTGTAACTCTTTATATCAAGAAATTTATGGCTCTTATGGTTCTGATAGAGGTTTAGAAAGAAAAATTAAAGAAGAAGAGTTTCATAAAAATGCACTAAAATCATTTCAATTAGATTCTGAAAATCCTGAAGCACTTATTGCATTAAGCCGATCCTATAATTTAAAGAAGGATTTTGAAAATAGAATTGAATATATGAAACAAGCTTTAAAAATTAACCCAAATCATGCTGATGCGAATTATGAATATGGACTAAGCCTGACAACCTATAAAGAATTTGAAAAAGCTAAATATTATGCACTAATTGGACTCCAGCTTAATCCAAAACAGCAACGCTATTACCCTATAATATTATGTTGTGTTGGATTAAATGAATTTGAGGAAGCACTAAAATACTGTAATAAAAGTATAGAAGTAGACCCAAAATTTACTGGGGCAATTGGTTGGAAATCAAGTATGTTGGGACACTTAGACAGGTTGGATGAAGCTAAAGAAATTCTTTCAGACTATCTTAAGTTAAGACCAGAAATAAAAAATATAAATGATTATGAAAAAGTTGCACCAACAGTAATAAAGGATATTTTAATGGAAGGTCTAATCAAGGCAGGAATGCCAAATGAATAGATTGTCAAGAGCTTTTACTAAGTAATTAACCAAAACCAAGCACATCATCTCCTGTGAGTAACCCCCACTAATTCTTCACAGTAAGACAATACTTGCGGTATAGTTTTTACTCGTCGAAAAAGGTCTATATTTCGATATCAAGACCTTTAAGCATTTCTTTCATATCAGCGAGGTTTCCGCCCATAATGACCTTATTATCATTAGACTTTAACTTGGTAAGTGACTTAATGTATTTTTGCCCTAGCTCTAACTTAACAGCTTCTGTGCCTCCTGGACCACTGATCGCATTTGCAACCTTTTTAATAGACTCGGCAGTTGCCCTACCTAGATATAAAATTTCCGAAGCTTTACCACTGGCTTCATTGATACGCTTTTGCATCTCACCTTCCGAATTATTTATAAGCTCCCGCATAAGACCTTCAGAAGTATTAATCAATGACTGCTTTTCGCCAACACTCTTCTCTAAAATGGCACGCCTATTACGCGCGGCAGTCACTTGCTTTTCCATAGACTGGCGAACAGATTCTGGCGGAACGA
>JAKUUM010000037.1 GCA_022447065.1 SAR86 cluster bacterium | reverse complement strand
TCATAAAAGTGGGAGACGAGCGTGTTACCCTGGAAGTCGCCAGTAAGTTGCAAATGCAATTTGAGCGGCAGCAAGTTGCACGGGTGGATAAAAAAGTAGCCGAAAGCAAAGATGATACAGATGACGATGACGATGAAAAAAAGGTCGTCAAAAAGAAAACAAAAAAGTGGCGATGGCCTTCTATCGAATTTGGGTAAAACTAGGACTGCTGGACAGGCGAAATAATAAGTGATACAGAGGCATGGAAAACACATCAAATTAAAGTTAAGGAGAGGCAAATGAGTAAATCAGCAGAAGATTTATTAGAAGAATTAGCCGAAGAAAACATCCACGAAGAGTTACGAAGAAAGATACAGAGAACGGCAACTATAATGCTTAAGCAAGAATACGAAAACATTTTGGATGAAGCAGAAGGTCGGGTGAAAAAAGAAGTAGATAAAAGGGTAAAAAACTACACAAAAGTAACTGGTAAAACCATAGAATTAGATTATTCTACTATTTACAAAAGATACGAAGCAGATGAACTTGCCGTTCATTACACAGAAGAATGTGAAATCTACCCTGACAACGCCAGACACAAAAAAGATGATGATGGATTTTTTAGACATGCGAAGAAAACACAGGACATAAAGGCTAAAGCAAGCAGGTTCTATGAAGATAGCAAAAAACCAACCCTTGATAAGTTCCTTGTAGATTGATTATGCTTTGAGCTGACTTATCCCAACATAAGAACTCCCACTCATTAAACTTTTGCCTGCGCTACTATCAAATGCTTTTTTTATAATCTTATCAAGGTTCTTCTCAAATTGAGGATTAACTGATTTAGTTGATAGTAATTTTATTTCATACTTTATTATTTTTTCTGCCACATTCCTTCTTTCATTAGAAATAAGATTTATACCGATAGAAACTCCAAGCGCCTAACTTTAATTCTTTCAGCACTCTTGTAAGTATTCCACCAGAGTTTATTTTGTCTATACACTTTTTCACTTTCTTTATAGTTTTTCTTGGGCACTGCCTGCCGCTTCCTTCGTAACCAAACTCTCTTATGCTTGAGTATGATGAATGACATTTACTTAAAGCATCCCTAACATTCCAACCTTCTTTGATTAGTGAAATAGCCTCTACGGCATTTTTCTTTTTTAATCCTTGATCGTATAACATTCCATTAAGAACTGGGTGCCTATCCATTTCGATTTTCTTGTGCTTCTTCAAATCTCTGTTGAGGAGTCAGACGGAAATGTGTTTTTAGTTCATCCTCAAGAGTATTCTGAAGTATCTGTTTCCTGACTTCAGAGACATCACCAAGAGAAGAAACAGGAATTATGATTGTCTCAGGTCTTTCTGATTGTCCAAACAGAGGAGAAGAAAGAATAAGAAGGGAGAGGAGAATGAGTATATGGATCAAAAGGGTTCCTATAAGTGAATTAGGAGAACCTAATATATACCACAATTTGGATCATTTTACAAGAAATTGGGATTTTACTTGGAGTCTTTCTGACTCTGTGAAGAATTAGTGGGAGTTACTCACATGAGATGATGGGGTTGGTTTTTTGGGGGATTTTACTTGGAGGGTAGTGAATATGGATTTAAATATTTAAGAACCGACAAACAAGCCGTCAATGTTGACGGTTTGTTTTACATCACCTTGACTGTTGCAGTAATCCCACCTCACCAATTGAGTTTACTAAGTCTCCCACATCACTATCTCTGTAGATTTCAGAGTTGATTGGGCATGTTTTGAGAAGATTTATGGGGATTTTCATAGTCATTCCTTTGGAGGGAGAGTGGATTGGAATGACTTAATGTTAGAGGAGAATTAAAATATAGCAAGTTTTCTTTTGGTGTTGAGGTGGATTTTACAAGAAATGGGGATTTTACTTGGAGGGTGTCTGACTGTGAAGAATTAGTGGGAGTCAATCACAGGAGGTTGAAGCTACTGAATAGTACTGAATATCAGGGCTGATAGACACCTATATGGACACCTAATAATTTGCCTCTCAATAAATGAGACTATAGAAATAGATATAGAGGAGGGAAGGCTTGACGCTGTGAGACCTAGCAGACGGTATCTTGTCAGCGGTCAAGCCATATTGGAAAAATTGAAACGGTCGAGGGTTTTGGTTTATTGAAAATTATTTAATTTATACCCACTCCCAAATTTCCCATGTTGCATTGCCTTGGCCATCGACATCCCACTCATAAACCATGCATTTTCCATTTACTGCCATAAGAGAGGGAGCAGATGTTTGGAAATATACTGCACCTCGGAATTTTGCTCCACCGTCATCGGTCATCTGACCACAACCAGTGGCTCTAAATGTAGCCGCTCCATCACTGGCCATAACAACTCCAGCATTTGGGCACTCTCCATATAAACTTCCATCCGGTTGAACTGAAGCCGAATATGTAGCCATTGATTGGACATCCACACCTGCAAGTTTTCCACTAGTTTTCGCAGATGTCTCAAACACTGGAAAACCACCCTGTGCTGGCAATACTTTGTCAGTTGTTGTACCAGTAAAAGTTCCTACTTTTTCGCCTAACATATTTCTCCTTTTTAAAAGATTTATTATTGTGCCGACTTGGATCAGCACACTGAAAAACAAACTAATATACATCAAAGAAGAATCTAAGTCAACACTATTATTATATTTTTGGGGGGATGTTTTACAAG
>JAKUUM010000036.1 GCA_022447065.1 SAR86 cluster bacterium | reverse complement strand
CAGAAGAAGGCATGGTTAATTGGTCTGAAGGTCCTAATGAAACTTCTTCTGATCCATCAAAAAGACCTCCTAACATTATCTTAATACTTGCTGACGATATGGGATTTAATGATCTGTCTCTCTATAACGGCGGAGCTGGGGATGGTTCATTAATGACACCGAATATCGATGCATTGGCGCTTGAAGGGGTTAACTTTGATAATGGTTATGCTGCCAATTCCGTCTGCGCTCCATCTAGAGAAACAATCAAGACCGGCAGATACTCCACTCGTTTTGGATTTGAATTTACTCCTTTCCCGAAAATTGGAATAACTATCATGCAGTGGATGCAAGATACTGCCGAGGAAGAGCCTAAGCTAAAAACTTTCATTGATTTTGATTTAGCTTCAAAAAGGGGAGATATATTAGATCTAGGAATGCCTTCTGAACAAATTACTATTGCTGAGATCTTAAAGGATAAAGGATATTACACTGCGCACATAGGGAAGTGGCATTTAGGCCAAATGGAAGGAAGCCATCCAATAGATCAAGGTTTTGATGACAGTCTTTCAATGATAGGGACCTTATACCTTCCAGAAAATCATCCCGATGTAGTGAATTCTAGAAATCTTAATGATCCCATAGACAATATGGTTTGGACAGTTGGCAGGTTCAGTGCTTCATTTAATAAGAGCGATGATTTTGAACCCGATGCATATTTAACTGATTACTACACTAACAATGCAATAAAGGTAATTGAAGAAAATAAAAACAGACCATTCTTTCTTTACCTAGGTCATTGGGCTATTCACAACCCTTTGCAATCTCTTAAGAGTGATTACGATCTTCATTCTCATAGTGGCAATCATGCTTTAAGTGTTTACTCTGGGATGATAGAAGCACTGGATAGAAGTGTAGGAAAGATAGTAAAGACACTAGAAGAGAACGGACTTTCCGACAATACTTTAATAATTTTTACAAGTGACAATGGAGGTGCAGGTTATATAGAACTACCCGATATAAATAAACCTTATCGTGGATGGAAACTGACCCATTTCGAAGGCGGCATGCATGTGCCCTTCCTTGCTAAATGGCCCTCTCAAATAAAAAAAGGGACAAGATTCTTATCTCCAATCCATCACATAGATATTTTTCATACCATAGCTGCTGCTGCCGGAGCTTCTGTGCCTAAAGATAGAAAATTAGATGGGGTAGATTTAATTCCTTACATTCAAGGAGAAAATAAAGAAAAACCGCACAAAACGCTTTTTTGGAGAGAAGGTCATCATCAAAGCGTCTTGCATAAAGGTTGGAAATTAATTAAGGCTGATCGTCCTGATAAAAGATGGTTATTTAATCTAGATAAAGACCCAACAGAAAGAAATAACTTATCCAAAGATAATCCAACTAAAGTGTCTCAATTAGAAAAACTGTTAGCTCTCCATAATTCGGAACAAGCTGAACCTCTTTGGCCTAGTGTTTTAGACTCTCCTATGTTAATCGACAAGCATGGAGGCCAAGACTATGAAGAAGGAGACGAATATATATACTGGCCAAACTAAATTTAAAAGGAAGATTTAAATGAAAATATTAAGAACACCTGATGAGCAATTTGAGAATATTAAAGGCTATCCTTTCGAACCTCACTACACAACAATAAAAACTCACGACGACTCTGATCTAAGAATTCATCATATTGATGAAGGTCCTAAAGACGGTCCAATACTTCTAGCAATGCATGGCCAACCTGTCTGGAGTTATCTCTATTCAAAAATGATTCCACACTTAATTGCTGGAGGAATAAGGGTTATTGCACCTGATCTTCCTGGTTATGGAAAGTCAGATAAACCGGCTTCAAGAGAAGATTATAGTTATCAAAGACAAGTTGATTGGATGACGAAATGGTTAAATCAAAATGACTTCAAGAATATTACTTTCTTTGGGCAGGATTGGGGCGGTTTGATTGGACTTCGAATGATTACTGAAGAACCAGATCGTTTTGTAAAGGTTTCGATGGGAAACACTGGCTTACCCTACAATCCTGATGCATCAGAAGAACTTATAAAAAAAGTTAAAGCCTTCAGAGAAGATAAAATCAAACTAACTCTATTTTCTATGGCAAGACAAGTACAACAAATGGATGGAAGTGACAATACAAGTGAAGACTTTCATCCGGCTTTGAAATTTATGTATTGGCAAAAGTTTTGTTGGGATACAGTTAATTTGCCGATCGGTGTTCTTTGTTCTTTTCAGATGGAAAAAAAATCCAGACCTGTTGTTGCAGCACATTATTTTTTCCAAAGAATGGGATTAGAAAAAATCTCACCTTTTTCTTCTGATGTTAGTAGAGCTTATGAAGCGCCCTTCCCAGATCCTTCATATAAAATGGGTCCAAGGGCCATGCCAAGCCATGTGCCGACTTTACCTGATTCATCTCTAGAAGCACAAAGATTGGCTAGAGAGTTCTTTAAGACTTCAGATAAACCCTTTTTATCTGTCTTTGCTGGAGATGATCCAGTTACTAATGGCATAGAAAGTGATGTTCTGGAAATGGCACCTAATGCTAAGAGTGCACCTCATATTGGCGGAGGTCATTTTTATCAATGGAGTCGCGCAGAAGAGTTATCAAAAATTCTTATTGATTTTATCAAGTTAGATTAGCTTTATTGAGTGGGAATCAACCTTCCTCTCTTAGGTTCTT
>JAKUUM010000035.1 GCA_022447065.1 SAR86 cluster bacterium | reverse complement strand
TTCCATCTACAACCAAGCATCTCAGGTCCTCCCCTTTGGATTCTTTTATGTATTCTTGAACTAAAAAATTCGCCTTTAGAACTCGAAAAGCACTTATAACAGCCTCTGCTGCTTTTTTAGTTTCAGCCAATATAACTCCTCTTCCTTGTGAGGATTCAATCAATTTTACGATCAAAGGAATGGTACCCACAACATCAATAATTCCTTTAGTATCTCTAGGAGACGAAGCAAAACCTGTCACGGGTATATCGATGCCTGCAGAAGCTAGTAATTGATGTGCCAAAAACTTATCTCTGGAGTTTGCTATTGCTTGTGGGTCATTAATAGAAGTTGCTCCTGTCAGTTGAAATTGTCTAGTCACAGCTAAGCCATAGGAAGTAATTGACGCTCCAATCCTAGGAATTACCACATCGTATTTAGGCAAGGGCTTGCCATCATAATAAATTTTCGGGTTATCAGTATCTACGTCTAAATAACATCTAGTAGCATTTATCTTCTCCACTTGATGACCACGAAGTTCACCTGCAATTTGTATTTTTTTTGACGAGTAGTTGTTTGGTTCTCTTGTAAGTAATGCTATCCGTAAAACTCTTCTAGATTTGGGAGTAATTTTCTTTCTCTTTCTGTATAAGTCTTTCCTTGGATTACCATTCAAAAAACTTTCAGTTGGATGGACAGTCATACCTGGTTCAATCGCTGTCCTTCCCAAAAGCATCCTGTATTGCATACTTATTCGATCAGTTAGCGATATTTCTATCTCCCATTCTCTTCCAGCTAACTCTATTAAAGTCTTTATGCAATGCCTCTTTTCTGTTTTCCCATTAGAGCTGGTGACGTTTCTTGTGCCTATTAAGGGTGCTGAACAAGAAATCACTAGTTGTGGTTTTTCGGGTAGAGGTGATACCTCAAATCTTACGTATCGTCTTTTATTTACTTTAAAGACTTCAATGTGTTTGGCATGCAGAGCAGAAGTTAGAGCCCCCGTATCTACTTTTGCCTTTATTGCAGGAAGGTTGATGGAAGGCAGACTAATCCACTCTTCCCACCCAAGATCTATATTAGCTTTCACGACACGTATCATAGTTAATTAATAGCATTTTTCAACTTGTCATTACTTACGGTTAACAAACTTGAACCAGTTTTGGTTCTTCGACACTTCAAAGAACTTCACAAGACTCTCAAACACCTCAAAGGCGGCTGTCTTAAAACATCCACCATCAACATTTGTGAAACTTGACAGGTTTGTTGTAGGCTTTAGGTTATGACAAAAGAAATCTTAATTGCTCAACTTGTTGAGAGAGGTGGTATCTCCTATGAAGTCAATTCAACCACTCCTTTCGCTGGGGTAACTCTGGATTATGATGAAAACGGTCAGTTACAACAAAGATCCAACTACAAAGACGGAAAAAGTGAGGGTTTCTCTGAGAAATACTACAACAACGGTCAATTAGAGTGGAGAGCAAACTTCAAAGACGGAAAACTAGACGGTCTCTGGGAAAAGTTCTACGAAAACGGTCAATTAGAAGAAAAACGAAACTACAAAAACGGAAAAATAGACGGTATTTATGATGTGTTCTACGAAAACGGACAATTAGAGTGGAGAGCAAACTACAAAGACGGAAAACTAGACGGTCTCTTTGAGTTGTTTGACGAAAACGGTAACCTAACCAAAACCAAAGAGTATAAAAACGGAGAACTAATTAAAGGAGTAAAAAATGGCAAAAGGACAATATAGAGACAGAGGGAATAAGAATAAAAAGAAACCCTCACTAAGTATTAAAGAAAAAAAGGCAAAGAAGAGAGCAAAAAAGAAATAATCCTAGCCTAAATGAAAACGATAAAGAACATAACCATTATTGCAGTCTTAATTGCTTCAGTAATGATAATAATAGAAATGTCTCGCGACAAATATGAGGGATTACCAACAGAGAAAGATATGCAATTTACACAAATTGAATATATGTCTAAAACACAATTAAGTGCTTGTGAAGAAGCAAGAGATATGGCTGAGAGGTATAGAGTTTTCAGTATGGAAGAGAATAATCAAGAAAAACAAAGTATGAATCAACAAAGAATGTCTACTCTTACAATGTTTTACCAAACTTTCTGCCAAGAAAATTTTAAAGAAAGAAGTTGGAGAGAGTTAACAGAACAAGAAGCACAAGATTTAGGGTTAACAGACAAACCTTAACCAAGCTTCGCAATCTAAAGCTGAAAGCTTTAAGTTGCGACAATTAGGCTAAAATCATTCCCTAAAAAGCGAAAAGCACTCGTGCTTAATGAGTGCTTCTCTTTGCTAAACCCTTGTGCAACCGCAAGTTTAGCGAAGCAATAATACCAATACTTAACTTAAAGACCAAACTAAAAGGTAAAAGGCAAGCAATTACAAATATTTTAGATGATAGGAGAAAGTTCTAATGACTGTTAATCTAATTTCTAAAGTAAATTAAATATTTGGTAACTGGAGTATTCAAAATGGCAAAAGGCATGAATCAGCAAAAAAGAGTTCCTAAGAAAAAAGGTAAGACCCTTAAAGAGAAGAGAGCACTTAAAAGAGAGAAGAAGCAATAACTTAAATAGTTATTAAACCTTCAACAATTTGTGAAACTTGACTGAGTTGTTGTAGGCTTTGGGTTGTGACAAAAGAAATCTTAATTGATCAACTTGTTGAGAGAGGTGGTATCTCCTATGAAGTCAATTCAACCACTCCTTTCGCTGGGGTAACTCTGGATTATG
>JAKUUM010000034.1 GCA_022447065.1 SAR86 cluster bacterium | reverse complement strand
AGGTTAAAGTCGACAAAGACAATAGTACAATTGTTGGTGGATCCGGAAAAAAATCTGATATTGAAGCTAGGTGTAATCAAATTAGACAGCAAATTGAAGAAACAACTTCTGATTACGATAAAGAAAAACTTCAAGAAAGATTAGCAAAATTAGCAGGAGGAGTTGCTGTAATTAAAGTTGGTGGTGCAACTGAAGTCGCTGTTAAAGAAAGAAAAGACAGAGTAGAAGATGCTTTAAATTCTACAAGAGCCGCTGTTGAGGAAGGTGTTGTAGTAGGTGGAGGTTGCGCTCTTTTGTACGCCTCGCAGGAACTTGACAAAATAAAAGTTAAAGGTTCAGATCAAAAAGCAGGTGTCGCTATTGTTAAAAAAGCTCTTGAAGCTCCAATAAGACAAATTACTGCAAATGCTGGAGTAGATGGATCGGTTGTTGTAGGTAAACTTTTAGAAGGTAAGAAACCTTCTCAAGGATTTGATGCACAAGAGGAAGAATACTGTGATATGTTTGAAAAAGGTATTATCGATCCAACAAAAGTTGTTCGAACAGCCTTACAAGATGCTGCTTCAATAGCTGGAGTATTAGTTACAACCGAAGCTATGGTTGCTGATAAGCCTGAAGAAAAAGATTCGGGTCCTCCTGGTGGTGGTATGCCTCCTGGTGGTATGGGAGGAGGAATGGGCGGCATGGGAATGTAATCCCATCTCTCTAGAACCTAAAAATTCTAAAACCCCCGATAAAATCGGGGGTTTTTTTTTAGTTTTCAAATGTAACTATACATGTATAAGAGCCTCAAATTATGAACAACAGTATTCGAAATATAACAATTATAGCTCACGTTGATCACGGCAAAACTACTCTTATAGATAATTTAATGAAACAGAGTGGATCATTTAGAGAAAATGAAATTGTTGATGAAAGACTTATGGACTCTGGAGAATTAGAAAAAGAAAGAGGTATTACAATTTTAGCAAAGCCTGCTTCGATTAATTGGAAAAACTCAAGAGTAAATATCATTGACACACCGGGTCACAGAGATTTTGCAGCTGAAGTTGAACGTGTGTTGAGCATGGCAGATGGAGCATTATTGCTAATAGACTCTACAGAGGGTGTAATGCCACAAACTAAATTTGTATTAGCAAAAGCTCTTAGACAAGGTTTAAAACCAATAGTAGTTATTAATAAGCTAGACAAACCTAATCAAAGAGCTAACGAAGTTTTAGAAGAGACTTTTGATTTATTTGTAAGTTTAGATGCTAATGAAGAGCAATTAGATTTTCCTGTTTTATATGCAAGTGGAAGATCTGGATGGGCAAGTAAAGAATTGGACGGACCAAGAGAAAATCTTAATCCATTATTAGATCTGATTATTGATCAGGTCAAACCTGCTGAGTTTGATAAATCAAAACCTTTTGCAATGTTATCTACTCTTTTATACGCTGATAGTTTTTTAGGTAGAAGTTTGGTTGGAAGAATATCTCAAGGAACTGCAAAAGCTAATCAACAAATTAAAGCTATAAATCTTCAAGGGGAAAAAGTAGACGAAGGTAGACTAACTAAAATCTTTAGGTACGAGGGAACAAAAAAGGTTACTATTGATGTTGGTGAGGCTGGAGATATTGTGGTAATAGCTGGATTAGAAAAGGCAAACGTCGCAGATACTATTTGTGATCTTGATGTTAATGAACCAATAGCAGCAACTCCTATAGATCCTCCAACAATGTCAATTACAATAACTGTTAATAGTTCCCCTCTTGCAGGCATAGAAGGTAAAAAATTAACAAGTACACAAATTAGAGATAGATTGGTACTTGAAGCACAAAATAATGTTGGAATTACTTTTTCAGAAAATACAGGTAAAGATTCATTTGAAATAAGTGGAAGAGGAGAACTGATGCTTGAAATTTTACTAACACAAATGAGGCGTGAAGGTTTTGAAATGACTGTAAGTCCACCTAAAGTTTTATTTAAAAAAGATGATAATGGAAATAGATTAGAACCAATTGAAGAAATTACTATGGATTTAGACGAAGAATATTCTTCAAAAGTAATCGACTCAATGAATAGAAGAAAAGGTAAATTAATTGACCTTAAAGATACAGGAAAAGACAAGAAAAGATTAATATTTCATGCACCTACCAGAGGTTTGATGGGTTACACAAGTAGATTTCTAACATTAACAAAAGGTAACGGTGTGATTAATAGAATATTTCATTCTTATGGAAAATTTGAAGGTGAGATGGAAGTCAGAAGAAATGGTGCATTAATTTCAATGGAAAAAGGTAAAGCTGTTGCTTTTGCAATATATAATTTACAGGCGAGAGGTGAAATGTTTGTTACTCATAATGACTCTGTTTATGCTGGAATGATTGTCGGGCTAGCTCCAAAACCTGGTGATATGATCATTAATGTTATGAAGGGTAAAAAGCTTACAAACATGAGAACTCAAGGAACTGATGAAAACGTCGTGCTGACGCCAGTACGTAAGATGTCAATTGCTGAGCAACTGAGTATACTTAATAGTGATGAAGCTTTAGAAATTACTCCAAAATCTTGTAGATTAAGAAAGGCTATATTGGACCCTCATGAAAGAAAAAAAAGTGAAAAATCTGGAGCTGCTGGTAGTATACCCCCTGGAGGAATGGGTGGAATGGGAATGTAAAACCGTTCCATTGTGAGAACACTCTAAAAACATACACTAAACAAAATTAGAACCCTCGGAACGAAAGTTTCGGGGGTTTTTTTGTGCTATTAGTATTTTTAATGAA
>JAKUUM010000033.1 GCA_022447065.1 SAR86 cluster bacterium | reverse complement strand
CTCCAGCTTTACTAATAGTCCGTTTCCGTACGTGACTCCTTTGAGATACCTTGATGTTCCAGAGTTTCTTTTAGTCCAAGTGGTTCCTTCCGACGAGGTGTGGATGGTTCCTTTTTCACCCACCGTCACGAAGGTACTGTTCACGTACTGGACTCCCAGGATAGATATTCCTGTTCCAGAAGTCCTTGAAGTCCAAGTGATTCCATCCGGTGAAGTGAGGATGGTTCCTAAAAAACCCACCGTCACGAAGAGTCCGTTTCCGGAGGTGACTCCTTTGAGATACTTTGATGTTCCAGAGGTTCTTTTAGTCCAAGAGGTTCCATCAGGAGAGGTGAAGATGATTCCTTCATAACCCACCGTCACGAAGAGTCCGTTTCCGTAGGTGACTCCATAGAGATACTTTGATGTTCCAGAGGTTCTTTCAGTCCAAGTGGTTCCATCTGGTGAGGTGAGGATGGTTCCTGAATAACCCACCGTCACGAAGAGTCCGTTTCCGTAGGTGACTCCATTTAGATTGTATATGGTTCCAGAGGTTCTTTTAGTCCAAGAGGTTCCATCAGGAGAGGTGATGATGGTTCCTGAATTTCCTACTCCAACAAATATAGTTGAGTTGTCCGTAGTCGTAGTAGTTGATTTACTACTTTTACAGGAGATGACGGTGAAACTAAAAAGAAATAAGGAGAAGAGAATGAGTAGGTGTTTCACTTGGTTCCCTTTTGGTGGATTAGGAGAACCCAATATATAACATGAATCGGTTTGTTTTACAAGAATGAGGGATTTTACTTGGAGGGTGTCTGACTGTGAAGAATTAGTGATTCTCAAAAGGTATTTTTAGTAAACTCTCATGAGCAATGACTGTTGGAGATATTTTGAGAAATATTCTGAGAGGGTATTTAACGATACTCCAGGGGCAAATTACCCCCTTCAAGCTATACCGCTAGATTTTGTGATGAATGATAAATTATTTTTTATCTGCAGTAGGAAGGCGGCAATATACAGTCAATCCTTTTAGTGTTAAAATCGTGTGGTAATAATTTAATAAAGGAGAATAAAATGATTACTGTTATTGTTACATTTAAGATTTCAGATGAGTTAGATGCAGATATATTAAAAGAAAAATTTATTGAGACATCTACTTTATATCAAGATGTTCCGGGTCTTAGAAGAAAAAATTATATCGCTGATATTGAGAATAATACTGCTGGTGGTGTTTATACTTTTGATAGTATGCAAGATGCTAAAAATTGGTTTGATGAAGATAGGGTTAATTGGATTACTGATAGATATTCAAAACCAGAAATTAATTTTTATGAGAGTCCTGTTGTAGTTGATAATGAAAAGAAACAAATTCTTTCCTGAAAAATTATATTGTTTGCAGGGTGAGATTTCTAAATTTTCATACTTCCCTCTTCAATTAGTAATGGAAATACCAAGAAGGCCAAAGAGTTTTTCGATAGAGGTAGAGAACGTGGAGCACGGAAATTTATGATAATGCAGATACTAAGAAATAAAGAAGCTACAGAAAAGCTTACTAAATCTTTAGAATCTTTGGGGTCACTGGATTAACCTAAATTATTCATCAACTCATTGCAATGAACTATTACTAAAATGGTTTCTCCATAAAATTCCTGCTTAAAGAATTAAGCGACAGTTCCGCTAAAACTATACGAAAGGGACTATTATCTAAAAATTAAAAGCTAAAGTTATAGACCATTAAAGGCCATCACGACAGAATTTGAACAGATGGCAACCATACTGAGAAAAAGACCCATATGCCATACCATTTTCAAATAAAACAGGCTAAACCTGTCCTATTATCCCTGTTCCATTTGTATCCCGCTACAGCAAACTTAGCCTCACCACAGGCGTGTGCCGGAGAAGTTACAGGTGTTATCCAAGCATCCCAAACTTAATTCATTTAGTCAAAATCAACCATTTTGTCAAGCCATATATTTGTTTGTAGAATTCGGGTTTTATCTGAACCAGCCTCATTTAGTAATGCTTCAACCTTCTAAAGGAGATATACATTTTTGAACAAAGGAAAAACATGCAGATTTAGTTTCCTAAAATGACTTGACAATATATTTTATTTAGTTTAAAACTTACTGAAGTTTGTAGACTTAGTCTTTTAAACTAGGTCATTTTTTTTAATTTCATTAATTTAAGGAGGAGTATGAGAATAAAAAAATTAGCATTAACAGCATTAACACTATTTTTTTCATTTAGTCTTTATGCTGCTGAGACAATAAAAATTGGAGCTTCAATGCCTTTGACCGGAATGTTTGCGGTTCCTGGATCGAAGCACCTTGAAGGTTACCAGATGTGCGTCGATATCATAAATCAAAACGGCGGCTGGCTAGGAAAAGATGTAATACTTTTGGCAATAGATAATCGTTCTGATACTGAAACTTCCATTTCTCAATACGAGCGATTTATAAATGTAGACAAGGTTGATTTAGTATTTGGCACCTTTTCAAGCAAACTGACTTTTCCAACTTCCACAATCCTTGCTAAATACAATTATGTTCTACCTATACCATCAGGTGGAGCATTGAGGATCTACAGGCGTGGTTTCAAAAATCTTTTTTATTTCCAGTCAAATCCGGCTGAATATTATGGCAAGCAACTGCTTGCAGTGGTTCGTGATCGTGCATCGGCTTCAGATCAGCCGAAGACGGTGGCGTTGGTACATGCTGACGATTTTTTCGCCAATTCGATTGCAAATGGTCTTCTGGGCAAGAAAGTTAAATTACCTGGCAGCGGCAAACTTGTTGAAGACATGGCCCCGGGTTACATAGTCGAAGCTGGAATGAAACTAGTCTATCATGAACAATGGCCCGAAGAAGGTTTCTCAGATTGGTTGACTTTAGCAAACTCAATAAAAAATTCAGGTGCAGAAATGGTAATCGGTATGATGGCATCCCCGGAGGAAGCGGTTCAGCTTTCCCGTGCACTCAAAACCGTACGCCATAATCCAAAACACCTGATGCTGACTCAAGGTACCCAGTCAGAGTTTCTTGAGGGGCTTGGGGATGCAACAGAAGGA
>JAKUUM010000032.1 GCA_022447065.1 SAR86 cluster bacterium | reverse complement strand
ATTCTCTCGTCTTAAAAGTTTTCTTTTAAACTTTTTAGTTTCTCTTCAGCAGTAGCTAGTTGCGTCATTAGTATATCCATTGACTCTATAATATGTGGATGTTCGGCAATACCGACACTAGACTCAAAGTAGGTATCTAGTTCTGTTTTAGCAACAGCTATGTCTGCTTCATACTTCTTTTTTAATGCATTAGTTTTTCCATCTTTACTCATTCTTTTTTCCTTCTGATTGTTGTGTGGTAGCAGTAAAATAAAGTGCTGCTTCAAACATGCGGTGAACTTTACAACAAAAGTGATGCCTAAAGGCCCATTGAAATTGGGTATGAGTGTGATAGTGATTCTCAATCACTTTCTCTTTATAAAAGGGGAGAGGATTTTTTCTTAACTTTCACGCTGGCGTTTAATTATTTTGTCATTGTGGAAGCTGAGTGAGACATTAGAAACAAAACAGTATGTAGTTCTAACTTTCCCCGCATAGATCTCCATCTACTAAGATTTGGAATGCTCTAGAATTTTGAATTAAGACAAACGAAGA
Source organism: SAR86 cluster bacterium (assembly GCA_022447065.1). Taxonomy (GTDB): domain Bacteria; phylum Pseudomonadota; class Gammaproteobacteria; order Magnimaribacterales; family Magnimaribacteraceae; genus AEGEAN-183. The sequence continues at coordinate 2,512 of JAKUUM010000032.1, read as the reverse complement.
GTGATTATGAGAAGTGGGGTAGGTAATAAAAAAAAGGGACGTCGTCCCCTTATTCGCGGAGTAGCGGGTATTCGGTTATTGTGTTTTCTTTCCCGCTTCTCAACTTCAAACACTTCAAGTTTGTTATATTGGTGTTGCCACCTTCTAACCCCTTAATCGGTTTGCTTGACAATGATAACAAAAAAAATTTAGATATGCACTATATAAAGTCAATTTTGCAGATTTAATTGTTGGATTGATTTTTTCCTTCATATACCGACAGGGAAATGTCTAGTATTTATAGCCTCCTGGCTTGATCAGTTCTATTTATAGATAACTACCCTTTAACATTTAGTTCCACCTAGGTAATAAACTTTCTTCATTATTCCAGTTATAATTCTGAATAGTGGACAGAAGGAAATTCTTAAAGATTACAGGATTGGGCCTTGGCTCTGTTGCTGTATTAGGTTGGGGATTAAATAGATTTGGAATCATAGGTAGTAAAGAAAATTATTACCTTCAAGGAAACTATGCCCCTGTAAAAGAAATAATCTCTGAAGACAAACTAGAGGTTGTTGGAAGTATTCCGAAGGAGTTATCAGGACTCTATTTAAGGAACGGACCTAATCCTATGGGTTCTCCAAATACAAAAAAATATCACTGGTTTGCAGGGCAAGGAATGCTCCACGGTGTAAGGATTGAGGAAGGAAAAGCTATTTGGTATAGAAATAGACTTGTAGGAGGCGATCAATCCAATACGCATGTTATTTCTCATGCTGGGAAAATCTACGCTATTGTGGAAGCCGGTGGGAGTCCAGTGGAAATAGATAAAGAACTAAACTCATTAAGTACAGAACCATTTTTTGGAACACTCCAGACAGAAGGGTTTACTGCCCATACTAAGTTTGATTCTCAGTCAAAAGAATTGCATGGCATTAGTTATGCTTTTCCAAGGGGATCTTACGAAGCTCATTACGTTGTAGTTGGTAAAGATGGAAGAGTAAAGAGGACGGATTTATTACCTTTGTCCAGCGGCACAATGCTGCATGAATGTGCGATAACTGAAAATTATGTGTTGGTGTTAGACCTTTCTATCACTTTTAGTCTTTACAAATTAGGCACTGGTTATTTCCCTTTTTCTTGGAACGATGATCATCAGTCAAGGATTGGTCTTCTAGATAGGAAGAAAAAAAGTAATGAAATTAAGTGGTTTAATATAGATCCATGTTATTTCTTTCATACCTTAAATGCTTACGAGGACACACATGGAAATGTAATAGTTGATGCCATGAGATACCAAAGGGTGTTTGACGAAGACTGGAATGGTCCTTTTACAGAGTTCCCACCTTTGTTAACTAGATGGACTCTCAATTTATCCAATGGCAATGCTTATGAACAACAGCTTGATGATCAACCTGCAGAGTTTCCAAGAATTCATCCAAATTTAAATGGTCAATTTAATCAATTTGGATACTCACTAGGCATTGGATCACAGCAAAAACCTGATTTTGGAAGAATCATTAAGTATGACTTTGCTAAGAATATAAATGAAGTATACGAATTACATGAAGGTGAGATGGGTGCAGAACCTGTTTTCATTCCTTCAGAGAACCAAACAAGTGAGGACGAAGGTTATTTAATGACCTATGTTTATGACAGAGCAACCGATAAAAGTAATCTGATGATCTTCAACGCTCAGGACATTAACTTGGGTCCGATTGCCCAAATTAAACTACCCCAAAGAGTGCCGTTTGGTTTCCATGGCAGTTGGGTCCCTGCTTAGGTAAAACAAGAGAAATCGGTTCCAACTTTCCCCACTTAACTCCACCATCAGGCAAAAGAAAATAGAATCTGCTAAGGCTTTTGCTCAATATTTGAACAACTTCAATTAGAGGTTTAGACTAGTACAAAGGTCACAGAAATAAAAGTTAAATGAACGAATCTAAGAAAATAACTACCAAAAAAGACAAATTAGAATCAGTTTGGCATCCAACTGAATTTGATGAATCAGATGAATTGGAAGAAGCAAAAAGAGTAACAGAAGAGTACCAGAAATTATTAAAAAAGAAGCAAGCCCTTATTGATGAGATAGAAGGGGCAAAGAAAATTAAATAACCATACCCTAACTACATATCTCTGTACAAAAGCCACATAACTTATTATGTTTTGTTAGTAATAGGACTAAGCAGTTCCAACTTTCCATGCTTAGCTCAACCACCTAGTCCAATTTGGAATAATCCTTAAATCTGTGTAAATTAGAGCATGACAAAACTTCTCTTACTCTATGGCAATACGAACTGATCCTGTAAGTGGCTTAAAAATCTTTGATACACGTGCATCTAAAGCAAGTGACAAGATTACTGGCAAAGGCTACTCAATACTTCATGACGAGTCCCTTACTACTCTCCCGCAGATGCCAGCAGGAGCAGTCTTTAGTGCAGAGGAGCAGGCTAAATATCGCGAGTTCAAGGAAAAGAGAAGAGGTGCAGCAGACTATATGGATATGGCTGGAGATTTCAGTATGTACTTAAAG
>JAKUUM010000031.1 GCA_022447065.1 SAR86 cluster bacterium | reverse complement strand
AAGCAGAGTTGGTTGTAAAACTAGCAAACAAACGCAAGCTAAGCAGGAAGCAGGCGGTAGATGTCGTCAACGCCATCACCCAAAGTATCAGCGATTCCTTGGCAGGAGGAAACAAGGTGGAAATACGAGGCTTCGGGAGTTTTGTAATTCGGGAACGGAATGCAAGAATTGCCCACAATCCCAGGTCCAGAGAAATAGTGGAAGTTCCCGCAAAGAGAGTGCCTTTTTTTAAAGCAGGAAATGATTTAAGAAAAGTTGTTGATGGATAAGGTCAAGAATAGTCTTGGAATAAAATAACCGCTCCAGCGTTATGTCACTCAAGCTTTGCTATGAATGCAGTAATCAGGTCAGCAGAAAAGCTATAGTCTGCCCAAAGTGCGGTGTTCCTCTTCAAAAAGGATCTCTTGGTAAAAAGGTTTTATGTTCTCTAGTATTTATTTATTCAATTTTATTTTGGTATTTCTTTCATCCTTTCTGGACAGAGAGATGGGTTGATACGACTGGAGGCGTATGGCTTTCAACGTCCAATTTTATTTGCGGTTTAATTTTTATAGGAGGGCTCTTTTTATGGAATAGATTATATCCGCCGGACAGGTACTAAATACCCTGAAACTATTAAATAATAAGAAAGGTGGTATGAAATGGATAGCACTTGGATTGAGAATACTTTTGATTGGTGCGTAAACTTTTTATTAAATGCTGCGGATACTATTGGGATTACTTATGAGGCTTTGAACGTCTGGGTTTTTTTGATCATAGTTCTATTATCTCTAGTGATTTCTGTTGCTATAAATTTATATCTTCTTTGGAAGCCAGGCAGACACAAACGTAGCCTTCCCGTTATGGAGAAAAATTTAATTAAGGCAAATCCCTACGCTAAAACTCTACCTAGCTAAGATTAAACAGTCATGCAGTAACCACTGCATAGCTCCTTTAAGGGAAGACCCTAAGGTGATTGTTGAAACCATTCGCAGTGTTAAAGGCGGTGAGGCTATTTTATGTCAGTTGTCCGTAGTGTTCGATAAAAAATAATTCTACTTTACCCGATCATAGTTTTCCAAAATATAAAACCCCCTGACAAATATTCAGTGTAAACCTGACTATTTAGTTTATCGAACCAAACTTTCGAGTTCTCGAACTATATATATGGAAGTAGCTAATCAACTTTAAACTCAAGAGCATAAACGCTGTAATCAGAAACGAATATTAAGAGGAGCTTTGAAAATGAAAAAACTATGGATAATTTCAGGGGTGATTGCTGTGACACTAGTGATTGCTCTAGGCCAGTTTGAAACAAAAGTCCCGGAGGATTGGGGCTTTGTTCATTGTACTTCAACCAACAAAAACTGCGGCAGACTGGAATGACCGTTGAACGAGCACAATTCAACTTGGAGGGGTTTTGTACAAAACAGCAATGAGGGGTATGATAAGTAAAGGATGGGTATGACTGAAGAAACAATTTTTCTCATGGAACCCAAATCATGATAAGTCTAAAAAGAAACAGTAAGGGGCAATTGGTTCCTGCGCCTGGAATAAGGAGCAGATCATCCTCTGTTTATACCCCTAATCAAACAGATCCTTTTAAAATAAGTCGGAGTAAGTTTAATGACTTTTTGACCTGCAAAAGGTGTTTTTACCTCGATAGAGTAAAGGGATTAGCATCGCCCTCAACACCGGGATGGACATTGAATGAAACAACAGACCTGTTATTGAAGAAGGAGTTTGATCTTTGTCGTGAAAAGCAAACCCCTCATAGAATATTTGAAAGATATAACCTAAATCACGTTGTACCTTTTCAGCATGACGACATTGATAAGTGGAGAGACTCACTTCATCATGGTCTAAAGATTCAATTCAGAGATTCCAATATTATCCTGCATGGTGGCGTGGATGATATATGGTTAGACAGGAATGCTGATAAATTAATCGTTGTTGACTACAAGTCCCAGGCAAATAGTAAACCCGTTAACACTGAAGACTACTTATCCCATATGTATCATCAGGGGTATAAGGTGCAAATGGATTTCTACTCATACCTTTTAACAAAGATGGGTTTTGAAGTATCTCCTATAAGTTATTTTTATGTGTGCAACGCAGATCGCAACGCACTTGCATTCGACTCAAAAATGGTCTTTGAGGAAACTCTGGTCCCGTATGCATGGGATTCTAGTTGGATAGAAGATAAGGTTTTGGAGATGATAGATTTGTTGAACTCCAAAAAACTTCCTGAAGACAATCCCTCCTGTGAAAATTGTGCTTATGCACAGCAAAGAAACATTGTAGAAGGGCTTTAATAGAAGAAAGAGAGTAATTTCTTCAAAATCTCGAAGACTAACAAGGGTTTGGGGGTCTAAATGAGGCAACTTAAATTAATACCAAAGCTACTTACTTGTTGTTTGTTAGTTACTCTTTTCTCGAGTCATGATGTTAAAGCGGATGAAAACATATTCAGCGATGCTAACAATTTAACCTCCGAAGATACCCTAGATAAAGATACCATACTAAATCTGCATAATATTTTTCTTGCCTGTAAAGCATATTGGGCGGATCAGGGGCCGGAGGATTCCTATTCCCTAGCTATCTGTACCTTGGATATCATCAAAAGCCCCAACTATGGATTCGTGCAATCCAGTGATGTGATGATCGCTATGGAGCCGAACAATGAAGAAAGCTTTTCAGCTTTTGCTTATCATAAAGTAAACAAGAAGGTATGGACTATAGATGCAATTGGTATTGTCGAACAATCCCCGTCCAAACCGCCGAAACCTAGAAACTGGCAAGGAAGTGGGGAGATAAGCATAGAAACAAATGAGAATATCTAAATAGCATTGAGGGATGGAGGAGAATTGAAGCGTGACCTTAAGATAATTAATAATTAAAATTTTAGAAACTATTTCAAATGCCCTTAAAGAGGTTAGCTTCTTCTTTGAGGACGTTGGAAGAAAGATTGAGGCGGAACAGTTTTTGGAGCTAACTGTTAATCAAGTAGGAATAATTGCTGGCTTAATTCGCATAATTCGCTTAATTCGCATCAGTACTCAGGGAGAATGTTAATGAGTTGGAT
>JAKUUM010000030.1 GCA_022447065.1 SAR86 cluster bacterium | reverse complement strand
TAACGGGCTCATCATTTTGATCTATAAAAAAATCAATTCTTCCCCATCCCCTTATAGCGAAAAGTTTACAGGCATTAAAACACCTTTTTTGTATCCTTTTCTCAACTCGTGGGTCTAATCCACTTGGACAGATATATTTTGTTTCGTCGCTAAAATACTTTGCTTCATAGTTGTAAAAATGCTCATGACTAGCATCGATTTTAATCAACGGTAAAATTTTTTCATTTAAAAATGCTGCTGTGTATTCAGAATACAAAAGATAGGACTCTGCAATTATCCAATCATTAAACTTCTCGAGAGCTTGGAACTCTTTTTCAAAATCGTTTTTATTTTCAATGATAGAAACCCCTATACTGGATCCCTGCGAACACGGTTTTAAAACAAAGGGTGTCTTTAAAAGATCTGCAACTTCTTCAAACTGATTAATATGAGTTACCAACTTAAAATCTGGAGTCTTAAAACCATTTTGAAGAAGAAGTCTTTTGGTAAATAACTTGTTCATGGTTAACGAACAAGCCAAAGGACCACTGCCGGTATATCTAATATCCATGATTTCTAAAAGACTTTGAATTTTTCCATCTTCACCATCGAATCCATGAAGAGCAATCCAAGCTGATGCATAATCGTTCTCAGCGATCTGATTCAAGAATTCATTCTTCGTATCGACTCGGTAAGCATCGATATTTTTGTTCAATAATGCTTGCCAAACGGCTTTTCCTGTAATCAATGAAATCTCTCTTTCGGAGGAATAACCACCGCAGAGTACGGCCACTTTTCCGAATTTCTCCTTACTTTTTTTATCTACTTTATTCACTCTATGAAGCTTCGCCTATGATCCTTACCTCTGGCTGTAAATCAATGTCAAATTTTTCTCTTACCGCTTGTCTTGTGTGTTTAATCAAATTTTCAATATCACGAGCCGTTGCTCCTCCTTCGTTAACTATGAAATTTGCATGTTGTTCAGAAATAGATGCCGATCCAATCTTAAACCCTTTTAAGCCAGATCTTTCAATCAATGCTCCTGCATAATTACCAGGTGGGTTCTTGAAGACAGATCCACACGTGTCTTCACTTAGAGGCTGTGTCCTTATTCTTTGATTCCTCAGCTCTATCAAATTATCTTTGGTCGTTTGTTCATCACTCGATAAAGACATTGAACAAGATAAAAACCATAATCTGAATGGGAAAGTGACTGTCCTATATGCAATATCAAAACTTTCTTTTTCTAAAAAACTAATATCGCCTTTCTCATTAATTACTTCCACCTCTTTTACCAAATCCCATGTCTCCATACCAAATGAACCCGCATTCATGGTTAATGCACCACCGATGGATCCAGGTATACCGGAAAAAAATGCTGCAGGTCCAATACCATTTTTCTGACAGAAAAGAGCTAGTTCAACGCATGCCACACCTGCCTCGACTTTATAAAGATGTTCTGAAGTCTTTATAATTTCCTTGAGAAAAGATTTTGTACTTATTACAACTCCTCTGATGCCACCATCTCTAACCAAGATGTTTGTACCTCTTCCTATCCAAGTAATAGGTAAAGTTGGATCAATACTGGACAAAAAATAAACTAAGTCCTTTCTGCTTTTGGGAGAATAAAACAGATCAGAACACCCTCCAATTCCCCAAGAAGTATGCTTTGACATAGGCTCATCGTATGAGCAATCATCTTCAAATTGTTGTGCAATTTCCTTGAACAAAATTTAGCGCCTCCAATTAATGTGGTTATTCACTGGGAAGTCTAATAAGCCCTTTTCAGTGATACCCATGCAATAATCTGAAATTTTTTCTGTTGCCTCTACAAAGGTTTTGTCATAAGCAGCCATTGATGCTTTTTTGAGCTTGTCCTTTTCTAAAAAAAAACTTTTGGTTATTTGAGCCAACTTCTCAGGTTCAAGATCCTTATCTAGGATCATCTCTGCAGCATTTTTATCAACTAAAAATTTTGCATTATAGAACTGATGGTTATCAGTTGCTTGTGGGTATGGAATTAGTATTGATGGGAGGCCCAACGCAGAAAGCTCTGATATTGTCATTGCACCAGCTCTACCAATCACTATATCAGCCCATTTATATACTTGTGAAATGTCATCAATAAACTTTGAGACTTTGGCCTTTATATTCAAATCTTTATATATCTCTTTAACCTTTTCATAATCTGCCTCTCCTGTATCGTGCGTTATCTCAACTGGTGTATCCTTGCTTAGTAAATGCATGGCTTTAGGAACTGCAAAATTAATAGACCTGGCTCCTTGGCTCCCTCCTAAAATAAATATTCGAGGTTTCTTGGATATATCTGGAAATTCTCTCGGAGGTTGTCTTTTATCTATGATCTCTTGTCGAACTGGATTGCCTAAATATTGGCAATCACCTGCAAAAAATTTTGTTATTCCACCGATGCTCCCTGGCAATCCCTCTATAACAGCGCATGCAGCTGTCCACGCAAGATATCGATTTGCAAGACCTGCCTTTGCATTTTGCTCATGAATGACTACAACAGTCCTCTTAGATTTATCAACAGCATTGCATATGCTTAAGGATGGATAACCCCCCATACCTAACACCAGATCAGGTTCAAAACCCTTTAAGAACTTTATTAGTTCGGCATCAGGTTTAGATATTGTTTGATAAATGTTCTGATAATTGACTGGATCAAAGAAAGTCAGGAGACCCTTGCGCTCTATTTTTCGAGCTTTAAAATATTCAACCGCAATATCGCTTTGACTGAATATCTTTCTTTCTAATTCATTACCAGTTCCTGCAATAACAACCTTATGGCCGTTTGCCTTAAAATGATTAGCTATAGCTAAGGCAGGAAAAATGTGGCCTCCGGTTCCACCGGCAGCAATGATAATTGAATAACTCTTTTGTTTAACCACCAATTTTTTTATTTACTTTAGTTCTTGGATTCTCACAGCCTATTCTTAAGACTATAGCCAAAGTAATAAGGGTTATGATCATACTACTTCTACCGTAACTAATTAGTGGCAAGGTCAATCCTTTAGTTGGTAAGAGCCCCATATTGACTCCTATATTTATAATAACCTGTGTTGTAAACCAGATGGCTATTGCGAATGATAGGTATCCTTGAAAGATCCTTTTCCTATTGATCGCTTTTAATGCAATGGAGAAAATTCTCCAAATTAATACAGCATACAACCCAATAATCAATAAACTACCTATCAATCCTAATTCTTCAGCTATAACGGCAAAAATAAAGTCGG